>NZ_AUAR01000001.1:0-300000 GCF_000428825.1 Desulfomicrobium escambiense DSM 10707 | reverse complement strand
GACCTCTGGTACAAATACGTGGGCCTGGACGGAAAGGTCTGGGGTATCGATCACTTTGGCGCCTCGGCCCCGGCGGGCGTGCTGAAGGAGAAGTACGGCTTCACTGCCGCCAACCTCATCGAATTCATCAAGGCTTAGGTCATGAGCGGAGGAATGATGGAAGCACCGCAACGCAACCTGGCCATGGACCTGGTCCGGGTCACGGAGGCCGCGGCCCTGGCCTCGGCCCGCTGGCTCGGCAAGGGCGCCAAGAATGAGGGCGACGGCGCGGCCGTGGACGCCATGCGTCTGTCCTTCAACACCCTGGACATCGACGGCCGCATTGTCATCGGCGAGGGCGAGAAGGACGAGGCCCCCATGCTCTACAACGGCGAGCACGTCGGCACGGGCCGAGGCGCGGCCGTTGACGTGGCCGTGGACCCGGTGGAGGGCACCAACCTCCTGGCCTACGGCCGCCCCAACGCCATCGCCGTGGTCGGCCTGTCCCCGGCCGGGACCATGTTCAACCCGGGCCCGAGCTATTACATGAAGAAGCTCGTGGTTCCGGCCCCGGCCAAGGGCGTGGTCGACATGGACGCGCCCGTGGGCCAGAATCTCAAGGCCGCGGCCAAGGCCCTGGGCAAGAAGGTCGAGGACCTCATGATCTTCGTCCTGGACAAGCCCCGCCACAAGGACCTCATCGCCCAGATCCGGGCCGCTGGCGCGCGCATCCAGCTGCACACCGACGGCGATGTGGCCGGGGCGCTGATGGCCGTGGACCCGACCTCGTCCGTGGACATGATGTTCGGCACCGGCGGCACGCCCGAAGGGGTGCTGGCGGCCTGCGCCATCAAGGCCTTGGGCGGCGAGATCCTGGCCAAGTTCGACCCGCAGTCCGAGGACGAGAGGAAGAACGTGCTGGACTTCGGCCTGGACCTGAACATGGTCCTGACCACGGACACCCTGATCCGCGACGACAACGTCTTCTTCGCGGCCACGGGTATCTCCGGCGGCACGTTCCTGGGCGGCGTGAGCTACACGGGCACGGGCGCGACCACGCACTCCCTAGTCCTGCGCGGCAAGACCGGCACCATCCGCCGCATCACCTCCACCCACCAGTGGGACAAGCTGATGCGCTTCTCGGCCATCAAGTACTGAAAAATCCGGGACTCCACAGAAAAGACAACGCCTCCGGCCGGTATCGGCAGGAGGCGTTTTTTTGTGCAGCGCAGTGCTGCGCGCCTTTCAGGTCAACAGGCTTGAGCAGCCCGGAGAGGGCCGTTCAGACCCTGAACCGGCAGATGCCGATCTTCGTCGCGGGCTGCTCCACGAATCTGCTTTTGAAAATCAGCTCGTTGTCACGGTAGAAACGCAGCACGGCATCGACCTTCTCTTCGGCCGCCCTGCGGTCGATCCTGCCCTTGTAGGTATGCATGACCAGATCCACCCCCATGTCGCGGGTGATCCTGTTGTAGAGAAAGAGCATGGCCGCGGTACCTTCCGCGCCGAAGAATTTCGTGGGCGCGAATGCGCCCTTCTTGCTTTCGAGCACGACGCCGTCATCGTAGGGCGTCGAGATCACGAAATTTTTCCCGATAATGACGACATCGTACTCGACAAACACCTTGTCGGCAAAGGCCGCCCCGCAGCTCAGCAGGGAAGAGACGACGAACAGCGCGAACGCGAACCGGTACCGGCGAACAAACGACATTCCAGACACGAACTTCATAACGACTCCTTGCAGGCACGCCTGCCGGCGGATAAAAATCCACCTTTTCCGGACAAACATCCCACTCCGCCATGCTGACTGCCAAACGGCCGGGCATGTTCGCCCAGGCCAATAGGTTCTTTTCCTTGAGAAAAGATACACGCAGCATATGCCGAAACCGTCACGGCGGCTGCGTACCGTCACCTGGCTTTTCAAGTGGAATGCAATATCCGCGCCTGCCCCCCCTATTCTCCGCTCTGCACCTGCCACAGCCCCGCGTAGACGCCGCCGGCACCGACCAGTTCGGCATGGGTCCCGCGCTCCACAATGACGCCGTCGACGATGACCACGATCTCGTCGCACTGCCGCACCGTGGACAGGCGATGGGCGATGGCCAGGGTGATTCGGTCGCCGCGCAGCTCCTTCAGATTGTTCTGGATGATCTCCTCGGTGCGCGTGTCCACGCTGGCGGTGGCCTCGTCGAGGATCAGGAACTCGGGGTCACGCAGGATGGCCCGGGCCAGGGAGATGCGTTGGCGCTGGCCGCCCGAGAGCTTCATGCCGCGGTCCCCGACCAGGGTGTCGTACCCGTCGGGCAAGGCATCGATGAACTCCGCGGCCCCGGCCAGGCGCGCCGCTCGGCGGACGTCGTCATCCACGGCACTGGGCGAACCCAGGCGGATGTTCTCGCCCACTGTGCCGTGGAAGAGGTAGGCCTCCTGGGACACGTAACCGATGCGGCCCCGCCAGCTGTCGAGGGGCACCGAGGCCAGCGGCCGGCCGTTGACCAGAATCTCGCCGCCCATGGGGTCGTAGTAGCGCAGCATCAGCTTGGCCAGGGAGCTCTTGCCCGCGCCTGTGGGCCCGACCACGCCGAGGACCCTGCCCCGCTCCAGGGTAAGGTCGATGCCGCACAGGACCTTGTCGCGGCCGGGATAGGCGAAACACATGTTTCGGACCTCGACGCGTTCAAGCGCGCCCTGCAGGGGAGCGGCGGAGGCCTCGTCACGGACCGTGGGCGCCGTGTCGAAGATCTCGGTGATGCGCTGGGCCGAGGCCTCGGACTGCTGGATCTGGTTGATGAGCATGCCGAAGACGAAGAGCGGCAGGATGAGGCGCATGGCCAGGAGCACGAAGGTCGTGAAGTCGCCGACGCTTGGGCCGATGCCAGAGAAGGTCATCCAGCCGCCCATCCCGATGAGCAGGGCGTAGCCCATGCCGGCCACGCCGTAGAGCAGGGGCACGAAGCGCGAGCGCTCCAGGGCGGCGCGCACGGCCGCGTCGCGGTACTCCTCGGAGCGCTGGCGGATACGGCCCGTCTGGTGGTCCTGGGCCGAGTAGGCCTGGATGACGTGCATGCCCTGCAGGTTGTTCTCAAGGATGGAGTTGATCTCGCCCACGGCCTTGCGCGCCGTGCGGTACTGGGGCGAGACGCGGGTGGCGAAGAAGCGCACGGCCCAGACGGCGATGGGCATGGGCGCCAAAAGGAGCAGCGCCAGGTGCCAGTCCAGCCAGAAAAGGATGCCGTAGATGCCGGTGAAGGTGATGAACAGGCGCACGATGCTCGTGGACGTGTCCGAGAAGAAGCGCTCCAGGTTGTCCACGTCCCCGGCCAGCACGGCCATGATGTCGCCCGTCTGGCGGGACTCGAAGTACGACACGTCGAGGCGCTGCACGTGGGTGTAGAGTTCCACGCGCAGGTCGTGCCGGATCATCTGCGCCGCGCTGTCCAGGGTGTAGTCGCTGACGCTCTGGAACACGGCCAGCCCCGCGAAGGTGCCGAGCACCAGCAGCCCGGCCCAGAGAAAATCAGTCCCGGCCAGGGCCTGCCCGTCCCGCAGGGCCACGGACACCGTGTCCACCACCCGCCCGACCACGATCATGGGCAGCAGATCGAAAAACCGCGCCCCCGCATTGGCCGCGAGCCCCAGCAGGATGCGCCGCGCATGGGGTCGGGCGAAACGCACCAATCGCCACAGGGCGCGGCCGAGGGTGCGGGTTTCTTGTGCGTTCATAAATTTTTCCTTGCCAACAAAAGCCGGATGTCGTGCACATCCGCTCTCACCGGGATATCTTTTGACGCGTCCACATCCAGGATGCAGCTGATCGTGAACGCGCGCCATCTATTATGCCATAAAAGACACATGTGTCCGTATTGACTAAAATTTTTCATAAATATACCTACGCAGACATAATACAATCTTCCGGCAAAGGACCCTATCTTCAACTTCCTACACATGAGGATTCCCATGACCCGATTCCAGCAGGCCTTCATGCTTCTCCTCGCCTTGGTCCTGGCACATCCGGCATCCGCCCAGGAGGCCGAATATGTCCTGGGTGAAATCGTTGTCAAATCCGACAAGCCCGGCGTCGAAGACGTAACCAACGTCGCCGAGGTCACGGCAGAAGACATCGAGATGCGCGGCGCAACCACTCTCAACGAAGCCATCGAGATGCTGCCGGGCGTGTACATCCGCACCGCGGCCGACGGCACCCCGCGCATCGACGTCCGTGGCTTCCGCACGCGCCACATCAAGCTGCTCATCAACGGCACACCCTTTCAGTCCACCTACGACGGACAGTTCGACCCGGCCTCCATCCCGGCCGAGAACATCGCCCGCATCGTGCTGACCAAAGGCGCCAGTTCCGTGCTCTACGGGGCCGGCGGAACCGCCGCCGTCATCAATATCATCACCAAGGGCGGCGAACAGGGCATGCACGGTTCCGTGGGCGTACGGGCCGGGGAGGTCGATTCCTACCTTGGCAAGGCTTCCCTGTCCGGCGGAAGCGAAAAGGGATTTTTCTTCGGCAGCGTGAGCAGCCTCAATTCCAAAGCATATCCGATTTCCGACGACTTCGACCGGAATGCGGCGCAAGACTCCGACAATCGTGAAAACAGCGACCGTGACCGCGACAGCGCCTTTTTCAACGGCGGGTACAACATCAGCGACAGCACCAAGCTCGGCGCAGTCTTCTCTTACACCGGCGGCAGCTATGGCAAGCCGCCGTCCGTCATCACCGACAGCAAGGACCCCTTCGGAAAGACGGCCAAGTACGAACGCCTGGAGGACTACAGCGAGGTGGGCACCCAGTTCAACCTGCGCCACGAGTTCGATTTCCCCCTGTCTCTCGACACGGCCGTATACGCGAACCAGCGTAACGAACTGACCAAAACCTTCAAAGACGACACATACGACGCTATCAACGGCAAAAGTCGTTCCACAAGCAGCGTAGCTGGCGCATCCCTCCGCGCCAGCTACGACTTCGATGTACTCGGCGTCCTTACGACCGCCGTCAACGGCGAAAATCAAAGCTGGGACGAATCTGGGTTCTCCACGAACACTAAAGGCAAGAAGACCGACATCGGTGTGAACCAGGATCTGCAGGAATACTCGGCCGGACTGGAATACACCATCACTCCCATCGATCAGGTGACTCTGGTCGCCGGTGGCAGCCACGTCGCCCAGACCGGCCCCGAATCGGAGACGGCCACGGACTGGACCTATCTCCTCGGTGCGAGCTACCGCCCCTTCGAAGGCACCACCCTCTCCGCCAACCACGCCCGCAAGGTGCGCTTCGCCTCAGTGCGGAACCTTTTCGACTCCGCATCCGGCAACCCGGATTTAGAGCCCGAAGTTGCGAAGCATTTCGAAATCGGCCTGACCCAGGAACTACCGTTCAAGACGGTTTTCAGCGGATCGATCTACCGGATTGAAGCTCAGGACATGATTGAAAAGGTTGCGACTCCGACCATTCTTGATCCAAAAAAGGAAACCTACACGAATTTTGAAGAATATCTATTTCACGGGTTTGAAGTTGGACTGGAAAACACGTTCTTCGACTCGCTTTGGATCAAGACAGCATACAACTATCTGGACTCCGAGGATAAATCTGACGGCTCCGAACGCGATGAATTGCAGTACCGTCCCCGTGACACTGTTTCGCTGGAAGGTAAATACATCTGCCCCTTCGGCACGACTCTGTACGCAGGACTCCAGTACGTGGCCAACCAGTACACGTACAACGATGACGCCACCCTGAAGAAGCGCATGGACGACTTCACCTTGGTCGATCTCAAGCTGAGCCATGCCTTTCTGGAAAAGGCCCTGAGCGTCTACGCCGGCGTCAACAACCTCTTCGACGAGGATTACGAGGAAAGCTACGGCTTCCCCCGGCCCGGCCGGACGCTGTACTGCGGCATCGACTACTTCTTCTGATGAACCTCACGTTGCAAAACGTCAGCGCGGCCGGCATCGCCGGCCCGCTCTACTCCGGGGTCGACCTCGAGGTCGGCCCCGGGGAATGCCTCTGCATCACCGGCCCCACCGGCAGCGGCAAATCGACGCTGCTGCGGACCATGGCCGGGCTGCATCCCCCCGGTCCCGGCGGCAAGGTCCTGCTCGACGGCCAACCCGTGTCCGAAGCCCTGCCCGGCCGCATCGGGCTCATCCTGCAGAACCCCGACACGCAGCTCCTCTGTCCGGACGTCGGCTCCGAACTGGCCTTCGGCCTGGAGAACCTGCTCGTGCCAGCGGACGAGATGACCGGCCGCATGCTGCAGGCCATGTCCCGCGTCGGACTCGACCCCGCCGAAACGCCCCTGGACCGGCCCGTCGGCACGCTGTCCATCGGCCAGAAGTACAAGATTCTCCTGGCCTCAATGCTGGTCATGGACCCGGCCGTCCTGCTCCTCGACGAACCCTGCGCCCAGCTCGATCAGTCCGGCATCGAAGCCCTCGATGCCTTTCTCGGACATTTTCTGGCCGCGGGAGGCAGCGTCGTGCTGTGCGAGCACGACCCCACCGCGCTCACGGTCATCCAGCGCACTCTCGGCATCGCCGACGCCGCCCTGCGCGACACCGTCCGCCCGGCCCCTGTCCCGCTTTCGAGCCCGCCGCATCTCGCCGAAAACCCCTTCATGGCGATCCTTTCGTCCGCATCCCTGGAACTGGGCGACAGGCGCATCTGGGGCAACCTGAATTTCATGCTGCGAAAAGGCGAAATCGCCATCATCCACGGTGACAACGGATCCGGGAAGACCTCTCTCCTGCGGTGCCTGACGGGATTCCAGGCCCTGTCATCGGGAACGGCCGAAGTCCTGGGTCTGCCCCCGACTCCGGCGAAGCTGCGCGGGCGGGTCGGCCTGCTGGTCCAGAACCCCGCCCGGCAGCTGACTGCCGACACGGTCCTGGAGGAAGTCTCCTTCCCCCTGGGCTACAGGAAGCTGCCCGAGGCGCGCCGCCTCGAACTGGCCGGCGAGATCCTGGACGGCTTGGGCCTGTCCGGGCTGGCGCACCGCCCGCCCTTTCTCCTGAGCCACGGGGAGCAGCACCTCGTCGCCCTGGCCTCGGTCCTGGCCGTGGAGCCGGAGCTGCTCCTCCTCGACGACCCCTTCGTCGGCCTCGACCCCGCCAGCGCGGCCCGGGTCTGGGACATCCTGCACACCCTCAGCCGCGGCGGATCATCCGTCGTCTGCGCCCTGCACCGCAGGCCCGCAACGCACGGGGCGCACAGCATCCACCGTCTCGACCGCACGGGGCTGACCCCATGCTGAGTGGCGCATCCCGACACACACCGCGAGTCGGCCAGACCCAACTCGTGGCCCGTATGGCGGCGGCCCTCGGCCTGTCCCTGGCCGCCATGCTCTGGCACGGCCCCTGGAGCCTGACGGCTCTGACCCTGGGCACGGCGGCCCTGGCTCTGGCTTCCAGGGCGCACAAGCACCCCTGGAAACGCCTCGTCCTGGTCTTCGTCTGGCAGGTCGCGCTGGTCCTGGCCCTCTATTTGCTTCGCTACGGACCGCAGAGCCTGCCGGAAGGGGCGCGCGTCGCGTACCGCCTGGTCCTCCTCGTCCTGCCCGGCGTGCTGCTGATGCGGACCACGCACCACGGCGACATGGCCCGTCTGCTGGTCCGCGTGCTGCCGGCCCGGATGGGCTTCGTGCTCTCGACCTGCGTTTTCTTCTTCCCCACCCTGTGGGGCGTGACGGTGCAGACCTACGAAAGCCAGGTCCTGCGCGGGGCCCGCATCCTGCCCCGCGAACTCCTGAACCCCGTCAACTGGGCCACGCTGGTGCGGGTCATCTGCCTGCCGGCCATCGTGACCAGCCTGGCCCTGGCCAGGGACATCGCCCTGGCCGCTCACTGCCGCTGGTACGGCCTGCACCCCGGCCGCACCGTCTGGCCCGGTCCGCAGCGTTCATCTCAACCCGGAGCGCCCCATGCGTAACCACATGCTCGGCTTCACCCTGCAGGAATCCCTCTTCCTGGGCTTCTGCTCCCTGCTGATCCTGTCCACAAAGCTCCTGCTGCGCCTCAATCTCAAGGTGCCGGGACACTCCATGTTCTTTCTGATCCTTTTCCTGCTGCTGGCGGCCCTGTGCGTCCGCAAGCCATGGGGCGCGACCATGGCGGCGGTCATGGCCGGGCTGCTGGGCATGTTCACGGGCAGCGGCAAGCTCGGGCCCCTGGGGCTGGTCAGTTACGTCCTGCCCGCCCTGGTCGTGGATTTCTGCGTGCCGTTCCTGCGTCGAAGCCGCAAAAACCTGCTGGCCTTCGCCTTCGCCGGATTCCTCGCGGCCGGGGCCAGGGCCCCTGTCTCGCTGTTCTCGGAATGGATGGTCGGCATGGACCTACAGGTCCTGATGCTCAGCACGGCCATCAAGACGGGAAGCGGCATGGTCTTCGGAGCCCTGGGCGCCCTACCCGTGCCGGCCCTGCTGACCAAGCTCGAAGCCCGCGGACTTCTTCACACCACCAACCCCAACGACTCGGGAGCTGCGTCATGAAGCTCATCATCTGCATGGACGACACGGACAATCTGGAAAGCAAGGGCACCGGCTGGCTGGTCGAGGACGCCTGCCGCGAGATGACGGCCATGGGCTGGGGTCGGTATTCCCAGATATCCAGGCACCAGCTCTTCGTGCACCCGGACATCCCCTACACCTCGCACAACAGCTCCATGGTCTTCACGGCCGACACGGACGTGCCGGGCGAAAAGTACGTCGAATTCCTGAGCGCCTACCTGCAGCGGCACAGCGCGCCCGGCTCCGACCCGGGGCTGTGCGTCGCGTCCGAACCCCTCAACGGGACCAGGGAAGCCCTCATCTCCTTCGGGCTACGCGCCAAGCGCGAAGTTCTGACCAAAGCCGAGGCTTACGCCCTGGCGCGCGAGCTCGGCGTGCACCTGTCCGAGCACGGCGGCACGGGCGGAGGGGTCATCGGCGCCCTGGCGGGCATCGGCCTGCGGCTGTGGGGCAACGACGGCCGCTTCCGGGGCTGGTTCCACCTCGGCCGCGACGGCGAGGTCGTGACCGCGGACAGGATTCTGGCCTTCGAATCGGTGGAGGCCATCCGCACGCCGGACGGGGCGACGGTCCAAGACGACGCGCCCATCGCCATCTCCGACCAGCTCAAGACCATCTGCATGGACGGCCGCTCCACGCTCCTCGTCCATCCGGCGGGTGGCGACGGCGTGTTCAGGGTGCTCGCCAAGCAGGAACTCAAGCGGTACTGAATTCCGTCCGGCCCGGGCCCACAAGGCCGAGCACGCCACAACGCTGAAAACGCCGTTTCGGACAACCGGAACGGCGTTTTTCCATTTCAGCCCACGGGGGGACCATGCAACCCTTGCGCGACGCCCCGCAGGTGCACGCCCGCATCGGTTGCCGTCCTGCGCGTTCAGGCCGCCGAACAGACGGAGCGTCAGCACGAGAAGACGGACGATCCGGCAGAGCCCACAATCAGACATTGCGCTCCCGCGGACCGTCGGAACCGGTTCCGGGACGCTTCAACGCGTATGCGATCAGCCCGACGCCCAGCGCGAGAAACGGGACGCTCAGCCACTGGCCCACGCTGAAGGCCTGCCCGGCCTCGTAGGCGGCCTGCGGCTCCTTGGCGAACTCCGCGAGGATGCGCACCGCAAAGACGAGCGTCAACAGCAACCCGGTCAGCAGGCCCAGGGGGGTGCGCCTGCCAAGCCGCGCGTACAGAAGGACGAGCAGCCCCAAGGTCGCCAGATACCCTGCCGCCTCGTAGAGTTGGGCAGGGTGCCGGGGAACTTGGTCCACGAGTTCGAAGACCACGCCCCACGACCCCGAAGTGGGCTTGCCGACGATCTCCGAATTCATGAAATTCCCGAGCCGGATGCAGACCGCCCCCAAAGCCCCGGGCAAGGCGAGCCGGTCCAGAAGCCACAGGAGGGAAACGCGCGGCGAGAACGTCCGCCCCGCCAGCCAGAACCCGCAGACCAGCCCGGCGATGCCGCCGTGACTGGCCAGCCCGCCCTCCCAGATGGCGACGATCTTCAGCGGGTTGGCGAAATAGTACTGCGGATCGTAAAAAAGGCAGTGCGCCAGCCGCGCCCCGATGACCGTGCCGAGCACCGCGTACAGCAGCAAGCGGTCGAGGTTGGCCTCGGCAATCCCCTCTTCGCGGAAAACGCGCCTGAAGAAGGACAGACCGGCCAGAAACGGCGCGGCGAAGAGCAACCCGTACCAACGCAGAGCGAACGGGCCGAAGGAAACGATGACCGGATCGATGTTCCAGTGGATCAGCATGGTTGTCTCGGGTTACACGTGCCGTCAGTCAAGCGGATATCTCCAGCCGTCAGGCCGGACATCACTGCATCGCCAAGGGTGGCGCTGCCTAGTTGTCCGATATTTGCGTCATTCCTCGCTCAATTTTGAATTTTGACTCAAATATCGCACAGAATCAACGCCATCGTCGACATTCAGGACAAGGCAAGTCGGACTGCCGGCCGTCATGCCCCCATCCGCGCGAAAAGTGAAACAATATGTCCGATACTGCCCCGGATGGCGCGGCGGGCCCGACCCGTCCCCCGCATCACCCTTTTCCTGCCGCCGTCAGTTCCTGCAACTGCTGCTGCAGTTCCTGGATCTGCTGCAGATACGGAGCGGCCGCGCTCTGCTTCTGCTCGGGCGGCAGGTCGCTGTCCATGATGTGCTTGACCTTGTCCATCAGGTCCTTGATGCGCTTTTCGATGTCCTCGACCTGGCTGCCCGTCCCTGAACCGCCTGACTCGCCGGCGCCGATCCCGGACATGGAGACGGCCAAATCTCGCGGGGTGGCGCCAGCCTGCCCGGAATCGGGCCCGCCGGACACGTTCTGGTCCTCTTCGAACCGCATGTTGCGGAAGTGCTCCAACAGCCGCTTGGCTTCGGACGACAGGGTGACCGTATCACCCTGATCGGCGCGTGCGGTGTCTGCGTCGCGGGTTTTGGTCCGGGCGTTGAAATACATTTCGGCGATTGACGCGGCGCCGTCGATTCTCATGTCGCCTCCGTATGCAGGAAGATGTTGCCGCATTGCGGGCCAATCAGTTTCTCAAGCAAGAATCGTTCTCCCACCGGGATGTCATCGGGTCGGGCTGCATTGGCCCATCCGGTCAGTGCCGAAGGACGGGCCGGGACCTCCGTCCTTCTTTGCGCCGATTCAAAGAATCTGTCGGCGTGCGCTCAATGTCCAGATCCTCCGCACGGTCTGGATGTCCGGGAGAGCATGCGTGGCCCGATGGCACAAAATTGAGCGCTTACTTTACCACTTCTCCTTGAGATGACAGGCAAAACGCCTTATGGGCCCGAGGTTGTCGCGCGTCCGGCGGGATGCGCATGAACCTGTGCAGACGAGGAGGAACAATGGGGAGAGTTGTTGCCGCTGTCGTGTTGGCGCTGCTGCTGACGGGACAGCAGGTTCTGGCGGCCGGATTCGCCGTGTATGAGTGGAGTGCGCGCGGCATCGCGCTGGGCGGAACGACCATGGCCCGGCGGCCCGACGCGTCCGCGGTGGCCTCCAACCCTGCGGCCATGACGGGCCTGAACGGCACGCAGATCATGACCGGCCTGGTCGGGGTGGCTCCCATGGCCACCGTGTCCATCGAAGGCGAGGAGAGCTGCGACGGGGAGTCCAACGTCTGGATGCTGCCCCACGCCTACGCGGTCACGCAGCTGGGTGAGCGCTACTGGCTCGGGATCGGCGCCTTCAACCGTTTCGGCCTGGGCACGGAGTTCGACGAGAACTGGGCCGGAAACGACAGCGTCTACTTCGCGAGCATCAAGAGCGTATCCCTGACCCCGGTCTTGGGCATGCGTCTGACGGACACGTGGTCCATTGGCGTTGGCGCAGAGGCCAACTATTTCGAATTCACGCAGAAAAAGAAGGTATACGGCGCGTACGACCTCAAGGTCCAGGGCGACGACGTGGGCGTTGGCGTCAACCTGTCCACCTGGTACGCGCCCACGGACTGGCTGTCGCTGGGACTCATATACCGCAGCGCCATCGACGTGCACCCGCGCGGCGAGGCCGACAGCGATGCCCCGGCCCCGTACGACGACCATCTGAACGGTGACGCCGACGGCGAGATCACCCTGCCCGATTCCTGGTCCCTGGGCATGTGCATCACCCCCATGGACAGGCTGAGCCTCGAAGTGGACGTCACACGCACGGGCTGGTCCTCGTACGAGGAACTCGACATCAGCATCAATGGGTCCTCGACCGGCGCCGCCCTCAAGGACTGGCAGGACACCTGGCGCCTGGGCATCGGCGCCGAATACGCCCTGACCCCGGCCTGGGACCTGCGCGCAGGCTACGTCTACGACGAGACGCCTATCCGCACCGAGCGGGCCGACTACATGGTCCCGGCCAACGACCGCCAACTCTTCTGCGCCGGCCTGGGCTGGCACGACCAAGCCTGGAGCGTGGACCTGGGCTACACCTACCTGCTCATCAACGACCGCAAGGACGCAACGATCTACGTCAGCGGCGGCACGTCCGAAACCGCCGATTTCGAGGACGGCGACGCCCACCTGCTCGGAGTGAGCGTGGCGTACCGCTTCTAGACCGCTTCCACCGCGAAGCGCGAACAGGCCGCCGGGACATGGTCCGGGCGGCCTGCTTTTTTTTGCGACCTGCGACTTTTGGGGCCTGCTTACAGGGTGAGCAGATTCATGGCCGCGACGCGATATTCCCCCTCCCCGGCGTGCAGGATGTTGACGCAGGCGTAATGCTGTTCCAGGCGGAACAGATTTTCCAGGGGCATGCCCAGGATGCGGCACAGGAGAACGCGATTCACGCCGCCGTGGGCCACGATGGCCAGAGGCTCGTCCAGGTCCGTGGCGGCAAGCTCGAAGGCGGGCCAGGCCCTGCGCTGCACGTCGGCGAAGCTCTCGCCGCCCGGCGGGCGGAAGCCGGCCAGATTGCGGCCCCTGGCCTCGTAGCGGCCGGGAAAGCGCTCGCGGACTTCGTCCACGGTCAGGCCCTCCCAGGAGCCCAGGCTGATTTCGCGCAGATCCGCAGCCGTCTCGGGCACAAGCCCCAGAACAGCGCCGACAATCCCCGCACTCTCCACGCAGCGCGCCAAGGGGCTGCATACCAGGCGCACCACGCCTCTGCCGGTCAGAAACCGCGCCACGGCCGCCATCTGTTCACGGCCCGCGTCCGTCAGCGGCAGGTCCGTCCGGCCCACGAAGCGGCGCGGCGCGGACTGCGTGATCTCCCCGTGGCGGACGAGATAGACCTCGCTCACGGCAGCACCCCGGCCAGAATGTCCTCCAGGCCGCGGCCACAGGCCTTCTCGACCATGCCCCGCAGGGCCAGAGCGTTGTTCATGCGGCCGCGGATGGCGGCGCAGGCGTTCTCGTCGCAGGCGTACAGGGCCAGCTTCTCGCCGAACCGGTCCTCCACGGAAATGCGCCGGTCGCAACGCACCAGCTTGTCCGCCAGGCAGACGACCTCCTTTTCCGTGAGCAGGCCCGATGCCGGAGGCGGCACGTCGCGGTGGGCGGCCACGATCCGAGACAGGCCGCCCAGACCCAGACGCGCAAGCAACTCGCCGCCGGCGGCCTCGTGGTGAGGCCAGCCCTTGGCCACATCGTGCAGCAGGGCGGCGTTGTGGACCAGATCCAGATCGAGCCCCGCGCCCTTGCGGTTCAGCTCCTCCCCCATGCGCAGGGCCACCGCGGCCACGGCCAGGCCATGGGCCAGGCCACGCTCGGGCATGGACTGCCCGGCCAGGGCCAGAGCCTCGTCGCGGTCCCCGACATGCAGGCGGGAGGCGCGCCGCTGCAGGACGGCGAAATCGTCGGGCGTGTCGGCGTCCAGCAGGATGCCCCTGTCCCAGACCGGGACGTCGAGGGATGGCGCGTCCGCCAGCAGCCCTTGCAACCCGCCCCGGCCGTCGTGCCCCAGAATGCGCGGGATCAGGCCTGCGGGGATCAGCGGCGGGTGACCCCGCTCGCCCGCGAAGACCGGGTAGGCCACGCGACCGTCGAAGGCGTCGAGCATGAGGTTGACCGTGGCCGGCCGCACCAGCGGAATGTCCGCCGGAAGAATGAAAAATGCGTCCAGACCGGGCAGGCCGGCACAGGCTGACGCCGCCGCCCGCACCGACGAGAACATGCCGTCCGCATACCCGGCGTTGCGCGTAAAGGTGACGCCCAGCCGGACCACTTCGGCCTCGACCTCCGCGGCGCGGTGCCCGGTCACGACCAGCGGGCTTTCTATGCCCGCCTCCCGGAACACATGCACGCAGCGCGACAGGACCGTCATCCCGCCGAGATCCATGAGGGGCTTGAAGCCGCCCATGCGCGAGGAGAAACCGGCCGCCAGGATGACGGCGCCGAAACGCCCGACCGTCATCCCTGCACCCCGGCACGCACCCCGATCATCTCGGCGACAATGCTCACGGCGATTTCCTCGGGCGTGTCGGCGCCGATGGTCAGACCGATGGGACAGAAGACGCGGTCGATGTCGGCCTGCGTACAGCCGTTCTCGAGCAGGGAGCGGTAGACCGCGTCGCGCTTGCTGCGGCTGCCGATCATGCCGACGTACCCCGCCTCGGTCCGCAGGGCCTGGGCCAAAACATCGCGGTCGTGCAGGTGGCCGCGGGTGACGATGACCACGTAGTCGTCGGGACCCAGATCCTTCAGGCATTGGTTGAAATTTTCCAGCACCCGCACCTCGCGGGCCTCGGGGTAGCGCTCCGCGCTGGCGAACTCGGCCCGGTCGTCCATGACCACCACTTCGAACCCGGCGAAGGCCGCCACCTTGGCCGTGGCCAGAGCCACGTGCCCCGCGCCGACGAGGTGCAGCACCGTGGGTGCGACCAGAGGCTCCGCAAAGACGCGCAGACCATTGCCTTCGAGGCTGAAATTCTGGCGCGTCTTCGCCGCCTTGCGGGCCAGCTCGAGAGCCATGCCTTCGGGCAGATCCGCGCCATCCAGGCCCGTCGCCTCGGACCACAAGGCCAGGGCGGGCGCCCGTTCGGGCCCCATGACGGTCACCATGGCCGGCCGTTGCCGCGCGTCATGCAGGTCCTTCAGCTTTTCGAAAAAGCCGCGACGCTCGGGCGTGACGCGCTGCAGCAGCACCTTGACCGCCCCGCCACAGACCATGCCCGCCTGGGCGGCCGTGTGCGAATTCAGGTCGAAGGGAAGCAAAACGTGCGACTCGCCGCTGTCAAACATCTTCCTGGCCCGGACCAGGCTGGCCCCCTCAACGGGGCCGCCGCCCACGGAACCGCGGATGCTCCCGTCCGGCAGGACCAGCATCCTGGCTCCGGACGTGCGAGGGGCCGAGCCCGAGCTCTCGACGATGCCGCAGAAGACGGCATCCCGCCCCTGAGCCAGGGTTTCCAGCAATGATTCGAGTATATCCTTCAAAGCGTGCTCCCGCGTTGATCGTTGATGGTGCGCTTGACGGTGTGGGACGGCGAAAAGACCTCGACTCGGCGCATGGGGGCCAGGCTCAAACTCCCAAGCTCCAGGGCCGCGGCCACCCCGGGAACGCGCCGCAGGGCCAGCCCCAGGTCCCGCTCCAGATGCTCATGCCCCGCCCCGGCCCGGAATTCAACGCCCAGGCGGTCCGCACCTGCGCAAGACTCCAGCGTGGCGCGATAGTCCAAAAGTCCCTCCACGTCGAAAAGCCTGTCGTCCAGTTCCCGGCTGGTCAAGCTGAAACCCCCGCCGAGAACGCACGCATTCCCGCGTCCGGTCACATCGCACAACCGCGCCGTGACGCCGCCGCAGGCGCACCGCCCCTTGGCCAGGCGGGCCAGGTCGCCCGTGCGGTAGCGCAGCAGCGGCATGGCCCGGCGGCCCAGCGTGGTCACGACCACCTCGCCCTCCTCCCCCCCGCCCAAAACCGCGCCCGTTACCGGGTCCACGATCTCGAAAAGAAGGTCGGACTCCCGCAGATGGCAGCCGTCATGGACTTCGCACTCCACGCCGCCGCCAAGGCCCGTCTCCGTGGCGCCGTAGTGCAGAAATGTCTCGCAGCCGCAGGCCTCCTCGATGCGCCGGCGCAGGGCTGGCGGGGCGTAATCCGAACACAGCAGCATGGTCCGGACCGCGCCAAAGGGCAGCGCATCCGACAGGGCCAGAAGATGCTGGGGCAGGCCCACGAGGCACGAATACCTCTCCGCCGCGATGAATTGCGCCAGTTCGCCCGCGTCCACAGGCGGCCAAAGCCCGGCGCAGTGCACCCCGCCGCCGGACAGGGCGCGGATGAGCAGGTCCCCGGTGCTGTCGGGCTGGCTGAAGGGCAGCAAGGCCAGAACCCGGTCCTCCTGCCCCACCAAGTTCAACATGCCGTGCAGGAAGAAATCAAGAGTCCCGTCCAGGTCGTCCCGCGTGAAGTGCAGCCGCTTGGGTGTCCCGGTGCTGCCCGAGGTCTGCAGGGTCACGATGCGCGCCACCTCGCCCTGGGGCACGCAGACCATGCGCCGGCCGAAGGCGGCCACATCCGCCACGGTCACGAAAGGCAACCGCGCCAGGTCGGCCGGACAACGCAGCGTCTCCGCCGCCACTCCCGCCAACCGCTCACGGTACCATGGACTGCCCGCTTTCGCGTGCAAGACCGTCGCGCGCAGCGCCGCCATCTGCGCCCCCTCCAGACGACCCCGCTCCAGGGGACCGAAGATTCCCAGCCTGCGGGACGTGAGGCCGTCGACGGTGCTGACCCTCACGCACGCCCCCGGTACAGACTGCGGCCGTCGCGGGACGTCAGGTTGAAGGCGCAGAACGGCACCAAGCGCCCGTCAGGCTGCGCCACGTGGATGCAGCAGCCCTGCAGGCGCTCCAGGTTGAGGCTCCACGCGTCCTGGAAGGCCATGGCCGAGATGGTGAACGTGTGGGTCCGGGCCCTGGCCAGGAAGCGGTCGAGGTCGTTGTCGGGGGTGGGAGTGGAAGTGGAAGAGATGCGGGGCGCCGCCCCGCGCCCCGCAAGGGGCTCGGCCCCTTGACCCGTGCATGGGGGATGCGGGGAAAGAGCGGCCGGGGAGGACCATTGGCGGGCCGTTACGCCGATGGACTTGAGGGCGCCGGCCTCGGCGGGTTTGGGCGTGCAGTCGCAGGAGGCGCTGCCCAGGCGCGTGAGGCTGCCGTCCTCGCGCGTCATGTACTTGCCCGAGAAGGAACACAGGGCATGCTCGCAGCCCGGCGGCAGGAAATCGGAAACCTTGACGATGCCCCCGCTCTGCGCCTCCAGGCCCGTCATGAGCTCGGGCAGTGTGACGTGATCCGGGGTGAAGTTCTCGGGGTACCGCCCGAAATAGCTCATAGGCTGAAAATGGACGCCGCGCACATGTGGCTGGCGGTCCAGGCCGAAGCGCACGATGTCCCAGAGCTGGTCCGTGTTCACGCCGCGCGCCACCGTGGGCACGAGGACGATGCCCAGGCCCGCCGCCGATGCATTGTCCACCGCCCGAACCTTGATCTCGAACAGGTCCCGGCCGCGCAGGGAACGGAAGACTTCGTCGCGCACCCCGTCGAACTGCAGAAAGATGGACGACAGCCCGGCCTCGGCCAGCTCGACGGCCAGCCCGGGGGCTTCGGCCAGCCGCAGGCCGTTGGTGTTGAGCTGCACGAAGCCGAAGCCGGCCCGCTTGGCCATGGCCACGATCTGCGGCAGATCCCCGCGCACCGTGGGCTCGCCGCCCGAGAGCTGCAGGTTGCAGCCTCCCGTGCGGGCCATGATCTGGTCGAACATTCGCGCCAGGGTGTCGTGGTCCAAGTCCCGCCCCGCCCCGCCGCTGTCGGCGAAGCACACGGGGCAGCCCAGGTTGCAGCGCGACGTGACCTCCACCAGGGCCGTACAGGTCCGCTGGTTGTGGCGGGCGCACAGGCCGCAGTCGTAAGGGCACCCCTGCCCCACGGCCTCGCGCGGCCCGCCGCCGAAGGGGATCTTGGGCCGCGCCCAGCTTGAAAACGCCGGCTCCCCGCGCCAGACCACGGTCGAAAACTCGCCGTGCTCGGGGCAGCGTTTGACCAGCCGCACGCACCCGCCATCCTCCACCAGCTGCCCTTCAACCCGGCCCAGACACTCGGGGCACACGCTGCCGACCGTGCCGACCACCCTACTCATGCGCCGCGCTCGGGTCGATGCCATTCTCCACAAGGATGGTCAGGACCTTGCCGTAGCACTCGGAAACCAGCCCGCCGCAGACGGATGCGTCAGGCTTGCCGTCTGGCACGATGGCCGAACAGCTGATGCCTCCGAAACGCGCCGTGGCATACTCTTCGAACCATTCGGCCAGTTCCGCCAGCATGAGCGGCAGCCTGTCGTCGGCCTCCTCCGCCGCAGTGCCCTTGCCTGCGTAGGAGGCAAAGAGGCAGGCCGCACCCGTCAGGGCCCCGCAGGCGCCCTGGGGCGACGAAAACCCCACGCACAGCCCGGACATGGCCCGCACCAGCCCCGGGTTCTCCACACCCTGCATCTCCAGGGCCATCTGCACGATGATCTGCGCGCAACAGAAGCCCTGCGTGTGCAGGCGCAGGATATCGAGATCGTATTCGTTCATGTCGGCCTCAAAATTTCGTTATGAATGAAGTTGAAATGGAACACTCAGGACTCGCAAGCGCGGACATGCTCCGAAGGAAGTCCGTCCGTGACGGCATCCATGTCCAGGCTGGGATTCATGGTCCCTGAACCCCCAAAGGCATGGATTCCCGCCTTCGCGGAAATGACGTCAGGACAGGGCGGGCAGCCTCATCTCAGCCAAAATCGCCAACTCAATACGCCGGCAGACAATTCACTTGCCACCAACGCGCCAAGGCCGGGGCGGTGCGGGCTTTTCAGGCCGCGTCGGCTGTCTGACTGAGCCAGGCATCGTTTGGTTGTCCGTCGCCCCTCGCTCGAAGAGAAGGCCGGAGTTCACGGCACGCGACGGAGAACCATTACGAGGCCCGCGAAAGAGTTCCGGCGCGGCCTGAAAAGCCCGCACCGCCCCGGCCGCCCCCCGCGACACCCAGGCCGTCCTCTCTTCCCGCCTTCGCTCCATCGAGTCATTGCAGCGGAACATGCGCCATCAGCAAAAACAACCCCGGCTTCGACTCCCGCGACGCCGCGCAGGCCATCTCCGCCAGTCCGTCATCGCCGGTCACGGCCTGCCAGAAGCCGAACAGCGAACCGTGGCGGAACACGAAATCCGCCGCGGTCTTCTTCAGCATGACCGTGTGGTCCTCGACCACGTCGATCCCGAAACCGGCCCCGTCCACCTGCTCCAGCACGGTCTGCAGGTCCGTGGCCTGCGCGAAGCAGCAACGCACGGGCCACTCCCCGGCCCGGTATCCCCGAGCGTAGATGTCCGCCAGCGCGAACACCCCGCCGGGCCGCAGAACCCGGAAGAACTCCGCCAGCACGCGCTCCTTGTCCGTCAGGTTCCAGGCGCACTCGCACACGATCAGGTCCAGGCTCCCGTCGGCCAGCGGCAGCTGCGCCAGGTCGGACTGCGCCACCGCGCGCCCGTCCCCGGAGGCCTCCCGCAAGAAAACGGCATTCAGGTCCAAACCGAAGGCCCGCGCCCCGCTCTGAAGCAACAGCCCGAGGGTCGTCCCGCAGCCGCACCCTGCATCGAGGGCCCTGCTCCCGGGAGCCGGCCGCGCCAGTTGCAGCATGCGCCGCGTCAAGGCCTCCCCGCCGGGCCGCAGGGTCCGCCCCAACGATACCCTGACAGGTGCGGACGCATACAGCTCACTTGTCCTCAAGCAACTGCTCCACTTCGTGAATCCGCCCCAGGGCCAGCTCCTCGTAGATGTACACGGCCCCGCATTTGGGACAGACCGGCAGTTCCACGTGGAAGGCGTTGCCGAGGTAGTCCAATTCCACCTTACCGGACTGCAGTCGCTCGCCGCACGGCTCGCAGACCCAGTCCATGTCCTCGGGCATGAAAACGAGGCTCATAAATCCCCTCCCGCGATGCGCATACGATGGCTCCAGGCCTTCAGGATCTCATAGCCGTCCGCCCCTTCCCGGTACTCGACCCAGAAGGTCACCTCCCCGAGCCGGGACGCGGCGATGAGGCGCCCGTCCCCGCCGTGGCGCAGGACGCGACCGCCCTTGGACGCCGCGAACAGGACCCGCCGCACGTCGTCCTCTAGGATGCGCCGCTCCTCGAGCATGGCCGCGACCTCGCCGGAGACGACGAGACGCACTTCTTCCCAAGGTTCCCGCGGCCCGCGGTCCAGGCCGTGGCGGGCCAGGAGCTCGTCCTTGAGCCTGCGCCGGTTGACCCGTCGCGCCGAGATGCCCGCAGGCGGCTCCTGGGTGGGCCGGGCCGTTTCCGGGAAGAGCAGGTCGAGGATGTGCAGCACGGGCTTGCCCGTCCTGGCCAGCTGCTCGCGGCACATGGCGCAGTAGGTCAGGAAATCGGCCTCGGACTGGGCCACCCGCGCCTGCGCCACCTTGCGAGCCAGGGCCGGGTTGGCGTTGTCCATGAGTCCGCCGAAGCCGCAGCACTCCGTCAGTTCGCCGGACATCGGCAGTTCCGCCAGGGGCTGGCCAAGCCGCGCCAGCAGGGAGCGCACCGCGTCGCGGGTCTGCGCGTCGTGACGGGACGTGCAGGGGTCGGACAGGGCCAGGGGCTGACCCGTCGAAACAGCCTGCACCCCGCTTTCGGACAGGAGCGTCCAGACCGAAACCGCCCCGAAGGCGGGCAGGTGCTCCCGGAACATCTTGAGGCAGGTGGAACAGGCGGTCACGACCATGGGCCGCCCCATGCCGCTCCACATCTTTTCCATCGCCGACAGGATCGCCGCGAACTCCTCCTGCCGGCCGGCCCAGTGGGCCGGCGCCGCGCAGCAGTCGAGCCAGATGCCGGTCCTGGGTTCGATCTCAAGCAGACGGTCGTAAAGCCGAAGCGTCTGCTCCGGCCTGATGCCGGCCAGCTGGCAGCCGGGAAAGAAGATGGCGTCGCTGGCCGAGGCGCCCGGGGCGTGCCGGATCAGGGCGGCCTGGGCATCCTTGGCCGAGCGCATCTCCTCCAGGGCGAACCAGTGGGCCGATGGCGGCATGCGGTTCAGGTCCACCATCTCCCGCCTCGCGTCCAGGCACATGTCGGCCATGGAGAAGTCGTTGGGGCACAGGGTCTCGCACTGTCCGCACATGGAACAGGAATTGATGAACGTGTTGGCCTGGCGCATGCCCTGAACGATGGCCGAATTGTTGAACACGCGGCGCGCATAGGACTTCGGGTAACCGCCGTGCTCGGCGAGGTAGACGCAGTGTTTCACGCACTCCAGGCACTGGCAGTCGAGGCAGCGCCCGGCCTCCCTCACGGCCTCCTCCCGGGTGAACCCGCCTTGGCCGGCGGGGACGACCCGCTCAACGAGTTCGATGCCGAAGGTCTGGGTGAAGAGATCCGTGCGGCCGTCCCGCAAGGGCACGCGACTCGACGTCAGAGAGGCATTCTGCAGGAATCTGTCGATGGAAACGGCTGCCTCGCGCCCTTGGGACACGGCGCTGATGAAGCGGAACTCGCGTCCGGCCATGCCGCCCGTGAACCAGCCCGGACGCTCCAGGGCCATGGTCTCGGGATCGGGCGGAGTCAGCAGGGCCAGGAGATCGGGGGCTATTGTATCATCCTGACCCACATACACCGCATCGGCCGGATGGGCCTCGATCAGGGCGGCGTCAAGGGCCGGGACGGAGACGAACGTCACGTGCAGGGAGCCCAGGCGCTGTAACTCCGCGTCGAGCACGGCCTGGGGCAGAACGGATTCGTCCAGCCCGCGCAGCCATCCGCCGGGCTTTTCGCCCAGATGGTACACGCTGATGGGGTGGCCTTTTCTGGCCAGGTCGAAGGCAACGGTAAGGCTGCTGGGCCCGGAGCCGATCACGGCGACCTTCCTGGGTCTGGCCGGCAGACGGGGGATTTTTCCCTTGGGGCTCGTTTCGCGGATGCACAGCCGCTCAAGCCCGCCCACGGCGATGGCCCCGCCGAGGTCCTTGCGGATGCAATAGACTTCGCAGGGAGCCTCGCACAGCCTGGCCGTGACGGCGGCCAAGGGCATGCTTTTTTCCAGAACGGCCCGGGCCCCGTCGAGGTCGCCCCGCGCCATGGACAGCACGAAGGCTCTGGCGTCGACGTTCAGGGGGCAACCCGCCCGGCACGCCGGCGGCTCCTCCTGGATGCACTTGGCTTCCCATTCCCGCAATTCCTTCTGATCCATGCCCACTCCTTGAAATAAAAAAAGCCCTCCGGGCGCAAATACGCCCGGAGGGGGGTTGAACGGGTCACTATTTCTTCATCGCGGCCAGGATTTTCTCCGGCAGTGCGGGAATCTCGCGGACGCGGGCGCCGCACGCATTGTACACGGCGTTCAGAACCGCGGCATGAGGAGCGGTCAGCGGCATTTCACCGACGCCGGAGGCACCGAAGGGGCCATCGGCACGCGGAGTTTCCACGTAGGTGATCTCCATGTCGTCCGGGATGTCCTTGATGTAGGGGATGCCGGCGCCACGGATGGTGGCATGCTTCTTCAGGTCCTCGTAGTCCTCGGTCAGGGCCAGGCCGATGCCCTGGGCCACGCCGCCGTAGATCTGGCCGTCGACCAGGGAGTAGTTGTTGACCTTGCCGATATCGCCGACAATGGCCATCTTCTCGACGGTGGTCTTGCCGGTGGCGACTTCAACAGCCACCTCGGACAGGAACAGGCCGTACATGTAGCAGCAGAAGGGGCTGCCCTGGCCGTTGGCGTCGCAGTCCTTGGCCGGAGCGGTCCACTTGCCGTTGTAGCGCAGGGGCAGCTTCTCGGCGACCATCTCGTCATAGGTGCGGAAACCGCCGCCGGGCTTCTTCATGGCCTTCACCAACTGCTCGCAGGCGTTGATGATGGCCTGGCCGCCCATGACCTGGGAACGGCTGCCGCCGGCGGGGCCAGTGTTCGGGGCCACGCGGGTGTCGTTCATGACCAGGCGGATCTTGTCGGGGGTGATGCCCAGCGGGCGCAGGGCCTCGTGGGCCGTGCCCAGGGTGCCCATGTCGGCGCCCTGACCGTGATCCTGCCAGCAGTCGTAGATGGTGACGGTGCCGTCGGCCATCAGTTCGGCATCGGCGGCGGCGGAGTCGGCTCCGTCGAGGCCGGCGCCGTACACGCCCAGGGAAATGCCGACGCCGCGCTTGATTTCAGCGGTGGAGGCGGCAGCGGCGCGCTTCTTGGCTTCCTCGTACTTGGGCCGCATGATGTCGAACATCTCCGGCAGGCTGTACACTTCGGGGTCCTGGCCCGTGGGGGTGGTGGAACCCTTGCGGTAGATGTTCTTGTAGCGCAGCTCGAAGGGATCCATGCCCAGCTTTTCGGCCAGTTCGTCCATCAGGGTCTCGGACGGGAACTCGGATTCGGGAGCGCCGTAACCGCGGAAGGCTGCGCCCCAGCAGTGGTTGGTGCAGACCGTGCGGCCTTCGCCGCGGATGTTGGCGATGTCGTAACCGGCGCCGATGTACTGGGCGCCGCGCAGGGTCAGCAGATCACCGAACTCGGAGTACGGGCCGTGGTCCACGGTCCAGTCGGTTTCCATGCCCAGGAGCTTGCCGTCCTTGGTGGCGGCCAGGCGCACGTCCGTCCAGAACGGGGAGCGTTTGCCAGTGTAGGCCTGCTGCTGGCGGTAGTCGTAGACCAGGTTCACGGGACGGCCCGTGGCCAGGGCGGCGGCGCCGACCAGGGCTTCCAGGGTCGGGCTGAACTTGTAGCCGAAGGTGCCGCCGGCGGGGTTCTGCACGAGGTGCAGCTGATCGGGTTCCAGGCCCAGGCCGGGGGCGATCATGTACAGGTGCAGATGCAGGCCGATGGACTTGGAGTGGATGATGAGCTTCCCTTCGTCATCGATGTAGGCGAAGCCGCAGTCCGGCTCGATGGGCAAATGGGGCTGGCGGGAAGTGTAGTAGCTACCTTCCACCACCACGTCGGCCTTTTCGAAGATGGGCTTGGTGTCGGCGCCCTTGGCGATCTTCTGGATATAGTAGACGTTGGGCGTGCCGGGATGGATCTCGATGGCGTCCTCGGCCATGGCCGCGGGGGCGCTCATGTACTCGGGCAGCTGCTCGATCTGGACCTTGACGGCCTTGGCAGCGGCCTTGGCCTGCTCCTCGGTGTCGGCGCAGACGATGGCGATGGCGTCACCGTACTGGAAGATCTTCTCGTCGCACAGGATCGGACGGTCCCAGCCGTCGCCCTTGTTAGTCGGGAAAGTGATGAGGCCCGTGATGCGGTTCTTGCCCTTGACGTCCTTGTGAGTCACGACCTTGAACACGCCGGGCATCTTCTCGGCTTCGGCCGTGTCGATGGACAGGATCTTGGCGTGGGACACTTCGGCCTGCACCAGGGCGCACTGCAGGGTGCCGGCGGGCAGCTTCAGGCCGAGGTCGGCGCCGAAGTCCAGGGTGCCTGTGACCTTGGCCAGAGCCGAGGGACGGGGATAACGGGTGCCCCAGACGCTGCCGTCCTTGGGCATCTTGAACTCGAGGTCGGCCGTGCTCTTTTCGCCGCGCAGGACCTTGGCCGCATCCATGACGGCGTCCACGAGGGGTTTGTAACCGGTGCAGCGGCAGGCGTTGCGGTGCTTCTGGAACCAGTCGCGGACTTCGTCGCGGGTGGGCTTGGGATTGGTGTCCAGCAGGCCCTTGGCGGAGACGATGAAACCGGGCGAACAGAAGCCGCACTGGGCCGCGCCGTGGAGCATCCAGGCCTGCTGCAGCGGATGGGGATTGGCCGGGGTGCCGATGCCTTCGATGGTGGTGATGTTCGCGCCGTCTTCAACGCGCTTCATCTTGGTCGCACAGGAACGCACGACCTTGCCGTCCATGATGACGGAACAGGCGCCGCACTGGCCTTCGTTGCAACCGACCTTGGTGCCGGTCAGGCCCAGGCTCTTGCGGAGCACGTTGACCAGGGTGTCCTCAGCGTCGACCACCAGGTTCCTGGCGATGCCATTGACCACGATTTGCTTTTTGATCATTCCGGTTCCTCCAAATAACATGTTATTTCAAACAGATTCCGCGATTGGTCTTAGAGCTTGCCGAAGCCGCAGGCCGGGTAATGACAGGTGGGGCAGCTTTCGCACAGGCCTCCGTGGCCGAACGCAACGATATCCTTCCTCTCCAGCCGTTCCCCGCTCAAGAGACGGGGCACGACCAGATCGAAAATACTTGCCTTGTAGTACATGACGCATCCGGGCAGGCCGACGATGGGCACGTCGCCCAGGTAGGCCAGCATGAACATGGCTCCGGGGTAGGTGGGCGCGCCGTAGGAGACGACCTCGGCGCCCGTGGCGCGGATGGCCGCCGGGGTCTGGTCGTCGGGGTCCACGCTCATGCCGCCTGTCACGGCGATGAAATCGGCCCCACGCGCGACGAGGTCCCGGATGGCGGCCACGGTCATCTCCACCTTGTCCGAGACGAAGACCTGATCCAGGACCGTGGAGCCCAGGTGTTCGAATTTCCTGCGCAGGACCGGGCCGAATCCGTCCTTGATGCGGCCGGTGTAGACCTCGCTACCCGTGGTCACGACGCCGACCCTGGCGGGCTTGAGCGGGCGGACCTCGATCAGCGGGGCGTATTGGCGGCAGACGTCCTCGGCCTGGCGGAGCAGGTCCTCGGGCACGGCCAGGGGGATGACGCGCGTGCCACCGAGCACCCGCCCGGCCTTGACGCACTGGCCGGTATGGATGGTGCCAAAGGTCACGTCGGTGATGGAGTTGAGACGGAACAGCCCTTCGACGTCGACATGCAGGACGCCGTCATGGGTCGCGGTCAGGGCGGACTTGCCCTCGCAGGGCGAACTGACAGTGATGCCCTGCCCCGCCGCCGCATGGGCCAGGCGCAGGGCGCACTCGTCCTCGTGCACGTAGCCGTCCCTAGGGTCGAAAACATAGAGATTGGCCTTGCCGATATCGAGCAGAGCCTGGATGTCCTGGGGAGTTACGATATGACCGCGGCGGAAGGCGGCACCCTTGGTTTCGCCGGGAATGATGCGCGTGATGTCGTGGCAGAGAACGGTACCTACAGCTTCTTCTACGGGAATGGCTTTCATCGATGAACGCAACCTTATTTACGTCAAACAAGACATTGTGAATTTAGATTTATGCCAATCAAGGCATATTTCAAGGACAAATCGTGTCATACACAACTCTCCTTCCCGGACCCGCGCATGCGTATGGACGGTGAAGGCTTCATGGATACACGGTTATGTCAATAACGACACATTTTCATGACATAGGCAAAAAAAAGGCCAACGTATTCGAAAAGACGAAGGCCTTCGCAACCATCTCGCATCATATTGAAAATACGATATTTTTATTGCTGGAAAAATTGATTCCGCACCGCATTTGACCATGGCGAGTCGCTTTCGGTCACGGAATTGGGGCAAATAGGGACAATATGGGGCACATCGATGGGTCAAAAAGAAACATACTCAACTGCCGACCGCTTCATTTCGCCTCGAAATCTATCCCCGCGGCGTCAGTACCGGAATCGGCCCGGTCGGGTCTGGCCTTCCCGGACGGCCAAAACACTCGCATGCGGAGGGAAATTGCCGGACTCGACATTTTACCCTTGAAATATGTCCAACAAGGCACGATACATGCTCGCGCCGCACAAAACCATCATGCAAGGAGCCCACATGAACATAGCCGTCACAGCCGCCTCGGATTCCCTGAACAGCCGGGTTTTTCACGAATTCGCCCAAACCCCCTACCTGCTTGTCGTGAACATGGAGACCATGGCCTGCACTCCCTGCCCCCACATCCCGCAGGCGGGGTCGGACCTTGAACTGGTCAGGATAGTCCTCGAACACCGCTGCGAAGCGGTCATCACCGGCAAGCTGGGCGAAGAGGCCTTCAAACTTCTCGCCGACGAGGCCGTGACTCGGTACCGCGGCACGGGAATGACCGTGGCCTACGCGCTGGAGGCCATGGAGAACAGGGAGTTGGACCTGATCCGCAACGCGGACGGAACGGACGAATGCGCAAGCTCGCACCATGACCTGGAAGAACTGCAGGTCTGCAGCGGGCATAACCATTGATTGGAGTCTGACCGAAACTCCCGGCTGGGCTCAAAGCCCGGCCCGAACATCGCCAGACCTACATGCCGGGACGTAGTTCGGCGGCCATGCGCGCCGGCCTGACCGATGTGCGCCGTTTTTCCTCGAAGCTCTGCACCCTTTCGGCAAAGATGTACTGCGCCTGGTCCACGGCAACCTTTTCCACGGCCGTGAACCAGGCCCTGAACCTGTCCCGGAAACGTTTGCCTGCGGGGGTCAGGTGGCATCCCCCGCGCCGGGTGCCGCTGGACTCGACCAGCACCACCCCGAGGGCGTCCTCGGTGGCCCGGAGCTTGCCCCAGGCCGCGCGGTAGGACATGCCCATGGCCTCGGCCGCCTTGCGCAGGGAGCCGTGCTCCTCGATCATGTCGAGGAGCATGAGCCGCCCCATGCCGAAATAGACGCTCTCGCCCGATTCCAGCCACAAATGCATTCGAACGGTGGGTGTCTTCATGATCTTCCTCACTTGCCGAAGGGGCACTTGGGGAACGTGCAGCGCTTGCACTGCATGCACATGCCGCCATGGCCCAGGCGCGCCAAGTCGCGCCGCGACGGGGACATCCCCGCCAGGACCCGCGGCAGCAGAATGTCGAAACTCGTGGTCTTGAAATACAATGCACAGGCCGGGACGCCGATGACGTCCACTTCCCCGACGTTCGCCAGGAGCGTCATGGCCCCGGGCAGAATGGGCGTGCCATAGCGCATGTTCTCCACCCCGGCGTCCGCCAGCCCGAGGCGCGTCACATCGCCGGGGTCCACGGACAGCCCGGCCGTGGTGACGAGCAACTCCACCCCACGGGCGAGCATGCCTCGCACGGCGGCTCCGATGCGCTCCCTGTCGTCGGGCACGATGTCCGTGGCCGCCACGGGGCAGCCGAAGGCCTCGACCTTTGCGCTGATGATCGGAATGAAGCGGTCGTCCACCAACCCCTGGAAGACCTCGGTGCCCGTGACTAAGATGCCGACCCTGCGCTTGCGCAGGGGGCGGACCTCCACCACGGGACCGTCCTCCAGAACGCGCATGGCGTCGGCCATCACGTTGCGTTCGAGGTAGAGGGGAATGGCCCGCGTCGCCGCCACCTGCTGCCCCTTTTCGACCACGCTGAAGGCGTGACGGGTGGCGCACATGACGCCCGGAATGGCGTTGAACTCTTCCAGGGCGGCCTCCCTGACGCAGAACAGGCCGGACCGCTCGGCGACCATGGTGATCTTGCCCTCGCGCGGGTCGCCGGAGCAGTCGATCCCCTCTCCGGCCAAGGCCCGGGCCATGACCCGGGCTGCATCATCCTCGTGCACCCAGGTCCCGTCCTGCCCGTCCTCCTCCACGTAGACCTCGAAGCGGCCCATCCGCTGCAGGCGGCAGACATCGCCCACGTCGAGCACCTGGCCGCGGGCGAAAGCCGCATCCTTGCTCTCGCCCGGCTCGATGCAGGTCATGTCGTGCAGGGCCTTTTCGCCCACGGCCTGCTCGGCCGTGACGATCCGAAGCCGTGGGCCCTCAAATCCCAGCTCTCGCCGGTCGTGCCCGCCGATCCAGCCCGCATAGGGGGACTCGCCACGACAGGAACGGCAGACCGAGCCGTCGCGGGCCGGGTAGGCCTGGCCACAGGACGGACAGGCCGCGATGGCCCCCTTGCCGCGTCCGCCCATGAACTCCGGCCGCAGGGAGATCTCCGTCACGGAGCAGATGGTCGCACCGGCCGTGCGGATTTCCACGCGCAGGCGATCACTGTCCTGCTCTCTCTTGGGTTTGAGCTTGAAGAGCCACTCCCGGATGGTCGGATAGGGGTCGAGCCGGGCCGTTTCCACGGCCACGCGCACGCCCTTGCCCGTATGCTTGTCGAACAGGGACACGGCGTAGAGGCCCAGGTTGAAGATCCGAAGCCACCCGTTGCCCACGGTGCAGGGGGTGAGCATCTGCACGGCGTCGGGCAGGCACCAGGCCGTCTCGGAGATGGCGTCGAACAGGATCCCTTCGGGAATGTGCGACTTGGCTTCATGGACCATGAACCCGCCCAGGATCAGACCGGGGGCGGCATACCCGTGAAAGCGGGCTGCGGCGGCAATGAATTCGTCGATGGTGTAGGGTCCGATGACCGGGCTCGCGTAGCTGAGGGCGGAAGATCCTTCGGGCAAGTTCATGAGCGCTCCGAGTGTGAGATTGAGAGTCAAAGACATTGAAGAAGATGTACTGACTCATACCACCCAAAAGCCTGCCGACAACTAGTACGACTTCTACAACCAAACGCTTTGGCCTCCCCTCACGCTCGCACAATTACCCGAAATCATGCTACATTATTGTACCACTCCAGAATAATGCCTTTTATTGCGTCCGGATCATGAAGGGGCCGATGATTATGCCTTGTTTGACATCAAACTTTGTGACACAAACGCAGCCAGCATATCGGCCGACATGAACACAATCACGCCCTGGCACGAACAATGATGGCTAAAATTAACATAATAACCTTCAATTCCATGACTTTTTCAGAAAAAACGGCCAGGCGTTTCTTTCTGGATTTCTGCTGGAAAAACCATCAACGGCATTGTCCGGCCTGCAAAAACCGGAAATTGTACCGTCTGTCCGATGGCCGGAGACGATGCGGGCGCTGCGGCTACACATTCCACGACTTCAGCCGGCGTTTCCTGAACCGCTGTGCCTTCACGGCCCAGCAGTGGCTCTGGTTCCTGAAGCTCTTCTCCCTGGATGTCTCCCCGGCGGCCAGCGGCGAGCAGATGGCCGTCAGCTACGCCACCGTGCTCAAGGCGGCGGACACGGTCCGCCGGGCCATCCTTGCCCAGGCCCTGGACGCGCCCCGCATCTACGCTGCCGGCGTCTGGCCCGGTCCGGGCAACCCAATGCCGGAGCAGGACATGGTCAACGCCCCGGTCTTCGGGATCATCCAACTCGGCGGAATGGCCATCTGCGACCTGCTCCCGGACCTGAGCGCCGAGAATCTGCTGCACTTCAAACTCAACTTCTACCTCAAGACGGCAAGCATCGGCCAGGTTGTCTACACCGCGCCGTACAAACAGTATCAATCGCTGGTCTCCTGCGGACCCGCCCTGTGGCCCGCACGGTACGTCAGACACGCAGACAAGCGCCTGCCCGTGGAGGGTTCCCCCTTCTGGGCCTTCTCCAAACAGCGCCTGCGCCAGCTGCGCGGCGTGCCGGCCTCCCACCTCCCGCTCTACCTGAAGGAATGCGAGCTGCGCTACAATTCGAGGGACCAGGACCTCGTGCCCGTCCTGGCCCAGGCCCTGTGCGCCTTCGTGCCCAGACCCCCAAAATGAGAACGGCCGCCAACGGACTCGCCCAAGTCCGCTGACGGCCTATCACCGTGGAGGAGGGTGAAGAATCTCAGGACGCCTTGGCTTTGTCCTCCGCAAAACCGAGAGCCGCCCACGGGGCGGGCGAAAGGGGCACATACCCCCTGGCCTGGGCAGCCGCGTCGAGGTGGATCGACTTCAGGGAGGCCAGGTCGAAATCGATGCCGCTGGCCTGTGCGATGAGATCGAGGCAGGGAAGATACTGGCGGCACTTCTCACAGGCGTAGATGTATTCCCGCGGGGAACCTTCCAGGCCGAAACGGGTCAGGCTCTCGTGTTCCTGATTGCCGCAGCCAGGGCAGACCAAGCGCACGAATCGCCAGCGCTGCGCGCAGACCGGGCAATGATGCCACATTTCCCCGCTCTTGGAGACGAGAAATTCGGACGGGTCCGGATGGTTCTCCAAGACGGCCAGGTCCGGGTCCGAGCCGCAGACCGGGCAGTAGGCCTTGCGCCAGAGTTCGACGGGGGCCTTGGAGGCCAGGGCCTGCCTGTGGGCCCCGATGCAGGGGGCGTAGGCCACGCCGAGTGCCATGAACAGAAAATCGGGGGTTACGCCGACCCGGGCCGCAGCCGAGTCCAGGGCCTCGGAATCGCCGAGGGCCACGGCCTGCAGGCACTGGGAGGTCAGGATCGGAACATCTTCGAGCTTGCGCGCGAGAAGGGTCAGGCTCTCGGCCAGGCTGGGGAAGACGACGCCCATGACGGGCCAGACGCGTGCCGCGGCCTGCCTGAAGGAATCCTGGAGCAGATCGAGGTCCAGGAAGGTGACGAGAGGCTCGCCGTTCACAAAGCGCTCCTCGTTGGGCGCGAAAGCGCCGAGGTCGACGGAATCGAGACCCGAGCGGGTTTCGGCCTGCCTGCCGATGAGCAGCCCGAAGCGGTCGATGATCTCGCGGAAGGGTTCGTGATTCCTGTCGGCATCCTGCAGCGCGGGTTTCATTTCCGGTGTCCCTTTGGACGGCATGTCGGCTCCTTGTGAAGGGGCCCGCCGGGAAACCCGGCGGGCCTTGTTGATGAGGCGGATCAACCCAGGATGCTGCGCATCGGCCGGGTCAGGGTGGCCAGGAAGTCGGCCCGGTTCAGGGGTTTCATTTCACGCCGCGCGTACTGATGGTACATTTCGCGGGGCATGCTCACGAGGTAGATGACGCCAAGATCTTCGGCGTCGAGCAGTTCGCAGGCATTGCCGGAGTCGCAGACGATGACCGTCTCGAGGGCGGCCTGGGGGCTCTCTGCCTTGACCTTGTCCAGGCGCTCCTTGGCGAGCTTCAGCATGTCCTCGCGTTCGCCGAAGTTCATTGCCCCGGTGCAGCAGGTCTTGACGCACATGGGGATGAGTCCGGCGTGAACGCGATCGATGCACATGTCGCACTTGCTCAGCATGCCCGTGGCGTCGTTGCGGCGCGGGATGTTGTACGGGCAGGACGAGATGATCTCGTCGCACTGTTCCTTGGTCAGTTCTTTGGTCTTTTCCGTGCAGACGACGATGCCCGTGGGCTCGTCGATGACGATGGCGCCGTCCACATACCCGTCGGCCGTGGCCTTGCAGGCGGGCTGCAGGCAATGGCGGCACTGGTCCGGGAAGAAGAGCCAGTAGACGCGTCCGTCGATCTTCTTTTCGGAGAAGCGGACGAGCTTGTTGTTGAAGGGGGTCAGATCCGGCGGATTCTGATGGGTGCCGGTCTGCTTGGTGGGCACCGCCTCATGGCCGTGCCACTGCTTGCACGCCACCTGACATCCACGGCAGGCCGTGCAGCGGGTGGTATCGATGAATATGCTTTTCGCCATTTCGTTCCCTCCTACCTTGCCAGTTCCGTGACCTTGTCGGCCTTGCGGATGTTCACCAGACACGCCTTGTACTCAGGAATGGTCACGTTCGGCTCGCCCACGGACGGCAGAAGCCGGTTGGTGGCGTCGCCGCAGCCCGGCGTTGTCCAGCCAAAGCAGAAGGGCATACCGATGAGGTGCACGGTCTTGCCCTGAACGGTAAACGGGGTGATGCGCACCGTCACCATGGCGACGGCCTCGACATTGCCTCGGATGCTCTCCACGACCACCACATCGCCGTTGCTGATCCCCTTTTCCTTCGCCAGTTCGTGGCTCATCTCCACATAGAGCTGCGGCTCTGCCTCGAGCAGATACGGGGTATTGCGAGTATCGCCGCCGCCGCACCAGTGCTCGGTCATGCTGTAGGTCGTCAGCACGATGGGGTATTTCGGATCAGCAGGCTTGGTGTACAGATCCTTGTCGCTTTCGAACAGGTCGACACACGGGTTGCTGAGCTGGCTGGAGAACGGATTCTTCGCCACGGGAGTTTCGACCGGCTCGTAGTGTTCCGGGAACGGACCGTCCACTCGGCCCGGGCCATAGAGCTGGCCGTGGCCTTCAGTATGCATGATGAAGGGATAGACGCCCTTCTCCATGGCCATGGGCGGCGCCGGCCCGTCCGGGATGTCGCCGACCCACTTGCCGTCTTCCCAGGCGATGACGGGCAGTTCGGGATTGAAGGGCTTGCCGTTCACGTCGACGGAGGCGCGGTTGTAGATGATGCGGCGGTTCACGGGCCAGGCCCAGGTGTAATTCGGGTACAGACCGAGTTTGGCCTGCACGGGTGTCTGGGTGTGGTCGCGACGCTTGGCCAGGTTCTTGCCCGCCTCGGGGTAGCCGCCACAGTACAGCCAGTTCAAGCTGGTGGTGGAACCGTCGGCCTGCAGCAACGGGAAGCCAGGCACTTGGTCGCCCTTCTTGTAGGTCTTGTCCTTGATGGTCACGTCCTTGGTGAAACGGCCGTTGATGCGCATGGCCATTTCTTCGGCGTCGTATTCCTTGGGCCAATCGTGGCTCAGGATGCCCTCGGCAAAGGCGCCCTTGTCCTTTTCATACAGGGCACGCACCCGCTTCATGATCTCGACCACCATCCAACCCATGGACTTGCTCTGCCCCATGGGCTCATAGCCCTTGTAGTGCCACTGATGCCAACGGCCGGAGTTGGATGTGGTGCCGTCCTTTTCACCGCGCTGGCAAGAAGGCATCAGAAAGACCTCGGTCTTGATCTTCTTGGAGTCCAGACCGGGCTGGCGCCAGAAGGACGCGGTCTCGGTGTCGTGCGCTTCGCCCACCACCAGCCAGTCCAGCTTCTGCAGGGCCGCGCGGACCTTGTGCGTGTTGGGGAAGCTCATGGCCGGGTTATGGCCGAAGATGACGCCGCCCTTCATCTTGCCGGCATACATGCGGTCGAACATGAACATGCTCGAGTACTTCACGCCCGGTTCGAGCTTGGGCAGCAGGTCGTAGCAGAAACCGTTCTCGGGGGTGGCGTTGTCGCCGAACCAGCCCTTGAGCAGGCTGACCATGTACTTGGGCCGGTTCTGCCACCAGTTGACGCTCTTCGGGTCCTTGGTGACCGGGGTGTTGCCCTTCAGGTAGTCTTCCAGGGTCGGCCAGGCCGTCGTCGGCGTGTTGTTGTAGCCAGGAATGATGTGCCACAGCAGGGCGTGGTCCGTGGAGCCCTGGACATTGGGCTCGCCGCGCAGGGCGTTGACGCCGCCGCCGGCCACGCCGATGTTGCCCAGCAGGAGCTGGATCATGCAGCCAAGGCGGATGTTCTGCACGCCGACGGAGTGCTGGGTCCAGCCCAGGGCGTACATCATGGTGCCGGCCTTGTCGGGCTTGCCCGTGGCCGAAAAGGCTTCATAGACCTTGAGCAGGTTTTCCTTGGACACACCGGTGATGGAGGAAACCTTGTCCAGATCGTAGCGCTCGTAGTGCTTCTTCAGCAGCTGGTATACGCAGCGCGGGTCCTTGAGGGTCTTGTCGCGCTTGGACACACCGTTTTCGTCTTTGGCGAAGGCCCACTTCTTCTGGTCGTATTTCTTCGTTTTCGGATCGAAGCCCGAGAAGAGGCCGTCTTCGAACTTGTAGTCGTCGCCGACGATGAAGGAGGCGTTGGTGTATTCGGTGACGTAGTCCTTCTGGATGAGGTCCTTCTCCAGGATGTACTTCACCATGCCGCCCAGGAAGGCGATGTCGGTTCCGCTGCGCAGCGGAACGTGATGACAGCTGCGGGCCGAGGTGCGCGAGAACTTGGGATCCACGTGGATCACCTGCGCCCCCGCGTCCTTGGCCTTCAACACCCATTTAAAGGAAATGGGATGGTGCTCGGCAGCATTGCTGCCCATGATCAGAATAGCATTGGCGTTCTTGATGTCGATCCAGTGCTGGGTCATCGCGCCGCGTCCGAACGACTCTGCCAGAGCCGGTACAGTCGGAGCGTGTCAGACTCGGGCCTGATGGTCGATGTATACGCCTCCCAACGCCCTGCACATCTGGTGCGTGACGGCGCATTCCTCGTTGTCCATCTGGGAGGTGCCCAGCTGGAAGTACGTTTCCCAGCGGTTCACCGTCTGTCCCTTGTCATTCTTCTGAACGAAATCCTTGTCGCGCGTTTCCTTGATCTTGTGCGCGATCTTGTCGAGCATCCAGTCCCAGTCCTTCTCTTCCCACTTGGCGCTGCCGGGAGCCCTGTATCTGGGCTTCAGGACGCGGTGGTCACTGACGTGCATCTGGTAGAACGCCGCGCCTTTGGGGCACAGGGCGCCTTCACTGATGGGATAGTCCGCATTGCCTTCGGAACTGATAATCTTTCCGTCCTTAACGTGCATGATGATCTCGCATCCGCAGGAGCAGAAGCCACAGACCGTCAGGACCTCCTTCGCCCCTTCGATCTTCAGGGCCTTCGCGTACGCGTAGGCGGGCTTCAGATCGAACCCCAGTTGCCCCAGGGACATGGCTGCAACGCCCGCCCCGGTGATTTTCATGAACCCTCGCCGTGAAAACGTAGCCATCAAAACCTCCATGGTTCCATGTTTCCGCACCCTTCACTCCCTCTTCACAAAGTGGGTAGCGGATGCGGGGCTGATGGCTACATAACATTTGAATCAATATTTTCAATATGTTATAAAAAACACATATGACTCGATTGCACTAGACGACGACTCGGCGCACATCTTCCCACAATTCAGTCTGAACCGACATTTGTGTTATCACCGACACACTGCAACGCAACGCCATGAAAAGGGTGGCGGGAACATTTCCCGCGACCCGCGGTCACGCTCTTGGGCAGAACCGTGACCGCATTGCCTTCAACGGCCCGGAAAACCTAGGTTCGGACGCAACCGGACCGGCCGGCGCGGACGCCCCAGCCCAGTAGGCCCGATTGTTGCTTCTCCACGTGAAGAGCCTTCGGCACGAAATCTTCAAGGAATCTCGATGGACACGACCTTTCTCTTCCCGGTGCAGCTCAGCCTGCGCGTGGCTGCCCTGGCCACCCTGACCTCCCTGATCTTCGGGGTCGTCCTGGGCTGGGTCTTTCACCGTTGCCGCTTTCCCGGCCGGGAACTGGTCGACGCCATTCTGAGCCTGCCCATGGTCCTGCCGCCCACGGTCCTGGGCTACTACCTCATCGTCCTGCTGGGCCGAAACGGGTTTTTGGGGCGCTGGTTGCAGGACGCCTTCGGGGTGACGCTCATCTTCACCTGGCAGGGGGCCGTCATCGCCGCCGCCGTGGTCTCCTTCCCCCTCATCTTCAAGTCCGCCCGCGCCGCACTGGACGGCGTGGAGCGCAAGTACGAGGACGCGGCCCGGACCATGGGCTACCCCGAGTGGCGCGTCTTCCTGCAGGTCTGCCTGCCCCTGGCCGGGCGCGGCATCCTGGCGGGCACCATGCTGGCCTTCGCTCGGGCCATGGGCGAGTTCGGGGCCACGCTCATGATCGCGGGCAACCTGCCCGGCCGCACCCAGACCCTGTCCCTGGCCGTGTACAGCGCCACCCAGGCCGGCCAGGACAGCCTGGCGGCGCAGCTCGTGCTGGTCATTTCCGTGCTGTGCACCCTCATCCTCTGGGTCTCGGGGCGACTGCTGACCCCGAAATGGCAGGCATGAACATGTTCTTCATCAGCCGCACCGAGACCTCGCACGCCTCTTCGGCCCCAACGACAACGTCCCCGACCGTGACCTGCGACATCGAGGCCCGTGTCTGCGCACCCGGGGCGGAGTTTTGCCTGCAGGCCAAATTCGAGGCATCATCACGGCGCATCGCCCTATTCGGCCCCTCGGGCTCGGGCAAGAGCCTGACGCTCATGGCCCTGGCCGGGCTGCTCAAACTCCGGATCGGACGCATCGAGGTCCGGGGCCGGACCTTCTTCGACGCCGCCTCCGGCCTGAACGTGCCGGCCCGCAGGCGCAACGTCGGCATCGTCTTCCAGGACTACGCCCTCTTCCCGCACCTGACCGTGCGCGAGAACGTGTCCTTCGGTCTGAAACCCTTCCTCGGCCCCCTGAAGCCCGCCCACCGGCGGCGCGTCGACGAGCTGCTGGAACTGTGCGGCTTGGGCGATCTGGCCGGACAGCGCCCGAACCAGATCTCCGGCGGCCAGCGCCAGCGCACGGCCCTGGCTAGGGCCCTGGCCACGGAACCGGACCTCCTTCTCCTGGACGAGCCCTTCACCGCCCTGGACCAGCCCCTGCGCGAGCGCATGCGCGCCGAGCTCTTCGCCATCCTGGAGCGCTTCGACATGCCCATGGTCATGGTCAGCCACGACCTCGACGACGTGGACCACTTCGCCCAGACCCTGGTGGCCTTCGGACGCGGCCGGGTCCTGGACGTGGTCGACTACGAGACGCGCCGCAGGACGGAGTCCGCCCGACAGATTCTCGACCCTCTCTTTCTGGCCGCCCAGACGCAGACCGTCTGAACGGTCACGCTTCCCTCCCCTTCCGTGACCTCGTTGCAGGGCGCAACCTTTTCCCTTTAACCCAGAGGGAAATACGGTCCGATTCCATCACCCCGGACCGACAAGCCCGGAGCATCGCATGGGACTCTGCATCCAGCTACGCAAACGTCTGCCGCATTTCGACCTGCGCCTCGAACTGTCCTGCGCACGGGGAGAGCTGACGGCCATCGTCGGCCCCTCGGGCGCGGGAAAAAGCACCCTCATCCGGCTCGTGGCCGGTCTGGAAACTCCGGACTGGGGGCGCATCGAGCTCGGCGGCAGGGTGTTTTTCGACAAGGCTGCCGGAACGGACATGCCGACGCGCAAACGGCGCATCGGCATGGTCTTCCAGGACTACCCCCTCTTCTCCCACCTGACCGTCGAGAAAAACGTCGCCTTCTCCTGTCCCGACAAAGCCATGGTCGACACGTTGCTGACCCGCTTCGGAATCCGGCGCCTGGCCCGCCGCAAGCCCGAAGCCATCTCCGGCGGCGAGCGCCAGCGTGCGGCCATGTGCCAGGCCCTGGCCAGCAGCCCCGACATCCTGCTGCTGGATGAACCCTTCTCGGCCCTGGACGCGCCCACGCGCAAGGACCTGCGCCGCGAACTCCTGCACCTGACCGCAAGCCTGAATATCCCCGTGCTGCTGGTCACCCACGACCTGCACGAAGCCTCTGAGCTGGGCGACTCCATCTTTCCCATGACCGACGGCCGCCATGACCCCGAATGGCTCACGGGAGCCATCGCAGGGGCGAGGCATGCCGCCGGCCGTCTTTCAACCCGCGTCTGCGCATAAGGACCCGACATGAAAAAAACGCTGCTGACCCTCCTGCTCCTCCTCCTCGCCCTCCCCGCCCAGGCCGGCGACACCCTGCTCATCGCGTCCGGCGCCGGCTACAAGCCCGTTGTGGACGCCCTGGCCGACGCGTACGCGAAAAAGTCCGGGGCGACGGTGGAGCGCATCTACGGCAACATGGGCCAGGTCATCGGCCAGGCAAAGACCAGCGGCAAGGTGGACCTGCTCATCGGCGAGGAAGGCTTCCTGCGCGCCGCCTCCCTGCCCCTTGCCGAGAGCGCCGCCCTCGGCAGGGGACGCCTCGTCCTGGCCTGGCCCAAGGGCAAGGACGAACCGGCCGATCTGAAGTCCCCGGCCGTGGCGCGCATCGCCATGCCCGACCCGGAGCGGGCCATCTACGGCAAGGCCGCCGCCCAGTACCTGGACGCAAGCGGCCTGCGCGAGCCCCTCAAGGACAAGCTCCTGGTCGTGGGCACCGTGCCGCAGGTCTTCACCTATCTGGCCACGGGCGAGGTCGACGCCGGGTTCATGAACCTGACCCAGGCTTTGGCCGCTCCTGACCAGATCGGCGGGTACAGGGAGATGGACGAGAAGCTCTACAAGCCCGTGTCCATCGCCTGCATCCGGATGGAAAACTCCCCGTCCCCCGACGCCGCCCGCACGTTCGCCGAGTTCCTCGGCACGGACGACGCCAGGACCATCATCGCCGCGCACGGACTGTAGGCATGCTGGAGTCGCTGACCGACCCAAGGACCATCGGTCCGTTGCTCCTGACCATGAAAGTCCTGGCCATCGCCGGGGGCGCCCTGCTGCCGTGCGGGGTGCTCCTGGCCTGGTACCTGAGCGGCAAACCGTCGCCCGCCCGGACCGTAGTCGATTTCCTCGTGGCCGTGCCGCTGGTCTTCCCGCCCATCGCCACGGGCTTCATCCTGCTCATGCTGCTGGGACGGCAAGGGCCTCTGGCGGCCGTCATGCCCGTGGACGTCGTCTTCGCCTTTCCGGGTCTGGTCCTGGCGTCCATGGTTTCGGGGCTGCCCCTGCTGGTCAAGCCCGTGGAGGCGGCCCTGCGCACCCAAGGCAAGCGCCTGTCCGAAGTGGCGGCCGTGCTCGGCAAGACGCCCTGGCAGACTTTCCGGCTGGTCCTGCTGCCCGCGGTCCGCAGGCCGGTGCTGGCCGGGTGGCTCCTGGCCCTGTGCCGGTCCATGGGCGAGGTCGGCGTGACCCTCATGCTCGGCGGCAACATCATCGGCCGAACCAACACCCTGTCCCTGGAAATCTACAACTGCGTCTTCACCGGAGAACTCGACCGCGCCATGGCCCTGTGCGCCATCATCGCCACGGTCTCCGGCGGGATGCTCTTCACGCTCAAACGGCTATCCGCCATCTAAAAACACACGGAGAACCACAATGAACACTCTCGAACAGGTCCGCCAGCGGGCTGTCGACATCTGGAAGGATGCGGGCCTCATGGACGAAACCGTCGAAGTCACGGCCGCGCCGCTGACCGTCGAACAGGCCATCGGCAAGCCTGAAGGCCGGGACTTCCCGATCCAGAAGGGCAAGGAAAAGCTCATGGAGGCGCGCTTCAAGGGCGCCAAGGGCCAGGCCTTCACCGACACCTACGGCAACTATCAGGGCACCCTGGCCGACATCGCTCGCCTGAACCTGGCCGAACCCAGGGCCACGGCGGTCTTCGTGGCCACCCTGAACGCCGTCATGCGCAGCCTGGACCGGGCCGAGTGCACCATCCACTGCAAGGACGCCGGTCCGGCCGAGTGCTCGGGCCGCGTCGCCGCGCACATTCGCAAAAATCACGGCAACCCGAAAATCGGCATGGCCGGGTTCCAGCCGGCCATGATCAAGGCCCTGAGCGGCGAATTCGCGATGCGCGTCCTGGACCTCGACCCCGACAACATCGGCCAAGTCCGGCACGGCGCCCTCATCGAAGGCGGCGATGCCACGGACGGCGTCCTGCGCTGGGCCGACCTGCTCCTGGTCACGGGCACGACCCTGGCCAACGGGACCATCGACATGTTCCTGACGGACAAACCGGTCATCTTCTACGGCACCACCATCGCGGGAGCTGCAGCCCTCATGGGTTGGGAACGATTCTGCCCGTGCAGCATGTAGGAATGAATTTCGAACATTGTAATCCAATTTATCTCTTAATCACTTTTTCAAACACATCCGTGACAACATAGACATATTCGATAAAAATGACGCATATGAATCTTTAAATCATCATAAGGAGATTCATATGCGTCTTTTCCTGCTCTCAATCATTTCTTTCTGCATCCTGATGTCATCTGCAGCATATGCAGACAACACGACTTCAGCGGCAAAACCGAAGCCACTCGCGCCTGTCACGTTTCAAGACGGCAATATTTTCGATCCCATGAAATTCGCCATAATCGGCAAATATGTCTATTTCGATCAGTTCAAGATCCACACGGGATCATCCAAGGACGATCCCGGATTCGGAAAGCGCAGACGCACGGCTCATGCCGGCCAGTTGACCTTCCGCGCCGGGCTGCTCGAAGGCTTCGAAGCGTTCCTCACGGCCACGGCCTTCGACAAGGAACTGGAGCGCAAGAACGCCAAGGGGCTGACGGATGAAAGCGACATCCAGGGCCTGGGCGACATCCAAGTCATGGGACGCTGGCAGGCCTTGACACAGAAAAAGGGCGACCCGCTTTCCCTGGCCCTGGGCCTGGGGCTCGAAATCCCCACCGCCGACAGCGACAACCGCAATTCCTTCGGCACGCAGCCGTACATGGGGCCGTTTCTGCAGTTGAGCACAGGTTCCTGGAACCCCAAGGCCTCCCTGAGCGCGTCCCGGGTATTCGGCCGATCCCGCCTGGACGGACAGCTCATGTACACGCTGAACACCGAGGGGGAGCATGACCTGGAAAAGGGCGACATGTTCCAGTACGATCTCGGCTACGGCTTCGCCTTGAGCAAATGTCTCACCGCGGGCCTGGCCATGAACGGGGCGCATCAGGAGAAGAACACGCAGCAGATGGCTCCGGGCGTGACCAAGAAGGACCCCAACTCGGGGTGCGACATGATCTTCCTCGGCCCCGAGCTGAGCGTGAGGGTCGAACCGTTGAACATGGTCCTGGGGCTGGCCGCGCCCATCACCGTGTACGCCGACATGGACGGCACCCAGCCCGTCGAGGATTACCGCGTCGTCGCCAAGCTGGCGGTGCAGTTCTGAAAAAAATGGGGCCCGGCGCGAACTCGTCGCACCGGGCCCCGCACACAAAGGAATCCGGAAGGTCTATTCGAGGGTCAGGATGACCGAGAAGGCCTTGACCATGGCGCAGATGTCGTCGCCGACCTTGAGGTCGAGCTTGCTCACGGACTCGTCGGTGATGAGCGAGGTGATATTGGTGCCGTCGGCCAGGTCCACCACCACCTCTGCCGCGATCTGACCGACGTTGACGGCCGAGATCTTCCCGCAGAACTTGTTGCGGGCGCTGGTCTTGAACATGGAGTCCTCCTTGACCAGCACGACCCACGGGGCCTTGACCGTGGCGATGACCGTCATGCCCATGGCCAGCCCAAGATTCTGGAAACTCTCCTTGGTGATGACGGACACGACCTTGAGGCCCGAGGCAGTGGTCACCTCCACCTCGCTCAGGATGGCGCCGTCGCGGATGGCGCTGATCTGGCCGACGAACATGTTGCGGGCCGACGTCTTCATCTTTCTTTCCTTGTAGATGTAATGGTTCATGATCCTCCTGGTGTCGGCATCGGAAAAGCTGACGTACTGGGAGGACGGGTTCTGGTGGCCGAGCATGGCGTCGACCACGACCAGCGGCACCCCGCCCCGCAGCAGCTCCACCGCGCGCGAATGGCGCAGCACGCGCGGATTGAGGAGGTCGCGCGGGATGTCCGTGCCCTGACCGCGCTCGGAGAACTTGCGCCGCACGTAGCCCTGGTCCAGGCGGAAGACCTGGCCGCGCAGCTCCATGCTCATGGGGTCGTCGAAGAACAGCGTCAGTCCGTCCACGACCTCCACGGGCAGCGGGATCTCGCGCGACGCCTCTCCCCTGACCCGGACCACGCCGCGGGCCAGGTCGAAATCCTCGCGGTCGTCGAGTTCCAGGGCCTCGCCGAGGCGCATGCCCGTATGACGCAGCAGCAGGAACAGCAGCCACATGCGCATGCGCCCCTGCCGGGTGCGTGTGTCGCGGGCCGCGAGCAGCCAGTCACGGAAAGACCTGGTCAGGGCGTCGAGTTGAGCCAGACTCAGATGCTTGACCGTGTCGGGAACCTGGAACATGCGCGCCGCCTTGGGCGCCTTCCCGGTCCCGGCGGCCGGGATTCCCATGCCGCGCCGGGAAATCTCCTCCTGGGCCAAAAAGGCAAGATGTAGCAATGCATTCGGATCAAGTTGATCCATTTTATTTGTATCAATCTGTAAGGCTGCGCCGGACGGAGTCATGCAATCCCCCTTAAAAACACATGCACGATACGCAAAGACATGAGCAATGCAGTCACGCTTTGGCCTGCATGCGTGACCACGTTGCCAAACAGGCTTGCCCGAGGCCAGAGGAAAATCAACACCAACCTGGAAAGGAGACCATAATGAAATCACGAACACTGCCTGCACTATTGCCCCTTGTCCTCATCCTCTTCTCGACGACCGTTTTCGCCGGCGACCTGCTGGTCTCCGCGGCGGCCAGCCTGACCAACGCCTTCCAGGACATGAAAGGTCCCTTCGAAAAGGCCCACCCCGGAACCACCATCGTCTTCAACTTCGCGGCTTCGGGCCCGCTCCTGCAGCAGATGGAGCAGGGCGCGCCCGTGGATGTTTTCGCGTCCGCCGACCAGGAAACCATGAACAAGGCCGAGAAGCTCGTCGACCCCGCCACCAGGGTCGATTTCGCGGGCAACGCCCTGGTGCTCGTCGTGCCGGCCGAAGGCGCCCAGCCCCTGACCGGTCCCGCTGACCTGCAGGGCGAACAGGTCAAGCTCGTCGCCATCGGCAACCCCGAATCCGTCCCCGTCGGCCGCTACACCAAGGGCGCCCTGACCGCTGCCGGCCTCTATGACGCTCTGACGCCGAAATTCGTGCTGGCCGAGAGCGTGCGCCAGGCCCTGGATTACGTGGTCCGCGGCGAGGTCCAGGCCGGCTTCGTCTATGCCACTGACGCGGCCCTGCGCGCCGACAAGGTCAAGGTCGCGGCCGAAGTGGCCGGCCACAAGCCCATCAGTTACCCCATCGCCCTCGTGCAGACCTCCAAGAGCAAGGACCTGGGCAAGGCCTTCATCGACTTCGTCAAGGGCGCCGAAGGCCAAGCCATCCTGGCCAGGTACGGCTTCAAGAAGCCCTAGACGCCACGCGCTTTCAGGGGGGCTCCATGCCCCCTTGAAAGTGTGAGGAGAGAAAACTCCCCAAGCCCAGGCACCGTGCGCACCGTCCGCCGGGGTCTGTGCTCAACTGCCGCCAAGCAGTCGGGCGCGGAGCTTCGGCTCGCTCGTTTCGGGCGAAAGCCAGATATCGAAAAAGCGGTCCGTGAATTCCTGTTCCCGTATGGCTCCGATAAAAACGCCGTCCCTATAGAACAGCGTGCCTCCCGCCCTGTCGCGCACTCCCGTCAGGGTCATGTCTTTGACGACGTCAGGGAAAATCGCTTCCATGCGCGCCCCGAAGCGCCGCAGCGTTTCAGGGTCGTCCAGGCCCTGCCGGCGCATTTCCTCGATGCTCCTCGTCGCGATGTCCGCCCCCTTGAGTTCCATGTGATAGACGATATGCAGCGCGAAGGGCCCGTCAGGGCGCCAGTTCCCGGCGGGCGCGTACAGGGTGGCGGTGTAGACGTTCCAGACCAGGAAACTCAGGTTGCCGCTGCCCACGGGCTGCGGGTTGTCCATGTATCTGTAGAGATGTGCGGGTGCGGACAGGGCGTCTGCCGCAAGGAGCAGGATCAGGAGCCAGGCGCGAAGAAAGCCTTTCATGTGCATTACCTCCCTCGGACGCAATGCGGACGTCCATGATGGAGAGGTATGACGAAAAAGACCGGGAAGGAAGCGACAATCGGAAGGGCATGGGGGGTGAAAAACAGAACGCGCCCCGAAGGACGCGTTCTGTCTCGATCAATTTCGGCAACGCCCCGTCACACCTTGAACTTCTTGACCAGCCCCTCCAGAGCCCTGGCCAGCAGGGAGAGGTTTTCGGAACTCTGCTTGAGCTCCGTGCTGTTGGTCGAGATGCGCCCCGAGGCGGTGCTGACCTGGACGATGTCCTTGGCGATCTCGCCCGTGACCACCGAGGCCTGGGACACGTTCTCGTTGACCTCCTGGATGCCCATGGAGGCCTGACCGACGTTCTCGGCGATGTCGCGGGTGGCGGCTGACTGCTGCTCCACGGCGGCGGCGATGGTAGAGACGAAGGTGCTGACCTCCTCGATGACCGCCATGACCTGGCCGATCTCCTCGATGGTCGCGGTCGTGGAGCCCTGGATGCCGGCGATGCGGTCGCGGATCTCCTCCGTGGCCGAAGCCGTCTGGTTGGCCAGCTCCTTGATCTCGTTGGCCACGACGGCGAAGCCGCGGCCGGCCTCGCCGGCACGTGCCGCCTCGATGGTCGCGTTCAGGGCCAGAAGGTTGGTCTGGGAGGATATGGCCGTAATAGTCTCAGTGACCTTGCCGATCTCGCGGGCAGCCACCCCGAGCTGGTCCACGCGCTGCGAGGCCGAGTTGGCCTTGGCCACGGCGCGCTGGGTGACCTCGCGGGTCTTGTCCGTGTTGCCGGCGATCTCGTGGATGGTGGCGCTCATCTCCTCTGCCGCCGTGGCCACGGTGCCGACGTTGGTCGAGGCCTGCTCCATGGCCGCGGCCACGGAGTTCATGTTGGCGTTCATCTCCTCCGAGGCCGTGGCCACGGTGTTCGACTTGGCCGAAAGCTCCTCGGCGCTCTTCAGCAGGCCGTCGGACATCGTCTCCAGCTCGGCCGAGGAGCCCAGGAGGACTCTGGCCCGCTCGGTGATGTCCCGGACAATGACCCGCAGGTTCGACGCCATGTGGTTGAGGTGCCCCTGCATGTCGCCCAGCTCGTCCTTGCGGCTGACCGTCAGTTCACCGGTCATGTCGCCGTCGGCCAGGCGCTCCAGGTAGTCGCCGGCCTCGCGCAGTGGCCGCAGCACGCTGGCCCGGATCTGCAGCCAGGAAACGGCGCCCACCAGCAGGAGTATGCCCATGGTGACCGCACCGACGGTGAATTCGCTGGACAGGATCGCGGCGTTGGTCTCCTTCAGGGAGGAGATGACGACGAACGCGCCGTGCACCTCGCCGGCCTTCCATCCTTCCTTGACGCCCCCGGTCGGGTCCTTCTCGCCCTTGGGGTCGCCGTGGCAGTACAGGCAGTCCTCGGACAGGCGGATCGGCTTGAAATAGAGGAGCCTGTCCTTCTCGACGATGACCTTTTCCTGGATGTTCGAGGAGCTGAATTCGTCCAGCACCTTCCGTTCCAGGTCATTGGGCGCGTTCTTGGGGTTGCGGGGGCTCTCCTTGGGCACCTTGAACTCGTACCCGGCCTCCGCGGCCTTGGCCGCGGCCGTGTTCATGGCCGTGACGATGGGCACGGATTGCAGCAGCCTGGCCGGATCATCCTTGAGTTCATCCAGCGGGCGGAGCACTCCGAGCTTGTGCTTGTGGGCCATGTCCTCGCGCACGGACTCGGCCATCATGACCACGGAGCGGCTCTCTTTGAGCTTGCCGCCGATGGCGGCGTCCGTGACGTCGCGTATGTGCATCCAGGCCATGACCAGCGCCAGGACCAGTGGGCCGCAGCCGGTAATCAGCAGTATCTTCCACTTCAGACTCAGTCGCGCCCACATAATTTTCTCCTCAGTTGCGCCGTTTTCAAGCAGGAAGAATAATTAATTGCACGTACAGACGAACGCAAGCACTATTCGTGTAACGACACAAAATCAAAGGAGGAAACGTCCACCAGCCCCCTGTCGGTCAGTCGCAGCTTCGGGATGACCGGTAGCGACAGGAAGGACAGCTGCATGAACGGGTTGATGTCCGCGGGGCAGCCCAGGGACCGCGCCGCGGCGTTGAGGCGATCCAGGCCCGCCGCGACCTCTGCGGGTTCGCGGTCGCTCATGAGCCCGGCCAGGGGCAAGGGCAGAAGCTCCAGCACCCGGCCGCCTTCGACGCAGACATAGCCGCCGCCGCACGCCTCCAAAGTCCGCACGGCCAGCATCATGTCGGCGTCCGAGACGCCGACCGTGATGAGATTGTGGGAATCGTGGGCCACGGTTCCGGCCAGGGCGCCCCGCCGGATGCCCAGACCCCGCACCAGCCCCAGCCCCCTGCCCCCGGTGGCGTGGTGGCGTTCGAACACGGCCAGCTTGGCCACGTCCGCGTCAGGGTCGGCGCAGACGAGGCCGTTCTCGACCCTGGGCTTGACGAGGTCGACCTCGGTCACGATCTGTCCCGGCACCGTGCGGATCACGCGGACCCGCCCGTCCCGGGCCGGGATGTCGAGACAGTCTGTGGACAGGTCGCCGAGACGGACGCTGCCCGTCACCGTCACGCCGCTTGGGGCGGCGTCCCACGACTGGTCGTCGATGTGCCTGCCGCGCAGATGGACGGAGGAGATGGCGAAGGAATCCAGGTCGTCGAGGAGAATGAAGTCCGCCCTGTAGCCCGGGGCCACGGCCCCTCTGCGGTGCAGGCGGAAATACCGCGCCGTGTTGATGGAGGCCATCTGGATGGCCCGCAGGGGCGAGAGGCCGTTGCTCACGGCCAGCCGGACGGCATAGTCGAGGTGGCCCTGGCGCAACAGGTCGTCGCAGTGGCGGTCGTCGGTCACCAGGGAGCAGTTCTGACTGTTGAAATCGTTGACCAGGGGCAGCAGCTCCACAAGGTTCTTCTCGGAACTGCCCTCGCGGAGCATGACGTGCATGCCTTTGCGCAACTTCTCCCGGGCCTCGGCCAGGTGCACGGCCTCGTGGTCGCTTCCAGGACCGGCCAGGATGTAGGCGTTCAGGTCGAGGCCCGTCAGCCCCGGCGCGTGGCCGTCGATGGGCCTCGTCCCGGCTGCGACGAGCTTGGCCAGGACCTGCGGGTCCTGAAACAGCACGCCGGGATAATTCATCATTTCCGCCAGACCGGGCATGCGCTCGGAAAAATCCTCAAGCATGGCCTGAATTTCCTGAGGCGAGATCCTGGCCCCGGCCGTCTCCAGGTGCGTGGCCGGCACGCAAGACGGCATCATGCAGCGGATCTCCATGGGCAGTTTGCAGGTGGTCTCCAGCAGCCAGCGGATGCCGTCGAGGCCCAGCACGTTGGCCAGCTCGTGGGGGTCGCAGACGGTCACGGCCGTGCCGTGGCCCGCGGCCACCCGGGCGAAACGCACGGGGTCGAGCAGGGTCGATTCGATGTGGATGTGCCCTTCCACCAGCCCCGGGCAGAGAAAGCGCCCTTCGGCGTCCAGGGTTTCCTCGGCCTCGTAGTCGCCGATGCCGAGGAACACGCCGTCCTTGACGCCGATGCTCGCGGGGTGGATTTCGCCGGACAGGACATTGACCAGCATGCATCCGCGTATGAGAAGATCCGCCGGGGCTTCTCCCCTGGCGGCGGGAATGAGTCGATTCAAGGACATGGCGTCACCTCGCGTCTGTATGTGGTGGTCAGGGACGGGTTTTCCAGCGGCGGTGCATCCAGAACCACTGTTCCGGATGCCTGAGGACCATACGCTCCACGGCGTCGGTGTAAAAGCGGCAGATGCTCTCGATGCGCTCCGCCCTGCTCCCCGTCAGCCCGGCGGTGTCCAGGCAGGGCAGGGTCACGAAGCGGAAGCGCCCCTCGGGCAAACGAAGCAGGAAGCAGGGCCAGACCTCGGCCTTGGCGCGCAGGGCCAGGATGGCCGGCCCCTTGTTGACGGCCGCGACTTCGCCCAGAAACGGCAGGAACTGGGCTTCGGCGCGCCTGCAGTTATGGTCGACCAGGAAGGCGCTCAATCCACCTCCCCGCAACTGCCCCAACGCCGAGACCGCGGCATCGCGATGCGGCAGGACCCTGATCTTGCTCTGGGAGCGCATGTGCATGAGCAGGTCGGACAGGGCCGGGTCCTTGGGCAGACGGACCACGACCTGGCAATCGGTCTTGCTGGAGAAGCATTTGAGAACTCCCCCCAGCAGTTCCCAACTGCCGAGATGCCCGGTCACCCCGACGATGGGCCTTGGCGAAGAGCACATGCGCGCGAAAAGCTCCGGGTTCTCGTATTCGACGCGCTCCGCCAGGAAACGATAGTCCATGTAACGGGCATGAAAAAGCTCCAGAAAGGCGCAGGCGCTGTGCCGGAAGCTGGCCCTGGCCAGTTCCCTGGCCTGGCGTTCCCCCAGCCCGAGGCGGTCCCGGATGCGGGCCGTCGTTTCCTTTCTGCGCGCGGGCAAGGCCGTCCACATCAACCAGCCCAGACCTCTCCCGAAAGCATGGATGTCCTTCAGCGACAGGGACGAGCACAGGGGCAGGAAGGCGTTGTAGAGAAGTTGCCGCATCAGATGGCTCCCAAGGAGTTCATGAGTTCTTCGATGCGCTCGCATTGGCGCTGCATTTCCTCGGGATCCCTGGTGCAGTCCGGCAGGTCGACGGGATCGCCGTAGACGATGACGCAACGCGAAAAGGGCCAGGGCAGCTGGAACTTGTCCCAGGCCTTGTGAAATATCTTGGCCCGCTCCATGACCACCCGTACGGGAACCACGGGCGACCCGGCCAGGTTGGCCAGGAAGACCGCCCCCGGCTTGACCTTGTGGCGCGGCCCGCGCGGACCATCCACGGTGAAAATGACCCCCAGGTCGTGCTCCTCCATGAACCGCTTGGCCGCGACCAGGGCGCGCATGCCCCCCCGGGAGCTGGACCCGCGCACGGTCCTGAAGCCGAAGCCCTCGAGAACCGTGGCCAGAAGCTCGCCGTCCTTGCTCTGGCTGACCACGCAGGCCATGTGCTCGTCGGAATGGGAGGGGATGAGGGGGAAGATCTCGTCGTGCCAGAGGATGATGACCGGGCGCCTGGCGCGCAGGGCCGGATCCTTGAAAACGGCCAGATTGCGCCGCTCCAGCCGCAAGGTCATGCACCACAGGCGCACGATCGGCACGAGGATGGCCCCGATGAGCCGCGGGGGTAAGGAAAGGCGCACTGCTGTCTCCTGTTAAAAATCGAATCGGATTTGCTGATGGTCAAATGGCAACTTGATAGATCAAAACGATTTGACCGCTCCGCAACGCTGCGTAATGCATCGGAAAAAAACAAGGAGCCCGGCCATGCCCATCATTCTCAATTGCGAAGGCGAACCATGCCCCAACCCCGTGCTGCGTTGCAAGCAGCTTCTGGACTCCGAGTCGCCGCAGGACATGCAGGTCATCGTGGACAACGACGCGGCCAAGGAGAATGTCAGCCGCTATTTGGCCAGCAAGGGCATGCACATCGACGACATGCGCAAGGACGGCGGCCTGTGGACCATCACCGCTTCCCGCGCGGCAGGGGCTGAAGGCGCAGCGGCGGCCCCCGCAGCGCAACCTTCGGAGCGGTCCTGCCCGGTCTGCGCCCCGAAAATCCTCGTCTTCATCACCCGCGACGTCATCGGCCAGGGCGACGACACCCTGGGCTCGCGCCTCATGGGCAACTTCCTGGCCACCCTGCCGGAACTGGGCGACGCCCTGTGGCGCATCATCCTGGTCAACGGCGCCGTCAGGCTGGCCACGGACTCGAACCCGGCCTCGGAGCACCTGAAAAAACTCGAAGCCACCGGCGTGTCCATCCTGGTCTGCGGCACCTGCCTCGAATTCTTCAAGCTCATGGACCGCAAGGTCGTGGGCGAGGTCACCAACATGCTCGACGTGGTCACCAGTCAGCACGTCGCCGACAAAATCATTACGCTTTAGGGGACAGTTCCGCTTCCAGCGAGGGGTAACCCCTCGCTCTTCCAAGCCAGGATGCCCCCGCGCAGGTCGAAGACGCGCTGGAAGCCGAGTTCGTCGGCCAGGGCCAGCACATGCGAGCTGCGGTTGCCGCTGCGGCAGTAGGTGAAAATGGTCGCCGTGCGGTCCAGGGCCGCGAAGCGCTCCCGGAAATCCGGCTCATAGTAGTCCAGCAAAACCGCCCCCTCGATGTAGCCCTGCCGGAACTCCCCCGGCGTGCGCACGTCGAGGATCAAAAAATCGGCCTTTCCCCGGTTGCGCTCCATGAGTTCAAGGGCCGCCCGCGGCTCCAGGAGCCTCGCGTCCTCCCGCAGGCACCCCGCCAGCAGCAGGGCCATGAACCAGATCACGGCCAGTGCGACCCGGCGGCACGTCAACCCGCTCATGCCACGCGTTCCGGGGAGGCGAAAATGGAAAACCGGTTCTGCCGGGCGAAGCCGATGAGGGTCAGGTTCATGTCGCGGGCCAGGAGCACGGCCTGGTGGGTCGGCGCGCCGAGGGAGACGAGGATGGGGATGCCGGCCCGCCGGCCCTTGTGCACGATCTCCGAGGAGATGCGGCCCGAGGTGACCATGACCGTGCGCGAGAGGTCGATGCCGTCGTGCAGGGCCTGGCCCACGACCTTGTCGGCGGCGTTGTGGCGCCCGACGTCGTCGCGGATGAGCTCCGGCTCCCGGCCTTCGACGCTCAGGGCCACGGTGTGCACCCCGCCCGTGGCGTGGTGCAGGTCGGAATAGCGCCGGAACCAGTTGGCCAACTCCTGGATGCGCGCGGCGGGCAGAGAAAAGCCGCCGGGCAGGGGCGAGCGGACTTCCAGCTCCGCTGCGCTGGCGAACATGACGCCCTTGCCGCAGCCCGAGGTGAAGGTGCGCCGCGAAAGGCGCTGCGGGTCCACGGCCGTGGCCAGGGAGACACGCACGGCCCACACGGCCGGGTCGACCTCGCTGCCGAGGAAGTCCTGCGGCCTGTCCAGAAGTCCCGAGGTGTGCAGAAAGCCTCTGGCCAGGTCGTCCAGATGTTCGGGGGTGCACATCAGGGTGGCGATTTCCGTGTCCCCGGCCATGATGGTCACGGGCACTTCCGTGGCCACTACGTCCATCTCGTGGGCGGGTCCGGCGGCCGTGACCTTGACGATGTCCATCTGGACCAGGGGTTCGAGGGGCTGTGGGTCGGGCATGAACGCTCCTTGCTCTGTTTTCGCGCCGCCGTGCCAAGCGCGCGCCGTCCCGATTCCTACCCGCAGGCCGGGGCCTGTCAAGACGCGATCATGCCGAATGGGCAAACGGGACCGACAGCGCCCACCTCGTGACAAACTTCACATTTAAAGTCTTGCCCTCCGCAAGGGATGAATATACAGGGGAAAACTTTGTCGAGGGATGCCGGCCCGCCGCCGACCTGTCCCCGGAAACGGCGGAACCGCGGGCCTCGTACGTGATTGAAGAACATTTCAAGGAGGATCGGATGAAACGGATTGGAACCCTTGCCCTGCTCGTGGGGCTGCTGATTCTGGGCGGTGTCGCCACCGCCATGGCCGGAAGCGTCGAGATGCCCGAGAGCGTCCTGATGAGCGCCAAGGGCGTCAAAGACTACACCCCCAAGAAAGCCGAAGTGACGTTCAACCACGCGTCGCACATGCACATCGCATGTCAGGACTGCCACCACACCGTGCCGCAGACCTACACCTTCCAGAGCTGCATGTCCGAAGGCTGCCACGACAACGCCAAGGACCGCACGACCGCGAGTTCCCTCTACAACGCCTTTCACACCACCAAGGACACCTCCAAGAGCTGCGTGGGCTGCCACCGCGACCTCAAGAAGCAGGGACAGGGCGAAGCTCCCCTGGCCTGCAACAGCTGCCACGTGAAGTGATCTTCCGGCGCCCCCGCCTCCCGGGGGCGCCTCTTTCCCCCCTGTTTTTCCCGTTCTCTCCCCCTGTTTTTCCCGTTCTCTCCCCCTGTTTTTCCCGTTCTCTCCCCCTGCCCTTCCCGCATTCTTCCGCCCCATGAGACGCCCGAGCGGGGCGCTTCGTTCCGGCCAGGGTCGTCGACTGTCCGACTGAGCCAGGCATCGTCGGTTTCCCCGTCGCCCGTCGCCCACGCTCAGCCTCCTGCTCCGCACGCGACGGGGAAGCCCTACGAGGCCGGCGATGGAGTTTCGACGGCCCTGGCCGGAACGAAGCGCCCCGGGCCGCCCTGCGCAACTTTTTCCCAAGAATGGACGAAATGGACTGGATGGACCATATGGACGCCCCCCTTCCTTCGCCCCGCGCAAATTGACCTCAAGCCCCCATTGTGCTTCAGTAAAACCGTACAAAACACGGAGCCCCCGACATGACCGCACCGACGCCCTCCCCCCTCTTCTGCGCCCGCGACCTGACCAAGGTCTACCAAACCGGCGCGGCCCCGGAGGTACGGGCATTGGGCGGGGTCAGCCTGGACCTCTTCCCGGGCGAACTGGTCGTGCTGCTGGGCGCCTCGGGCAGCGGCAAGTCGACGCTCCTGAACATCCTGGGCGGCCTCGACACCCCGACCAGCGGCACCCTGTCCTACCGCGGCCAGGACATGACCCACGCCGACGAGAAAACCCTGACCGCCTTCCGCCGCGAATCCGTGGGCTTCATCTTCCAGTTCTACAACCTCATCCCGAGCCTCACGGCCCGCGAGAACGTGGCCCTCATCACCGACATCGCCGAAGACCCCATGGACCCCGCCGCGGCCCTGTCCCTGGTGGGCCTCTCGGCGCGTCTGGACCACTTCCCGTCCCAGCTCTCGGGCGGCGAGCAGCAGCGCGTGGCCATCGCCCGCGCCATCGCCAAGAACCCCGACGTGCTGCTGTGCGACGAGCCCACCGGGGCCCTGGACGTGCGCACGGGCATCACGGTCCTCTCGGCCATCGAGCGCATCAACGCGGAACTCGGCACCCTGGCCGTGGTCATCACCCACAACGTGGCCATCGCGGACATGGCCGACCGCGTCATCCTCCTCTCGGACGGCCGCATCACGGACATCCGGACCAACCAATCCCGCCGCAGGGCGGAAGAGCTGGCCTGGTGACATGCGCGCCCTGAACGTCAAACTCCTGCGCGACCTGTGGTCCATGAAGGGGCAGATGGCGGCCGTGGCCCTGGTCATGGCCTGCGGCCTGATGGTCATGATCATGGCCCGCGGGCTGGTCAGGTCCCTGGAGTCGGCCCGGGACGAATACTACGCCTCCCACCGCCTGGCGCACGTCTTCTGCGACCTGAAGCGCGCCCCGAACTCCATGAAGGCCCGCCTGCGGGAGATCGACGGCGTGGCTGCCCTGGAGACACGCGTCAGGGGCACCCTGACCCTGGACCTGCCGGGGCTGCGCGAACCGGCCGACGGTCTGGTCCTGTCCCTGCCCGACGGGCGGCAGACCGAGGTCAACCGCCTGCACCTGCGCCAGGGCCGCCTGCCCGAGCCCTACAGCCCGGACGAGGTCGTGGTCAGCGAGCCCTTCGCCAAGGCCCACGGCTTCGTGCCCGGCCACACCCTGGAGGCGACCATCTACGGGGCGCGAACAAAGCTTCGCATCGTCGGCGTGGGCATGTCGCCCGAGTACGTCTACGAAACCCGGCCCGGCGAGACCGTGCCCGACAACCGCCGCTACGGGACCTTCTGGATGAGCGAGGGCGCCTTGGCCGACGCCTTCGCCCTGAGCGGCGCCTTCAACAGCGTCGTCCTGACCCTGGCTCCCGGCGCCGAAACGGGCCCCGTGAAGAAGGCCCTGGACCGCATCCTGGCCCCCTATGGCGCGCTGGTGGCCTTCGACCGCACCGAGCACGTCTCGACCAAGCTCATCGACGACCGCATCGCCATGCTGCGGGGCTTCGCCATCGCCTTCCCCGTCATCTTCCTATCCATCGCCGCCTTCATGACCAGCGCCGCCCTGACCCGGCTGGTGCGCCTGCAGCGCGAGCAGATCGCCCAGCTCAAGGCCTTCGGCTACTCCTCGTGGGACGTGGGCCTGCACTATTTCCAGTTCGCCCTGGCCGCCGTCGTGGCGGCCACGCTGCTGGGCTCCGTCGTGGGGCTGAGGCTTGGCGGCAACCTCGTGGACATCTACCGGCGGTTCTTCCAGTTCCCGAACCTCGTCTTCCGGCCCGACTGGCCGGCCCTGGGCCTGGCCCTGGCGGCCAGCGCGGGGGCGTCCTTCGCCGGCGTCCTCGGGGCCGTGCGCCAGGCCGTGAGCCTGCCCCCGGCCGAGGCCATGCGGCCCGAGCCCCCGGCGCGCTTCGAGCCGTCCTTCCTGGAGCGCCTGGGCCTCATGCGCCTGCTCTCGCCCGTGCAGCGCATGGCCCTGCGCAACCTGGAGCGCAAGCCCTGGCAGGCCTTCTTCACGGCCTTCGGACTGGCCATGGCCACGGCCATCCCCATGGTGCCGGGGGCCATGGGCGACGGCATCGACTACCTCATGGACTTCCAGTGGCGGCTGGCCCAGCGCCAGGACGTCACCGTAACCCTCATCGAGCCCGGCTCCCCGGCCGCCCTGCACGCCCTGGCGGCCATGCCCGGGGTGCTGCACGCCGAGCCCTTCCGCGTGGTCCAAGGCCGCATCGTGAGCGGCCTGCGCGAGCGGCGGGTCGGCCTGACGGGACGCCTGCCCGACGCGCGCCTGAACCTGCTCCTCGACGCGGAAGGTAGGACCGTGGACCTGCCCCTCTCGGGACTCATGCTGTCCGAAAAGCTGGCCGAGGTGCTCGGGCTCGCGCCCGGTGACCCGGTGCGCATCGAGGTCCAGGAGGGCCGGCGCCCGGTGCTCGAGACCTTCGTGGCCGGGACCATCACCGATTTCGCCGGGGTGGGGGCCTACATGGATTTTCACGCCCTGGGGCGGCTCATGGGCGAGGAACGGGTCGTCAGCGGCGCGCACCTGACCCTGGACTCGAACCTGCGCGACGAGTTCCTGCGGCGCGTGGACGACACCCCGGCCATCGCCTCGGCCGTGTTCACCTCGTCGGCGCGCGAGAGCTTCCAATCGGCCATGGGCGACATGATGGGCGTGGTGCAGACCGTCTATTTCGGCTTCGCCGTCATCGTGTCCTGCGGCGTGGTCTACAACGGGGCGCGCATCTCCCTGTCCGAACGGACCCGCGACCTGGCCACTCTGCGCGTGCTCGGCTTCTCCGAGGCCGAAACCACCGTCATCCTGCTCTCGGAACTCGTGGTCCTGACCCTGGCCGCCCTGCTGCCGGGGCTGTGGATCGGCGGCGAAATGGCGCGGGTGCTGGTCATGACCGCCAACACCGAATCCGTTCGCATGCCTCTGGTGCTGACGGACCGCGCCTACGCAACGTCCGTGCTCATCGTCCTCTCGTCCTCCCTGGCGTCCTTCCTCGTGGTTGGCCGCCGCATCAGGAACCTGCAACTGCTGGCCGTGCTGAAGGCCCCCGAATGAACACCACCCGCAAACGCCGCCCCTGGCGCACTCTCGTTCTCCTTCTCCTGGCCCTGACCCTGGCCGCCCTCATCGTCGCGGGGCTTTGGCCCAAGCCCCTGCCGGTGGAGACCCGGACGATTTCGCGCGGGCCCATGACCGTCAGCGTGACCGAGGAGGGCAAGACGCGCATCCGCAGCCGCTACCTCGTCTACCCGCCAACGGCCGGATACCTGCAGCGCGTCGGTCTGCGGGCCGGGGCGCGCATCGAAGCAGGGAAGACCGTGCTGGCCGAGCTGACGCCCGAACCTTCGGCCTTCCTCGACCCCAGGTCGCGGGCCGAGGCCCTGGCCCGGGTCGATGCCGCCGAGGCCGCGGTCAAGGCAAGACTGGCCGAGGCCAGGCGCGCGGACGCAAGCCTGGAGTTGGCGCGCACGGAACTGCGGCGCATGGATGCGCTGCTCGCCAGTGGCGCCGTGGCCCGCCAGGAATGGGACCGGGCCGAGAACCAGGTGCGGGTGCTGGAGCGCGGGGCGCAGTCGGCCGCATTCTCCCTGCAGGTCGCCGAGCACGAGGCCGGAGCCGCGCGGGCGGTCCTGATGCGGGCCGCGACGCCAGGCCATGGCGAGACCGTGCCCATCCTGGCGCCGGTGGACGGGTACGTCCTGTCCGTCATGGAGGAAAACGCCAGGACTGTGGCCGCATCCACGCCCATCATGGAGGTGGGGGACCCGAACGACTTGGAGATCGAGATCGAGCTGCTCTCCACGGACGCCGTGGCCGTGACGCCGGGCGCCGAGGCACTCATCGAGCACTGGGGCGGCGAAGGGAGCCTGCGCGCCAGGGTCACGGTGGTCGAGCCCGGCGGGTTCACCAAGGTCTCGGCCATCGGCGTGGAGGAGCAGCGGGTCAAGGTGCGGGCAGAACTGGCGGACACCCTGCCGGATGGCGTGCTGCTCGGCGACCGCTACGGGGTGCAGGCGCGCATCGTCACCTGGCAAGGGGAGAATGTGCTGCAGGTGCCCACGGGCGCCCTGTTCCGACGCGGCGGGGAGTGGATGGCCTTCGTGCTCGAAGGGGGCACGGCGGTGCTGCGCACGGTCGCCGTCGGCCGCGAGAACGGCCTGGACGCCGAGGTGAGGGATGGGCTGAAGGAAGGAGAACGCGTCATCCTGCACCCGCCGGACACCCTGGCGGACGGGATGCGGGTCAGGGAGGAGGGGCTGCGATAACGTGACTTTCCCGTGGGCGAGTCGACCACCCCGCCCTTCGGGCCCCCCTCCTTGGCAGGAGGGGAGTCGGAGCGTTTGAACAGGTCGGGCAGGCTTCCTTCTTGCCTTTCCGCCAGCCCGGCCAACGTGATGACGTCATCGCCCTACCCGTGCGTCATCCCCGCGAAGGCGGGGATCCATCTTCGTAATAAAATGCAACGTGATGACTCATCGCCCTACTCATGTGCCATCCCCGCCTTCGCGGGGATGGCACCCAGATGCTCGCGGTTCTAACCGCCATCACGAAGAACATGCCATCGTTTCCCGTTCCTACAGCCCGTGCACAAACACCCGCCCCCGTCCATGCCCGGATCTTCACAGCATTCAACGCCGCAGCGCGACTACTTACGCGATTGCGTCTTCCACTATACTGAAATCGCCCAATATCACACCCGGTCCTTCCATAATACCGTCTTCCTCCAAGTAAGTTTTGACGCCTGCGAACGGAGGCAAAACACTGCACACGGGAGACTGAATCGATGGAGGTCATGAATCTCTGCAACACGCAACGGCGTGTCAAAGATCCGGACGCACCGCTGCGGGAAGTCCGGGACAAAGGATGCGTGATCTGGCTAATGCTGGACCCTCTGTGTCACCAGGATGCTCTGGCACGCCTGTACGAGTTGGAGCCCGACGCGGAGAAAACCATCCTACTACAAGTGCACCAGACGGACGACCTCGATTACATCCCCATACTGCCGCGCGGAAAAGGCGGCCGGCCATGACCCGGGGCCGAACAGACACCCGCGGAGGCCCCGCCGTCAGCGGAAATCCCATCTCGCGTGCGCAGCGCTGCGCGCTGTGCGCCCTTGCTATCCTGACACTTCTTCTCGCCGGAGGTTGCCAAACCATGCAGCACACCACAACAAGCCAGCCCCCCCTGCCTGTGACCCTCTACCCCGTGGGACGCTTCCTCTTCCCCGTGCCTCAGGGGCTGGAGTTCCAGGGCAGGATCATAAACATCAACGATATGTCCATCGAAGAAACGGACTGGAACTCCGGGGACCGCGCAAAGCAGTTTCGGGCCCTCTGGGAACCGGTCCGCGACGAGGCCAGGAAGCACTACGACGTGTACAAGAACACGCCCGTCGTCCGAGGCGGGTTCGTCCAGGAGGACGTCAGCGAACACTTCGGCCACCCGGCCGTCCTGCTCTGCTACTCGGCCCAGAACGGCGCGCACTGGATCGACACGTTCGTGGCCTTGCCGGACTGGATCCTGCGCATCAAGGAGGAAACTGCCTATGAGATAGGCAAGGAATGCCTGGGCGATTTGAAAGGGACGACCCTAGACTTCTACAGGCACTATCACACGGACAGGTCAGCCCTCCCGGCGGACTTGTTTTGGACGGGGAGGGGCTGGGTGCAAGGGTTAAAGACACGGGATGAAAGCGTCGATGCCTTCGCACTGCGCACTAAAACTGAAACCACACCGGAAATATCGCTGAGCCTCATGGCGTTCACGATCTTCAGACCAGATGAACCGACCAAATCGATCGCCGCGATCCGAAAAATTTTCAAAGCCCACGGAGCAGAACTAAAAATCCTGCGTTCACGCCAACTCTTCTTCGCCGGCAGGCCCGGCCTGGAGGAAGCTTTTGTCCTCTCCCCGAAGGAAAGTGGCGAACATGCAACGGAATTCTCGGGCAAATGGACGATCGAAGGGGAACCCAGGAATCCAGAACGGCCGAGAATTGTCATAAGAATGGAATGCAAGACTGATGATCACAGGGAAGCCCTGCGCATTTGGGATGCAGTCCTCGAAAATTTCACATCCATTCAGGAATGGCACGCCAAGATGAGAGGAGGCAGATAATGCGTAACAATACACCGAAAGTACCCTACGACGATCCCCTGCGGCACAGGAAGACCCCGCGGGAAATGCTTAAGGAGCCTATTTGCACAGAATGCGAGGCCTGCAGGGACAACATCATCCAAGTCCGGCGCGACACCATTGCTGTCATCTTCGTGCCCGGCATCATGGGCTCAAAGCTGAAGAATCCCAAGAATGCTCCCGTTTGGAATCCGGACGATCTGTTGTTCATGTGGGGTTTGTTCATGTGGGCAACGCCTGAAGATCGCTACAACCTTCTCATCAAAAATAAACCAAGCCTCTTGAACGAGATCACCGAGAAACACATCAACTACCCCAAAGCCGAAGAACGCGGCTGGGGCAGCGTGGCCTGGAGCTTTTACGGGGACCTGCTGACCTCCATCCAGGACTGGGCCACGCCCCTCAAGGTGCTACTGGACCTGCCCGTCTACGCCTTCGGCTACAACTGGCTGGAGTCGAACCGCGTGTCCGGGGCGAAGCTGCGCGAATTCATCCACACCATCAAGGCCGAAAAGGTCATCCTCGTGACCCACTCCATGGGCGGTCTGGTGGCGCGCTGGGCCTTGGGAGGCGATGAAGCCGGGGACGTCGCAGCAAAGGTCCTCGGCGTCGTCCATGGCGCGCAGCCCGTGCACGGCGCCCCGGTGGCTTACCGGCGCATGATCGCCGGGCAGGAGGTGGACGGCTTCTTCAACATCCTGGGCATGCTCGGCGCCAAGGTTCTCGGGTCCGACGGCCCGTCCATCACCGCCATCTTCCCCCACGCCGAGAGCGCCCTGGAACTCCTGCCCAGCCAGCACTACCGCACCAACGACGGCAGGCGGGAATGGCTGCACGTCCAGGATCCAGGCTCGCCGGACGGGCTTCAGTCCTACCCCAAGGGCGATCCGTACCGGGAAATCTACGCCAGAAGCAGCCATCGCGACTTCTGGGGCATGATCCACGGCGGCTGGTTCCAGCCGGACCCTCTGGAGGAGGGGGCCTTGGGCCGCGTCTTCCACGGCGAGGCCACGGAGGCGGATCCCGAGTCCGTAAGGCAGGCCACGCTCTTTCTGAACAGGCTGGAGACGGTCCGGAATTTCCACGCCACAATCGGCGACTACAGCCATCCGCGCACCATGCAGCTCTTCAGCAGCGGCGGCCAGGACACGTGTTCGGAAGTGAGCTGGCTGGCCAGGGACGTGACCCTGACCGTGAAGCACCGCCCCGATGACACGCGCGGGGACAGGGACCTGAGGGACAGGTACTTCGCCCTGCGGCACATCTCGGGCATCCTGGAACTCAGCCGGGGCAACTACAGCGAGGTCCGTTGGATCGAAGCCGACGGCACCCCCGGTCCGGCGGTCCCTTGGAACACGCCCTTCGAGGAACTGGACCGGGGCATCAAGGAAGGACGGCGGCTGTTTTTGCTGCGCGTGTCCGGGTTCGGAGACTCGGGGCCGGGCATGGCCGACAAGGACATCTGTACTCTGGGCGACGGCACGGTCCCCCTCAGTTCGGCCACGGGCCTCCAGCCGGATTGCAACACCTGGGGAGGCGCGACGCACACCCTTCCCTACTGGGACGGCGCCGAGCGCTCCATGCTGGCCACCGGCTGCCCAACGACAAGCGAGCATTCGGCATTCTTCGACAAAAGCGCCATCCAGACCACCATCAACACCATCCACAACCTCTGCCTGGGCTGGCTCCGGAAAGAGTTCAACTGAAGCGGGAAGCACTTGGAACAATTGTCCCCTCTTCCCTTTCCACCATCTCGCCAAACGCTCGGTTCAAGCGTGTCGGGCGGTCTCCGGCGAGGGCCGTCGACTGTTTGACCGAGCCAGGCATCGTTTGCTTCCCGGCCGTGTCACGTGCGAAGCGCCCCCCTATGACCAATACTCAAGGCCGGGAAGCATTACGAGGGTCGTTTTTGTTGCCGCCAGCCTGGTCAACGTGATGACGTCATCGCCCTACTCATGTGTCATCCCCGCGAAGGCGGGGATCCATGCATTATATTACGAAGATGGATCCCCGCCTTCGCGGGGATGACACCGAGATGCTCGCGGTTCTAACCGCCATCACGAAGAGCATGCCCTCGTTTCCCGTTCCTACAACCCGTGCACAAACACCCGCTCCCCGCCCCCCAACCCTCGGGCCAGTTCCGCCACATGGGCCTGGTGGGTGAAGAGGATGACCTGGGTATGCCCGGCCATGTCGGCCAAAGCCTTCAGGGTCGCCCCACTTCTGGCCTCGTCGAAGTTGATGAGGATGTCGTCGACGATGAAGGGCATGGGCTCGGCGGTGCGTGCGCGCCAGGAAAGGCTCGCCAGGCGCAGGGACAGGTAGAGCTGGTCGCGGGTGCCGGAGCTCATGCCGTCCACCCGGACCCGCTCGCCTCCGGGGCGCAGGCCCAGGATGACGGGCCGGTCGCTCTCGTCGATGTCGGCCTGCAGGCCGGCGAAGGACGACAGGGTCAGATCACGGAAAAGGTCCGAGGCCATGGACAGGAGCGGCCCCTGGTTGGCGGCGCGGTAGCGTTCGATCTCGGCGCGCAGCACCCCCGAGGCGACCTTGAGGCGGATGTAGCGCCCCGTCAGGCGCGAGATCGTCGCCAGGACCTCCTGCATCTCCTCGGCCACGCGGGCTGCGGCGTCGCCGCCGTCCATGCGCGCCAGCTCGTTCTTCTCCCGCCCGATGACCTCGGCCAGGGCGTGCAGCCTCGGCTCGATCCGCTCCTTGAGCTCCAGGTGCAGTTCGGCCAGGCGGCCGGGCAGAGAATCGGCATCGTGTTCGCGGGCCAATGATTCCAGATCTTCGAGACTTCCGCCCTCGGCCATGCCGGCCAGGTCGGCCTCGACCTTGTCCGCGTCCCCGCGCAGCAGGGACCAGGCGGCGAACCGCCGCTCTGCCTCGGCCATGCCCTCGTCGTCATCGGCGCGCGCCTCGGCCCGCAGGGCCGCCAGCCCCTCATTGACCACGGCCAGCTCTTCGGACAGGGAGCGGATTTCCCGTACGGCCCGGGTTTCGTCTTCCTCCAAGCGGGCCCGCATGGTCTGCTCCTGCTGCGCGCGGACCAAGACGTCCTTGAGGCGCCCCACGGCCAGAGCGACGTCAAGGTCCGCCGCGGACGGGTCCACAAGGCGGCAGACCCCGCGCACGTCATTCTCGAAGACTCGGGCGTCATCGTCGATGCTGGTGATGCGCTTGCGAAGCTTCTCCTCCTCGTCGAGCTTAGCCAGGCAGTCCTGAACCGTGTCCACGTAGTCGTCGGCCTCCTCGGGCGATGCGCCGCCGGGAAGACCCAGGAAGGCCATGGCCTCGGCCCAGGACTCCCGCCATTCGTCGGCCTGTCTGCGCGCGACGTCGGCGGCCACCTCGGCCTTGCCCACGGCCGCCGAGAGATCGGAAACGGCCCGCGCCAGGGTTTCGCGCCTGACCCGGCCCGCGCTCAGGGCCTCGGCCACGGCCTCGGCCCGGCGTAGTGCCGGGGCCAGCTCCTCGCCGGTCCGTTCCGCGGCTTGTCCCAGGGCGTCAAGCTCGAGCAGCAGCAGCTCACGCAGCTCCGCACGCCGCGTCTGGTGCCAAGTCAGTTCGGCGCGGGCCCGGTCCAGCTCCTCGACCTTGCGGCGAAGGTCGTCGAAATTTGCGCACCAAGCCCGCATTTCACGCGTCCCCAGGGGCTCGATACCGCACGGGGCCCACAGCTCCCGCCAGCGGGCCAGGATGCCCTCGCGTTCGGCCAGTTCCGCGGCGATGGCGGCCCGCAGCCCGTCCAGCGCGGTCCGGACGGACTCGATGCCGGCCAGCAGGTGGGCGTGCTTCTGGACTCGATCGGCCTCCCTGTACATGCGGTCGGCCGTCAGGTCGGCTTTTGCCACCCACTGTTCGTAGGCTTCGGGCAAGGACCCTTCCTCCGCGTAGAGACGGCTTTCGGCCTCGATGTCCTCGCCGTCCATCCACTGCCGCCGCAGAAGGCTCCATCCCTCCTCGCGCCTGACACGGCAGTCGACCAATTCTGCCTCAGTCGGGACGGCGGCGGCATGCTCGATGGCCCGCAGCTCGTGCTCCAGGGACTCTAGGTTCTGGACGCCGCGCTCCTCTTCCTGACGAAGACGGCGCAGTTCCTCGTCCCGGCGTTGCAGGACCGCTTCGAATTCGTTGACTGTCTCGGGCAGGGGCAGACGCAGGGAGGGCACGGCTTCGAGGCTCCCCGTCCACAATCCCAGGCGGTCCAGGGCGGCCAGGCAGACGCCGCGCAGCCTCTGGCCGTCGGCCACCCGCTGGCGCAGATCCTCGTCCAGGTCCCCAGCCTTGCGCGCGGTCCCGATGGCCTGCGCCAGCGCCGCGACGTCGGTTTCCCGGCCAAGGGAAACCAGTTCGGCTCGGCGGCTCTCCAACTCCTTGCCCAACTCGGCCAGGCGCGTTTCGGCCTGCTGCACGCCTTGGAACACTGCCGCATGACGCTGGGCCAGGGCCTGGACTGCCCTGCGTTTGGCCAATCCGGGCCGCAGGGTCTCGGCCTGCACGACATTCAGGTCAGGCCTGATGCGACGCAGTAGGTGCGCAGCCTCGATCTTAAACCCCTTACGCAGCCCGTCCAGGGTCGGTCGGTCAGCCAGGGCCTTGCGGTACGCGCCCAGACGCTGGTGAAGGTTCTCGATGTCCTCGACGTGGACGAGAACCGTTCTGTCGGAACCAAGGCCAGCCAGGCGCTCCCCGATCTCCGCGCGCCTAGCCTCCACCGCCTCCAGCCGCACGCGCAGGGTCCGGCCCTTCTCTTCCAGTGCGCGCCGACGCAAACCAAAATCGTCGGCCAGGGCAAAAACCTCACCCATTTCCTGAAGTTTCTCCAGAAGCATCCGACGCCGGCTCAGGAAGGGCAGGGCCCGCTGCAGCCGCTCCAACCGGTGCAGACTGCGGTTCAGCTCTTCACGGCGTGCGGACAGGGCGGCGACCTCCCCTTCGGCCTCGGCCAGGGCCTGACTGTGCTTCTGCCAGTCGTGCCCGGCCAGGCTGGCGGACCGCAGCTGCGACTGCAGCTCCTTGTGGCGCGCCAGGGCGGCCGTCAGGGCCCGGGTCGAGGCGCGGGGCTTGAAGAGTTCGTCGGCCTCGTCCTCCAGCCCCTTGAGCACGTACCGCAGGGAGGCGAAGCCCGCCCCGGCGGCGAAGAGGGCCTGCCCCACCTCGCCCTCCTGATCGAGGATGCCCTGGCCGCCGCGGACCAGGGTCTCGTGGTCGATGCCATACATGGCGGAGAACATGTCCTGCCCCACGCCGTGCAGAAAGGGCGTCAACGCGTCAGCCCCGAGGGAGCCGTCGGACTCGTCGAAAAGGTCGTTCTTGGCCTTCTTGCGACGGCGAAAAGAGAGCGACAGGCCGTCGTCACGGCGAAGGCGCCCGCCCACCAGCAACTGGTCGTAGGCGTGCAGAAAATTGTCGCCCGTGCGCGGCGGGAAACCGAAGAGCAGGGCCAGCAGGCCGCGCAGGGCGCTCGACTTGCCAGCCTCGTTGGGGCCGTGCACCACGTGCAGGCCGGGAAGATTCGAGTCGAAAAGAAGGACCCGGCCGGTGAAGGGGCCGAAGGCCGCGAGTTCCAGGCGTTCAATCCGCATGGCGTCCCTCCTGCAGCCGGGCCATGAGCAGCTCCCGGACCTCGTCGCGAAGCACCGCCATCCCCTTTTCGTCCGGATGGAACGGGTCCTCGGCGGCCAACAGCTCGGCCGGGAGGCGACCGCGCAGGTTCTCGAACTCCGGCGCCAAACCGAGGAGCGACCCGTCCAGCTCCAGTGCGGCCACGGCATGTTCCAGCCCGGCCAAAGGCGAATCCTCCTCGGGCTGCCCGGCCGCGCTCGGCCGGGTGGCCACCTCCAGCTTCTCCAGCCACACGTCGCCCAAGTCTGCGGCCAGGGCCCGCAGCTCCTCGCGCAGGTGCCCCCGGTCGCGGTGCAGGCCCGCGTGCAGGTCCGTGCACCCTTCCAGAGTCACCCGCACGGCCAGGGGACGGCCGTCCGTCTCCCTGCGCTGCGCGTCCAGCGCCTCGCGCACCCGGTCGCGCACCCCGTCGGGCCCCGCACAGCCGGTCAGATCCACGCGGCAGGCCTCGAAGCGCAGCACGTCGATATCGCGGAACTCCACGCCACTGACGCGCCCGGACTCCACGGTGACCACGGCGCAGCCCTTGGGCCCGGTCTCGCGGATGTGCCGTCCCTGGATGTTGCCGGGGAAGACGATCCACGGGTCGCGGCCGACCACCTCGCGCCGGTGGACGTGGCCCAGAGCCCAGTAGTCGTAGCCCCGGGAGGCCAGACCCTCGACGGTGCACGGCGCGTAATTCTCGTGGTTCGGCCGCCCCGTCAGGCTCGTGTGCAGGAGGCCGATGTTGCACATGCCCGGCACGGCATGTGGGTAGTCCCGGCTCAGGTCCTCGGACACGACGCGGCCGCCGAAGCTCTGGCCGTGCACGGCCGCGCCCAGGTCGTCGAGGGTGACGGTGGCCGGTTTGCGGTGCGGGAAGAGGGTCACGTTGTCCGGCAAGCGCAGGGTGCGGGTCAGCTGGCTCGCGGCGTCGTGGTTTCCCGAAACCAGCAGCACCCGGATGCCCGCTTCGCGCAGGCGCCCCATGCGATGGGTGAAGTAGAGGCCCGTGTTGTAGTCCTTCCAGTCGCCGTCGAAGAGGTCGCCGGCCAGGAGAACGAAAGCCGCCCCCTCCTCAATGGCCAGGTCGACCAGGTTGTCGAAAGCCCGCCTGGCGGCCCCGCGGATCTGCTCCACCGGGGCGTCGGGGTAGGATTCGAGGCCCCGCAGGGGGCTGTCAAGATGGATGTCGGCGGCGTGGACAAAGCGGAACATGAAATCTCCGGTTTGCGGTTGCGGTTCGTCGTGCCGTTGCTTCATGCGCCGGGGGGCCTGTCCGGAGTGCCGTCCGAAACCCTCCTCCCGGTCGCGACCGGCCGCAGGCGCTGGTACGCCGCCTCAGAACAGCGGCGTGGACTGCCCGTTGACCGTCAGATGCCCCTGGCTGAGGGAAGCCCGGCCCGTGATGTTCGCGCCTTCGCGCGTCAGGAATCCCCGGGCCAGCAGGGGCTCGATCTGATCACGGAAGCGCTGCCTGGCCAGAAGGTCCACGGCTTCGTCCGTGGCGGCCGGGTCCTGACTGCGCACGTCCAGGCCCAGCAGGCCGACGAGAAGCTCTTCGGAGGCGATCAGTTCGGCCTCGGCCTCGACATAGGGCAGCAGGAGCAGCGGATTGACCGCAGCCTGTCCGGCGGGCGCGTCGCTTCTGACCTGCAGGGAGCCCGTCAGGTCGCCCCGGGCCGTTCCCAGGCGCAGCCGGGAGATGCGCAACTCAGGCTTTCCGGCCAGCAATTTCCCGAAAAGGGTGACATACAGCTCCCCGACCTGTGCGGACAGGGCGTCGGCGTCCACGTCGCTCGCACCGGCCAGCAGGCGCAGGCGGGACTGGAATTCGCTCAGGGCCAGGGCGTCGAGGTTTCTGGCCTCGAAGTCGCAGGACAGCGGACCGAAAGCCCCACCGCCGTACTCGACCCTGGCGATGTCGAGCTTCTGGAGCATCGCGGCCAGGTTGGCTTCGCAGCTGCTTTCCGACGACACGCGCAGGTCCGTGGCGAGGACGCTCTCTGCACCCGGCTGGGTCATGTTGATGGACGCCACCGCACCTTCGGCCCGGCCGACATAGAGGTACGGCAGGGCCTCGACCAGGTCGAAGGTGCCGGTCAGGCCATCCAGCGCCACCCTGCCCCGGTCCGCGGCCATGGACAGGCCGGGCAGGGAGAAATCGCCCCGCACAGCTCCGGTCATGGGCTCATGGACGATGTTGAGGGTCAGCCCGCCCCAGGTCAGTCGCTCCCCTTCCCCGCCGTTCTTCTCGAAAGCGGGCACCGTCAGATCACCCTTGATCTCGCCGGAAAAGCCCACGCGCAGCGTGGACCTGGACTGCGCCAGCTCCGGGATCTCGGCGAACAGCTTCCCGACGTCGTCACCGGGATCGACGGGCTCGACGACGCTCTTCATGGTCGCCAGGGCCGTGTCGAAAGAAAACCCGTCGAACAGATCCGGCATGGGGCCATGCCGCAGTTCATGACGCAGCGTAAAGCGTACGGTCTTCGCCGCCGCGCCCCCCTGCTCCGCTCCGGGAACGGCGACCTCCACCAGCGTCGCGGCACGGGAAGCGAGGAAACCGCGCTCGTAGTACTGGTTGGTCAGGGACACGAGGCCTGAGCGTTCGTGCTCCTTCAACAGGGAAAAATACTGCTCGCGGGCCTGTCCGCCGAGCAGATACGCGGCAGCGGCATATGCGCCGGCAGCGAAGACGAGCAGCAGAACAAACAATCTTTTCATCGATCCTCCATGTGCCCGGCGCCATAGGCAGACGGGCCGGTTTCGTCAGGTCGGCAGACTTGCACATCGAGCCGGAGAAAACAACGGATTTGAGGCGGCCACGGCGCGGTTGGCCGGAAACAGACGGCGCAGAAACGAAAAGGCCCCCCCGGGAAAGTGACTTCCCGAGGGGGCGCAAGGAGGGGGAGGCTCTGATCCTATTTCAAAACGCTCAGGGTCGCCTTGGCGATGGCCAATTCCTCGTTGGTGGGGATGACGAGGATGGCGACCTTGCTGCCGTCGGCCTGGACCGCCGTGGCGGTCTTCTTGCGTCCGGCGTTGCGTTCGGGGTCGATGCTGATGCCGAGATGCTCGAGGCCGGCGCAGACGCGCGCGCGCACCTCGTCGTCGTTCTCGCCGATGCCGGCGGTGAAGACCAGGGCGTCGAGGGGGCCGGTCACGGCGTAGTAGGCGCCGATGTACTTCTTGATGCTGTAGACGAACATGTCCACGGCCAGGGCGGCCTTCTTGTCGCCGTCATGGGCGGCGGCATGGATGTCGCGCATGTCATTCATGCCGCAGATGCCCTTGAGGCCGCTCTTCTTGTTCAGGATGTCGTCGATCTGGCCCATGTCCAGGCCCTTCTCCTTCATCAGGAAGGGGATGATGGCCGGGTCGATGTCGCCGCTGCGGGTGCCCATCATCACGCCGGCCAGGGGGGTCAGGCCCATGGACGTGTCGATGCACTTGCCCTTGCGCACGGCGGCCATGCTGCAGCCGTTGCCCAGGTGCAGGGTCACCAGATTGACCTCGTCCGCGGCCTTGCCGAGCATGGCCGCGGCCTGCTGGGCCACGTAGCGGTGCGAGGTGCCGTGGAAACCGTAGCGGCGGATGCGCAGTTCCTCGTACAGCTCATACGGGATGGGGTACATGAAGGCCTCGGCGGGCATGGTCTGGTGGAATTCCGTGTCGAACACGGCCACCTGCGGCACGCCGGAGAAGAGTTCGCGGGCCACCTCGATGCCGACCAGGTTGGCCGGGTTGTGCAGGGGCGAGAGGTGGCAGTTGTCACGGATCTTGGCCACGACGTCGTCGTCGATGAGGGTGCTCTTGAACAGCGTCTCGCCGCCCTGGACCACGCGGTGGCCGATGGCGTCGATCTCGGCGGCCGAGGCGATGACGCCCGTGTCCGTGCCCGTGACCAGGTCGACCACGGTGTGCATGGCGGCGCGGTGGTCAGGGAACGGCATCTCCCGCTCCACTTCGGCCTGCCGGGACTCGCCGGGCCAGTTCTTCTGGCTGAGCTTGCCCACGGTTTCGCCGATGCGCTCCACCAGGCCCGTGGCCATGACGGAACCGTTTTCCATGTCGAGAAGCTGGTATTTGAGGGAGGAACTCCCGGAGTTGATGACAAAAATCTTCATGGTATCCTCGTTATATGAAGCCTTTTTCGGCCTGGGCCTGGATGGCCGTGATGGCCACGGTGTTGACGATGTCGGGGACGGTGCAGCCGCGGCTCAGGTCGTTGACGGGCTTGTTGAGGCCCTGCAGGACCGGGCCGATGGCCACGGCGTTGGCGGCGCGCTGGACCGCCTTGTACGTGTTGTTGCCGGTGTTCAGGTCCGGGAAGATGAAGACCGTGGCCCGTCCGGCCACCTGGCTCCCGGGAAGCTTCTTGGCGCCGACCTCGGGGTCGATGGCCGCATCGTACTGCAGTGGCCCTTCGAGCATCAGGTTCGGGGCGATTTCGCGGGCGATACGGGTGGCCTCGATGACCACGTCCACGTCGCCGCCCGCGCCGGAATCACCGGTCGAGTAGGACAGCATGGCCACGCGCGGGTCCACGCCGAAGATGCGGGCCGTCTCGGCCGAACTGATGGCGATCTCGGCCAGCTGCTGCGCCGTCGGGTTCGGGTTCACGGCGCAGTCGCCGAAGACCAGGACGCGGTCCTTGAGGCACATCAGGAACACGCTCGACACGATGGACGCGCCGGGCTTGGTCTTGATGATCTGGAAGGCCGGGCGGATGGTGTGGGCCGTGGTGTTGATGGCGCCTGAGACCATGCCGTCGGCCTGGCCCTTGAAGACCATCATGGTGCCGTAATAGGTCGGGTCGACCATGCAGTCGCAGGCCACTTCCTTGGACACGCCCTTCTTCTTGCGCAGTTCCATGAAGGTGCCGACGTAGTCGTTATAGTCGGGCGACGCGACCGGATCGATGATGTTCACGCCGCTCAGGTTGAGGCCCAGCTGGGAGGTCATGGAGGAGATGGCCTTGGGGTCGCCCAGGATGGTCAGGTCCACCACGCCGCGGCGAAGCAGGATGTCGGCCGCGCGCAGGATGCGCTCGTCGCCGCCCTCGGGCAGGACGATGTGCTGGCGGTGCTTCTTGGCCTTCTCGATGAGGCCGTACTCGAACATCTGCGGCGTGACCTTGGTCGATTTGCGGGTGTCGAGGCGCTGGCGCAGCTCGTCCGTGGCCACGTTCTCCTCGAACACGCCCAGGGCCGAGGCGATCTTCTTCTGGTCGCCGGGCTCGATCTTGCCGTACATGTTGTAGAGGCGCCGGGCCGTCTGGAAGGTGGCTTCCTTGCCGAGCAGCACGGGCACGGGCACGCCGGTCCAGCCTTCGATGAGCCGGTCCACGGCCTTGCCGGGGCGGATGCCGCCCGTCAGCAGGATGCCGGCGATGTCAGGGTAGGACGACGACTGCCGGGAGGCCAAGCTGCTGACGACGATGTCCGAGCGGTCGCCGGGGGTGACCACGAGGCTTCCGCGTTCGATGTAGTTCAGGAAATTTTCGATCTGCATGGCGGCCACGACGATGTCGTCGACCTGCGCGCCGAGGTTCTCGCGGCCGTAGAGGACTTCGGCCCCCACCCACTTCATGACGTCGGCCACGGTGGGCTTGCCGAGGATGGCCACCTCGGGGATGATGTACAGAAGCGTCTCGGGCTTGTTCAGGGTCTTCTTCAGGGCGATGCGCAGCGCGTCGCGATCGGGCACGTCCGTGCGGTTGACGATGACGCCCAGGATGTCCACGGCCTTGTCGGCGAAGGACTCCACGGCCAGCTTGGTGGCGCTGATGATCTCGTGCTCGGTCTTCTGGCAGGCGTTGGACACGACCAGGAGCGGGCTGCCGAGGTTGGCGGCGATGTCGGCGTTGATGTCGAACTCGAAAGCCGGGCTTGTGCCCTCGAAGTCCGTGCCCTCAAGCAGGACGAAGTCGCACTTGCTCTCCAGCTCCTTGTACTTGTTGATGATCTTTTCGATCAAGATGGAGTGCTGCCCTGCGTTGACCAGTTCCTTTGCCTGCCGCATGGTCAGGGCGTAGGTCTCGTGGTACTGCAGGCCCAGGTAGAACTGGGACAGGACCAGGTCGATGTCGTGATCCTTGCGGTCCGGCACGTCGTTGATGATGGGTCTGAAGAAGCCGACCCGGCGGATGTCACGCAGGAGCATCTGCATGACGCCGAGGACAATGGCTGATTTTCCGCTGCGAGATTCCGTCGCCGTGATGTATAGATTTCTGGCCATATTCCTTCCCTTGAATGCCGGTCCGGTTTCCGACGTGTCCCGTCCCGTGATGTTTCACGGTCGGTAAATCAAATTGGTTGGTTACACAAGCTGTAAAATTTCGAAAAAAAGAGAAAACTTCCGTCAGGTATATTTTTCATGATTTCGGCATGTTGAAATATCACTGACGGAAAGGCGCCGACGCCGGCACAGGACCGACGTCGACGCCATCTGTTTACAGCGTTTCCGCGTAGATTTCCATAACGTGTTTGACTGCGATCTTGTCTCCATGCTGGGACAGCATGTCGGAGATCTGCATCATGCACGCCGGGCAGCCCGTGGCCACGACCTGGGCGCCGGACGCGACGATGTTGTCGCGCTTGATCTTGCCGATGTCCTTGGACAGCCCGTAGTGCTGCAGGTTGAAGCTGCCGCCGCAGCCGCAGCAGCGGTCTGCCTCGGACATCTCCACGAACTCCACCTTGGGGTTGCTCTTGAGGAGCGCACGGGGCTGCTCGAAGACCTTCATGGACTTCTTGAGGTGGCACGGGTCGTGGTACGTGACCTTGGTCCCGTGTCCCTGCACCGGCGCGGCGACCTTGAGCACGTCGACCATGAACTGGTTCACATCCATGGTCTTGGCCGCCAGGGCGGCGATGCGCTCCTGCATGCTCTCGGTCTTGTCGCCGGACATCATGGGCCACAGCTCGTGGATGGTGGCCGTACAGGTGGCGCAGGCCGTGAGCAGGTAGTCGAAGTTCTCCTTCTCGAAGATCTCGAGATTGCATTTCACGAGCTTGTCGAAGGATTCCTTGTCGCCCGAGGCCAAGGCCGGGATACCGCAGCATGCCTGGCCGGCGGGCATGTAGATGCCCAGTTCGTGGTGCCGCAGGACCTTCAGGACGGCCTGGCCGACCTGCGGGTAGATCTTGTCGATGACGCAGCCGGGAAAGAAGGCCACGCGGTAGCCGCCCTTGCCGGGACGGGTGTTCAGGGCCGGCTCCAGCTTGCGCAGGGGCTTCTTGGCCAGGGGCATGAAATGCCGCTCGCCGATGACCGGCGCGTTGATGCGCGAGCAGGACGAACCGATGACCTCGTTGGCGGTCTTGGTGAACACGCCCTGGAACTTGGAGGCCACGTCCAGCACGGAGTTGAAGAGCGCCGGCTTGGTCAGCAGGCCCTGGAAGATGGCCTTCTTGGTGGCCGAAAGGCCCATGTACGTGTTCACGATGACGCGGGCCTTGAAGAAGATGTCAAGCACCTTCACGCCGCTGGGGCAGTTGGCCGCGCAGGAGCCGCAGAGCAGGCACTTGTTGAGCTTGTCCTGCACACCTTCGGCGTCCGCGATCATCTCGTGGGACAGGTTTTCCAGAAGCGCGATCTTGCCGCGGGCGACGTCGCCCTCCTTCATGGTTTCGGAGAATACCGGGCAGACCGCCTGACACATGCCGCACTTCATGCACGCGACCATCTGGTCGTCGAGCTCGTGCAGCATCTTGGCTAGCTGATGGAGATCTTCGTGCATGACTAGCCTCCGATGATCTTGCCGGGATTGAGCAGGTAGTTGGGGTCAACCGCCTTCTTCAGTCTGCGCGAGTAGATGATGGTCGCCTTGGAGGTTTCCTTCTCCAGCCACTTGGACTTGGCCGTGCCGATGCCGTGCTCGCCGGACAGGGTGCCACCCAGGGACAGGGCCACGTCGAAGATCTCGTCGACGGCCTGCTCCACGCGGTGGAACTCTTCCTTGTCGCGCTTGTCCGTCAGGATGGTCGGGTGCAGGTTGCCATCGCCGGCGTGGCCGAAGGTGCCGATCTGCAGCTTGTACTTGGCGGCAATGTCGTTGATGGCTTTGATCATGGCCGGGATCTGGCTGCGCGGCACGGTGGCATCTTCGAGAACGGTGGTCGGACGGGCGCGGGCCAGGGCCGGCAGCGCGTTGCGGCGGGCTTCCCACAGCTTGTTCTTCTCGGCGGCGTCCTTGGCCATCTGCACGCGGCGGGCGCCGTGCTTCTTGCAGATCTCGACAACCTTCTCGGCGTCGTCCTCGACCAGGGCGATGTGCCCGCCGTCGACCTCGATCAGCAGGATGGCCGCGGCGTCACAGGGCAGGCCGGCCTTGGTGAAATCCTCGACATAGTTGATGGTCGCGTTGTCCAGGAGCTCAAGGGTGCAGGGCACGATCTTGTTGGCGATGATGGCGGCCACGGTCTCGGAGGCCTTGTTGATGTCGTCGAACTCGGCCAGCATGGCCTTGGAGGCCACTGGCGGCGGGACGAGCTTGAGGATGATCTCGTCGAACACGCCGAGGGTGCCTTCGGAACCGACCATGAGCTGGGCGATGTTGAGGCCAGTGACGCACTTGACGGTCTTGCCGCCGGATTTGACGTACTCGCCCTCGGCGTTCCAGAAATTCACGCCCATGACGTAGTCCTTGGTCACGCCGTACTTCAGGCCGCGCAGACCGCCGGCGTTCTCGCTGACGTTGCCGCCCAGGGTGGAAACGGCCTGGGAGCCCGGGTCCGGCGGATAAAAGAGGCCGCGACGCGCGACTTCGGCCGCGAACTTGGCGGTGACCACGCCGGGCTGAACCACGGCGTAGAGGTCCTGCTCGTTGATCTCGAGGATCTTGTTCAGGCCGTTGGTCAGGATGACGACCCCGTGTTCCTTGGTCGGGATGGTCCCGCCGCTCAGGTTGGTGCCGGCGCCGCGCACGGTCATGGGCAACTTGTTCTCGTTGCACAGAGCCACGGTCTTGCCCAGCTGTTCACTGTTGGTCGGACGCAGCACCAGTTCCGGGACGACCGCGTCGAGCACGGCGGCATCGTAGGAATAGGCGTGGCGGTCGGACTCGCTTACGAGGACATTGTCTTTGCCCAGCAGATTCTGGAACTCGGTGAGCAGACTCGCTGAAATCATTATTCTCTCCTTGCGTGAGGCTCGCTGATATGGATGAAGCGGTCCCGGAAGCCTTGCGCAACTCCCGGGACCGCATTGACAACTAGAACAGGTGAGGCAGGAAGACGAAGCACATCAGGGAGGCGATGATGCCCACGACGATGCCGTAGAGCACGAAGGGCCAGAAAGTGCGCTTCAGGATCATGCCTTCGCGGCCGATCAGGCCGGTGACGGCGCAGACGGCGACGATGTTGTGGATGCAGATCATGTTGCCCATGGCACCGCCGGCGACCTGGGCGGCCACGATGATCTGGCGCGGCAGTTCCAGCTGCTGGGCGACGCCCCACTGGAATTCGGCGAACAGAAGGTCGGAGACCGTGTTGGAGCCGGTGATGAAGGCGCCCAGACCACCCACGTAGGAGGCCAGCATGGGCCAGGCGTTGCCGGCGAAAGCGGCGACGGTCTTGGCCATGGCCAGGGGCATGGAGGGGTAGTTGTTGGGGTTCAGGATCGCGTCGGCCACGCCGGAACCGCGGTAGATGGAGACCAGGGCCACGGCCGCGAAGAGCGCGATGGTCGGGGCCTTCATCTTCACGAAGGACTCGGTCCAGGCCTGCTTGACTGCGTCACCCTTCATGCCGTGGAGGGCGATGGTCAGGATGGCGACCAGCATGAAGGGGATGGTGCCGGGCAGGTACAGGTAGTCGATGGAGGCGGAAACGCCCTTGTAGCCGAGGATGTCGTTGAAGGGCAGCTTCTGGGCGGCCAGGACGGCCTTGAGGCCCAGTTCGGGGATGCGGGTCACGACCAGGATGGCGCCGATCAGGATATAGGGCAGCCATGCCTTGAACTGGCTCATGTGGGGCTTGAACTCGGTGCTGGTGGACGTGGCGATGGTACCGGTCCACTCAGCGTCCCACGTGGACTGGGGGCCGAAGTCCCAAGTGTCCTTGGGTACGCAGAAACCGGCCTTGGCGCCGGCCACGATGATGCCGAGGCCAACGAGACCACCGATCATGGACGGGAATTCCGGGCCGACCAGCCAGGCGAAGGTCAGGTACGGGACCAGGAAGGCCACGGCGGAGAAAACACAGAACTGCCAAGCGGCGAAGCCTTCGGACCAGGACTTGTTCTTGCCGAAGAAGCGGGTCAGGAAGCCGAGCATGAAGATGGGCAGGATGACGGCCATGGGACCGTGCATCATGGTCACCCACTGGCCGATGACCTTGGCGAAAGAACCGAAATCAACGAAGTTCAGGCCGGGGGTGCCGGCGGCAACGGCGGCCTTGGCCAGCGGGTCGAGGAACTTCAGGCCCACGAGGATGGGCGTTCCGACCGCGCCGAAAGAAACCGGGAAAGAGTTGAAGACCAGACAGATGACCGCGGCGGCCAGGGGCGGGAAGCCCAGGGACAGGAGCAGCGGAGCCGCGAGAGCTGCGGGCGTGCCGAAGCCGGCCGCGCCTTCGATGAAGGCCGCGAACATGTAGCCGATGATGATGGCCTGGATGCGCTTGTCGCGGCTGATGTTCTGCATCCCGTACTGGATGGTTTCCATGCCGCCTGAGTACTTCAGGGTGTAGAGGATGATGATGGCGCCGAAAACGATGATCAGAACGCCGATGGCGATGATGATGCCCTGCAGCGAAAGCGCGGTCACGTAACCGACGGGCAAGTTCCATGCGCCGATGGCGCCGAGCACGCACACGAGCCACGCCAGGGGCATGGCTTTCGTCGAAGGCCAGCGCATGCCGACCATCAGCACGAGAGCAACCAGAATGGGCAGCAGAGCCACCATTGCCAAGACAGGAATTGACATATCTCCCTCCAAATAAAACTGATGAAAAGACCGCCTGTCCGCGGGTACCCCACCCCGCGGACAGGCGGCGAGCCTTTACCTATTTTCCGGCGCGACCGTCATCGCAGGGCTCCGCGGGCTTGTTGGCCCCGGAGTGCTCGGCGGTTGCCGTAAGCGTACAGCCCTCACCGGCAGGAACAGCGGCGGCTACAGGCTCGGAAGCGGCCTGGACCGGAGCGAACTCCTGCTTGGAGAGGTACTCGTACATCGCAAAACGGTGCTGGTAATCCTGCTCGATCTGGGTGCGCAGACGCTTGGAGTCTTCGGGCGCGATCTTTTCGAGCAGAGCATACCGGTTTTCGCTGGCCAGGAACTCCTGGATGGACCCGTCCGGAGCCTTGGAGTCCAGGGTGAAGGGGTTCTTGCCCTCTTCGGCCAACAAGGGATTGTAGCGGTACAGCGGCCAGTAGCCGGACTGCACGGCCAGCTTCGACTCGAGCTGGGTCTTGCCCATGCCCTTGCGAAGTCCCTGGTTGATGCACGGAGCGTAGGCAATGATCAGAGACGGCCCGGGATAGGCCTCCGCCTCGCGGAAGGCCTTCAGGAGCTGCTGCTTGTCGTAGCCCATGGAGACCGTGGCCACGTAGACATAGCCGTAGCTCATGGCCATGCGTCCGAGATCCTTCTTCCCTGTCCGCTTTCCTGAAGCAGCGAACTTGGCGATGGAGCCGAGCGGGGTCGCCTTGGAGGACTGCCCGCCAGTGTTGGAGTACACTTCCGTGTCCATCACCAGAACGTTGATGTCTTCGCCAGAGGCCAGAACATGGTCCAGCCCGCCATAGCCGATATCGTAGGCCCAACCGTCGCCGCCGAAGATCCAGAAGGAGTTCTTGGTGAAGAGCTCCTCGTTCTCGTAGATCTCGTCGAGCAGCACGTCGCGGTTCATGAAGGCCAGGATGTCACGAACGGTATCGCCGTATTCTTTGGATTTTTCCGCGTTGCCGCGGTTTTCGAGCCAGCCCTTGAAGGCTTCGGCCAGATCTTCGGGAAGCTCGCCTTCCAGAGCCTTGACGACCAGGTCGACCAGCTTGGCCTGACGCTGGGCATAGGCCATCTGAATGCCGTAACCGAATTCGGCGGCATCCTCGAACAGGGAGTTGCCCCAGGCCGGGCCGTGCCCTTCGGCGTTGACCGTGTAGGGAGTGGTCGGCGCGGAGGCGCCCCAGATGGAGGAGCAGCCCGTGGCGTTGGCGATGACCATGCGCTCACCGAAGAGCTGGGTCAGCACCTTGACGTACGGGGTTTCGCCGCAGCCTGAGCAGGCGCCGGAGAATTCCATCAGCGGCTTCTGCAGCTGGCTGCCCTTGACCGTGTCGCGGCGCATGAGGTTGTCCTTGAAGGGAACGGTGACCGAGAAGTCGTAATTGGGCACTTCCTTCGGGGTCTGGGTCTCCAGGGGCTTCATGACCAAGGCCGTGGTCTTGGCCGGGCAGATGTCGGCGCAGTTGCCGCAGCCCATGCAGTCCAGGGTGTTGACCTGGATGCGGAACTTCATGCCTTTGAGTTCCTTGCCCAGGGCATCGATGGTCTCGAAGGTCTCGGGGGCCTCGGCCATCTCCTCATCCGTCAGCAGCACGGGCAGGATGGCGGCGTGCGGGCAGACGAAGGAGCACTGGTTGCACTGGATGCAGTTGGCCGCGATCCATTCGGGCACGTTGATGGCCACGCCGCGCTTCTCGAACTGGGAGGTGGCCACGGGAAACAGTCCGTCCGGCTCGAAGGCGGACACGGGCAGGCTGTCGCCCTTCTGGGCCAGGATGGGACGCATGACGTTCTTGACGAAATCGGGTTCGTCCTTGCCGGCACCGCAGTCGCAGGCTGCGTCGGCCCAGGAGGCCGGGACCTTGATCTCGATCAGATTCGCGGAGGCCTGATCCACGGCGGCTATGTTCATGTTGACGATCTTATCGCCCTTCTTGCCGTAGGCCTTCTTGATGGCCTTCTTCAGGAGCGCGACGGCCTCTTCGAAGGGCATGACGTTGGCCAGCTTGAAGAAGGCGGTCTGCATGACCATGTTGATGCGGTTACCAAGGCCCACTTCCGCCGCGATCTTGACCGCGTCGATGTTGTAGAACTTGAGGTTCTTCTTGGCGATGGTGCGGCGCATGGAGGCGGGCAGTTCCTTCTCCATGTCCTCGGCGGTCCAGTTGGAGTTGAGCACGAAGGTGCCGCCGTCCTTGATGCCGTCGAGCACGTCGTAGGTGTGCACGTAGCTGGCCTTGTGGCAGGCGATGTAGTCGGCGGCGTTGACCAGGTACGTGGACTGGATGGGCTCCTTGCCGAAACGCAGGTGGGACACGGTGATGCCGCCGGACTTCTTGGAATCGTAGGCGAAGTAGCCCTGGGCGTACATGTCGGTGTTGTCACCGATGATCTTGATGGCTTCCTTGTTGGCGCCGACGGTGCCGTCGGAGCCCAGGCCCCAGAACTTGCACTGCACGGTGCCGGCCGGGGTGGTGTCGGCGAAGGCCGGCACGTCGAGGGAGGTGTGGGTCACATCGTCGTCGATGCCGACATTGAAATGATGCTTGGGCTGGGCGACCAGCATGTTGTCATAGACGGCCTTGACCATGGCCGGGGTGAACTCTTTGGAGCCCAGACCGTAACGGCCGGCGACGATCTCGGGCATTTCGCCGCGCTCCATGTAGGCGGTGCAAATGTCCTTGTAGAGCGGATCGCCCTTGGCGCCGGGCTCCTTGGTGCGGTCGAGCACGGTGATGACGGAGGCCGTGGCGGGCAGGACCTGCAGGAAGTACTCGGGCAGGAACGGACGGTACAGGCGAACCTTGACCAGACCGACCTTCTCGCCCTTGGCCAGAAGGTGGCGCACCACTTCCTCGATGGTTTCACAGGAAGAGCCCATGGCCACGATGACGCGCTCGGCCTGCGGGTGGCCGACGTAGTCGAAAGGCTTGTAGGAACGGCCGGTGATCGAGGCGACCTTCTTCATCTGCTCGACCACGATGGAGGAAAGCTGATCGTAGTAGACGTTGGAAGCTTCGCGGCCCTGATAGTAGATGTCCGGGTTCTGGGCGGTGCCGCGAATGGACGGATTGGCCGGGCTCATGGCGCGGGCGCGGAATTCGGCGATGGCCTCGTAATTGACGACCTTCTTGATGTCTTCGTAGTCGATGACCTCGATCTTCTGAATTTCATGGGAAGAGCGGAAGCCGTCGAAGAAGTGCAGGAAGGGGATGCTCGATTCGATGGAGGACAGATGCGCGACCAGGGCCAGGTCCATGCACTCCTGCACGGAGCTGGAAGCCAGCATGGCGAAACCGGTCTGGCGACAGGCCATGACATCCTGGTGGTCGCCGAAGATCGACAGGGCATGCGCGGCCACGGCGCGCGCGCTGACATGGAAGACGCCCGGAAGCAGTTCGCCGGAAATCTTGTACATGTTGGGGATCATGAGCAAGAGGCCCTGGGAACAGGTAAAGGTGGAGGTCAGCGCGCCTCCGGCCAGGGAGCCGTGCACAGCGCCGGCAGCGCCAGCTTCGGACTGCATCTGACGAACCAGGACCTTCTGGTCGAAAATATTCAGCCGGCCCTGGGCCGCCCACTCGTCCGCGATCTCACCCATGGTCGAAGAGGGGGTGATCGGGTAAATGGCGGCCGTGTCACTCATCGCATAGGCGATATGGGTGACGGCGGTGTTCCCATCCATGGTTTTCATATTTTTTGCCATGTATCTTCTCCTAAAGCCAGGTTGGTGTTTCAAGGCGTGCGCTTCCACAGCGTGCGCTACTGCCTATAGAAACAAGTTTTGTGCCATCGGGTAAAAACAAACTAACTATCCGAAATACAACATTTTTACGAGACTATCGACATCTCACGCACTCCCCTCCCTCCGGTTTGTCCGAAAAAAAAGACAACATGGGTTTGATCGCAGACCTACCACGATATTTGCGGAATGCAAACAAACAACTTCAATCCGGTTAACGCGCGTAATTGCAAGGTTAAAGGCGGATTTGCCGTTCACGCCCCCCGTGTCCGGTTTTCCGGACATGCTCATACCGGGATTCTCCGACAGCGTACTCAGCCCCTTTTTCGGCCCGCCCGATCGTCCGAATTCCGCTGACGGGGTAGACCGGGCGTGATCGCTGAACCGATCGACGGAGCATCGCCGAAAATGCGTCTGATTTTCCGGACTGCGCATGACCGATCTGGGTAGCACAATTTGGTTGACTAAACAACCATTTTTCAGCAAGGGGATTTCCGCGGCCAGACCGGCCGGAGTTGTGCGCAGGTGTGCACAAACGTCGCAAGACGCCACATGCGGTGTTTCAAAAATGCACACGCGGTGCATGCACATGAACTCGCCCCGCGGCGGCCTGAAAAAAGACCGCGCGCATAACATACTGAAAATCAGGATGATACGAAATCAAGGGCGAACAAAACGCGCCGATACACCTTGATTGGCAATTATTTTGCTAAAAAATCGGCGCGCATCTTGCCACAATCGCATTTGATGCATTATCAGACACAAAACGGAGGTTTGTGATGAAAGGAAAAAGCATAACCAAAAGCGGCGTGATCAGAGGCCTCTCTCAGAACGAGACGATGCAGCTGTCGCAGCTGCTGACCCCCATGCAGAAGCAGCGCATCAATGACGGCGACAGCGTGCTGGTCAAGACGGAATACATCCTCGATTCCTGGAAGGAATACTGGCTGGGCAAGGAAGTCGACGAAGAATAGATCGCAAGCTACGCCTCGAGGTCGTGCTTTTTGAGCATGGCGTACAGGTGAGACCGGGAAAGTCCCGATACGCCGAGCATCTTGGGGATATCCCTCCCATGGGCCCGCAAGAGCCTCTGCAGGTACTCCCTTTCCATCGCGGTCTTGAAGTCCTTCAATGAAGGGAGATTCTCTTCGTCCCTTCCGTCTCCTGCCTCTACCACCGCATCTTCCCGACTCCTCTCCAGCATGGATTTGGCCACCCGGATACGCACCGCCTGCGGCAGGTGCTGCACGTAGACCGTCTTCTCCGCGCCCGACAGCACGAAGGCCTGTTCGATGGTGTTGAAGAGTTCGCGGACGTTTCCGGGCCAATCGTAGAGACGGAGCATGGCCATGAACTCCGGGTCCATCTCCTTGACCGGGATGTTGCGCTGCCGGCAGAGCTTGTCGATGTGGTGCCGCGCCAGGATCAGAATGTCCTCCTCCCGTTCGCGCAGGGGCGGCAGGGTCAGGTGGATGGTGTTGATGCGGTAGAAGAGGTCCTGCCGGAACTCCCCCGCCGCGACCATGGCCGACAGGTCCCGGTTCGTGGCCGAGATGAGGCGGAAGTCGCTCTGCAGCTCCTGGTTCCCGCCCACGGGCCTGAAACGGTGCTCCTGCAGGACGCGCAGAAAGGTCTTCTGGGCCGAGAGGGGCAGTTCGCCGATCTCGTCCAGAAACAGGGTGCCCCCGTCGGCGAGCTTGACCAAGCCCACGCGGTCCCGGGCCGCGCCCGTGAAGGCGCCCTTGGTGTGGCCGAAAAGGATGCTCTCCAGCAGGGATTCCGTCAGGGCCGCACAGTCCACGACCACGAAGGCGCGGTCGGCCCGGCCCGAATTGCGGTGAATGGTCCGGGCCAGCAGTTCCTTGCCCGTGCCCGTCTCACCCGTGACCAGAACCGTCGAATCCGAGCCGCTGGCCTGGGCCAGGCGTTCGTAGCACTGGCGCATGGCGTTGCTCTGCCCCACCACGTCCGTGAGATCCAGGGCGAGGTCCTTTCTGTCCTGCCGCTGGGCCAGGGCCCGATTGAGGGTCTCCTTGATCTGCCTGATGGGCGACGGCTTGACCAGGTAGTCCCAGACGCCCCCCTGGATGGCCAGCTCCGCGCCTTCGGGGTCGCCCTGGCCGGTCAGGACGATGACGTCCGGCGGCGCGGCCTGGCTGCGGATCTGACCCAGGGCCTCAAGCCCGTTGCCATCGGGCAGGCGCACGTCGAGAAAGACGAGGTCGAATTCCCCGTTGCCCAACTGCGCCAGCCCATCCTTCAGTGTCTGGGCCGCATGACACTCGTGGCCCAGCCTGTGGACCAGGCTTTCAAGGGTCTCGCAGACCTGCCTGTCGTCGTCGATGATCAGAATCCTCGCCATCATGCGTCCTTGTCCAGAACATCACGGATGGCCCGCCCGAGGATGTCCTTGTTATAGGGTTTGCTCACGAAAAGCCTGATGTTGCCCGACTGCGGCGCGAACTCGGCCGCGTGCTTGCGGCCCGAGACCATGATGACCGGCAGCTCGGGGCGGCAGTCCTTCAGGGCCGCGGCCACGTCGAAGCCGTTCATGCCAGGCATGTCGAAATCCGTGATGACCAGATCGAGTCCAAGCCCGCCGCAGACGGCCTCGATGGCCTCGGACGCGCAGTGGAACGGGTGCACCGTGTAGCCGAGCTGCGCGAGCACGCGCGGGATGAGCTGCAGCTGGTCCTCGTCGTCCTCGATGAAGGCCAGGCGCTCGCTGCCCATGGCCACGGCGCTGTCGCACGTGCCCGGCAGGAGACAGGAATCGTTCATGCCGGGCAGCAGGATGTCGAAACGCGTCCGCCCGAGAGCGCTGTCGAGCCGGATCCCCCCGCCGTGGTTGCGCACTATGCCGTGAACCACGGCCAGGCCCAGTCCCGTCCCCTCGCCCTTGCCCTTGGTGGTGAAAAACGGGTCGTAGATCTTGTCCTGGATGTCCTCGGGAATGCCCGGCCCGTCGTCCTCGATGCGCAACAGGCTGTACTGGCCGGGCACCAGGCCGCCGCAACGGGGGTCGTCGCGCTCCAGGGACAGCCCGCCGAGGCTGATGGAGATGGTGCCGCCCTTCGCGCCCAGGGCCTGGAAGGCGTTGGTGGCCAGGTTCATGACGATCTGGTGGACCTGGGTCGGGTCGGCCAGGCAGAGCGGCAGGTCGTCATCGACCCGGGAAAGCACGCTGATGTTGCGCGGCATGGACACGCGGATGAGGGCCACGGCCTCGCTGACCACCTCGCGCAGGTCCGTGGGCACGAAACCCTCCTGGGTCGGACGGCTGAAGGTCAGAATCTGCTTGATGAGGCCGCTGCCCCGCACCGCCGCCTTGAGGCTGCGCTCCAGGTCCTTCCAGGCGATGCTGCCCTCGGGGATGTCCTCCATGGCCAGCTCGGTCGAGTTCATGATGGAGGTCAGGATGTTGTTGAAATCGTGGGCGATGCCTCCGGCCAGGGTGCCGATGGCCTCCATCTTCTGGGACTGCAGGAGCTGCTTTTCGAGGCTGATGGTCTGGGTGATGTCCTCGGCCGTGCTCAGGATGCCGACCACCTCGCCCCGCGGCCCATGCAGCGGGACCTTGTTGACCAGCAGCCACATGGCCTCGCCGACGGCGTTGCGGGTCTCCATGCGCATGCGGAAATGCGGCTCGTCGGCCTCGATGACCTCCCGGTCGAGCTCCGCGATGCGCTGGATCTCGGCGGCGTCGGTCAGGACCTCGCCGTAGGTCTTGCCGAGGATGGACGCCAGCTCCGTCTGGCCCACGTGGGCCAGGAAGTTGCGGTTGGCGCCGATGATGCGCAGCCGCTTGTCCTTCCAGTGCACGAGCTGGGGGATGGTATCGAGGACGAGCTGGAGCATGGCTTCGGACGCGGCCAGGGCCAGCTCCGCGGCCTTGCGGTCGGTGATGTCCTCGATGAAGCCTTCGAAATGGCAGAAGCCGTCGTCGCAGCCGCGCACTGCCCGGGCGTTGAGGTTGGCCGTGATGACGGCCCCGTCGCGCCGACGGAAGAGGATTTCGGCCTCGATGCCGCCGCGGTTCTGCTCGTAGAGGTCCACCACGCGCTCGCGGTCGCTCTGCTGATAGTAGAGGGTCGCGATGTTGGGGTTCTCGGCCATGAGCTCCTCGGGGCCCGCATAGCCGAGCATCCGCGCCAGGGCCGGGTTGGCCACGATCCACGAGCCGTCGGGGGTGGTCTGGAAGATGCCCAAGGCCGAGTTCTCGAAGATGGTGCGGTACTTCTCCTCGGCCGCGCGCAGGTCGTCCTCGGCCTTCTTGCGGTCGGAGATATCGTAGATCACGCCGACGACGCCCGTGTTGTCGCCCTGGGCGTCGGCGTAGACGGCCTTGTGCAGCACGGCCGAACGCAAGGTCCCGTCGCCGTGCTGGATCTGGCCCTCGAAGGAATCCATGCGCGCGTCGAGCATGGGGGCGAAACGGGAATCGGGCAGGACCGGCCCATGCGAGGCGAAGGCGCGATCCTGCTGCCAGCCGACTCCGAACCAGTTCTCGAAGGCCCGGTTGACACCGGCGATGCTCCCGCTGCGGTCCGTAAACCAGATGGGCACGGGCAGCGTGTCCATGAGGGTGCGCAGGAAGGACAGCTGGTTCTTGATGCGCACCTCGATCTGCTTGCGCTCGAGGATGTTGATGACCAGAAGCACCAGGACCATGGACAGGATGACCAGGCTTATGATGATGGTCCAGAACTGGTGCCGGTTGATGGAGTAGAACGGCGACGGTTCGTTGATCAGCACGCTGCCCTCGGGCAGGAGCTTCAGGTTGATCCCCAGGCGCATGAGCACCCGGTAGTCGAACTTCGGCGGCTCGTCGGGACTGACGGTGATGGGGATGCGGGCCGGCGACTCGCCGTCCAGGATGCGCAGGCCCATCTCGGCCGCGGCCTGGCCGTGGGCGTAGCCGCTGATGAGCTTGCCGCCCACCAGCCCGTGCCCGAGAAGGAATTCCCAGGCCCCGTAGAGGGGAGCCTCGGTCTTTTCCCAGACGATCTCCAGGAGGTCCTGGGCCGAGTATACGGCCTCGCCCACGTCCTTGTAGAAGGGGATGAAGAAGAAAATGCTGTCGGCGGCGGCGAAGCGCACCTTGGCCACCAGCTCGTCCAGGCTGAATTCGTCCAAGAACTCCACCTCGATCTCGGGCGGCAGCAGATGCAGCTGCGCCCGCACCTGGTTGGCGATGGCCACGCCCGTGAGGCTCTGGTCGCCGATGACCACCAGGCGCTTCTTGCCCGGATGGAACTTGAGCGCAGTGGCGATGTTGGACGGCACGTCGAACTCTTCCAGCACGCCGGTCATGCGGTCGCGCATGGGCACCGCGCCGGCCTCGACGTCGTTGATGCCGCAGAAGACGATAGGCACGCCGGGGAACAGCTCTTCACCGTGCCGGGACATGAATTCGTAGGCGTTGTTATCTGAGGTGACGATGAGATCGAAATGCATTGTCCGAAACTTGAAGGTGTAGTAGTTGAGCAGGATCTCATTGATCTTCTCCCCGGAAAACCGTTTGGAGTCCATGTACTCGATCTGGAGATAGATGTTCTTCCCGCTCTTGCGGAAGGTGTCGCGCACGCCCTCGAAGATGCTGTCCGACCACTCGTATCCGTTGTGGTACGAGTTGAGGTAGAGGATGTTGATCTTCTGCTCGTCCTGCGCCCAGGCGCAGGGGATGAGGCAGAACAGGAAGAAGGCGAGAATGAGGGTGCGCACGAATTCTCCGCGAAATACCGTTTTCAGCCGCGGGGCAAGGGCCCCGCGGCCCGCTGCCTACCTGGCGGCGTTCATGTTCTTCAGGGCGGTGTAAAGGGCCTGGGTGCCCATGTTCTCAAGCCCCTGGGCCATGGCCGCCACGTAGAGCTGCTCCACCAGGGCCAGGCCCGGCAGGCTGATGCGCATGCGTTTGGCCTCGGCTAGGGCGATGCCCATGTCCTTGACGAAATGCTTGATGTAGAAGCCCGGGTCGAAATCATCCTTGGCGATGCGCCGGCCCAGGTTGTTGATGGACCAGGACCCGGCCGCGCCGCTGCCGATGACGTCGATGACCGCGTCCACGTCGAGGCCCGCGCGCACGGCGTAGAGGAGCGACTCGACCACGCCGATCATGGTGCCGGCGATGAGGATCTGGTTGCTCATCTTCGTGTGCTGCCCCGCGCCGGGCCCGCCCATGAGGCGGATGTTCTTCCCCATCTTCTCGAAGAGGGGCACGGTCCTGTCGAAGGGCTCCTGCCCGCCGCCGACCATGATGGCCAGGGCGGCGTTCCGGGCGCCGAGATCGCCGCCGGACACCGGCGCATCCAGGGCGTGTACACCGCGGGCCGCGGCGGCCCCGTGGATCTCCACGGCCAGGGCCGGTTCCGAGGTGGTCATGTCGACCAGCACGGTCCCGGGCGCGGCCTTCTCCACGAGTCCGCCCTCGGCCAGGTACACGGCGCGCACGTCGGACGGGTAGCCGACGATGGTGAACACGAAATCCGAACCCTCGGCCACGTCCCCGGGCCGGTCGCACCACACGGCCCCGGCTTCGAGGACGCCGGAGGCCGACGCCTTCGTGCGCGTGAAAACGCGGACCTCGTGGCCCGCGGCCAGCAGATGACCGCACATGGACCGCCCCATGACGCCTATTCCGACCCAACCGATTCTGCTCATAGTACCTCCGAAACATATACAAGATGAGTGCCAACAGGCACGAAACACCGGCCGCAGGAAGCCGCCTGACGCCTGCCGGACCGGTTTTCCCGTGAAACATAAAAAATCATGATTTCAGCCGCGTAGACAAGTGATTGCCAAACTTCGAAAACATGCTTATAAGGAACAATTGTCCCGGTTCATTACCAGACTACCAGTCCCAGACCAGACCACACGAGGTTGCCATGATCTGCCAAAAATGCGGATGCGACGCCGTCGCCGAAGAAAACATCTCCTATCAGATGGAGTGCCGTAATCATCTTTTCTGTTTCGAAGACGTCCCCGTGCCCAAGTGCTCCGAATGCGGGCACATCGTCATCACCCAGGAAGCCATGGGCGTCATGCTGGCCAAGATCGACCAGCTCTCCCAGAAAGCCACCATCTCCTACCACCGCTGCCGCTGGCCCAAGGCCCAGTCCCTCGACGAGCAGACCCAGCAGGGCGCCTCGTCCCAGGCCGCCGCGGAGCTTGTGGAGACCATCAACAAAAGCGCCCGCAAATAACCGCGTTTTCCGCGCCGATGAAAAAAGCCGCTTGCAAGAGCGGCTTTTTTATTGGCCCCGGGGGAAGGCAAAGTCAAACGGGGGAAGAAGAGGAGGCTGTCATGGACGAGATGGACCTCATGGACGAGATGGACGAAATGGGCCAGGTCTCCGCGCACTCGGGGAACCCCGTCCATATCGTCCATGAGGTCCAGGCAGCCCCGCCCCTACTCCTTCCTGTCCAGGTACAGGTTCCCCAGCGCCAGCAGCGACGTGCCCACGATCAGCAAAAACGAGACGGAATTGATGACCGGTGTGGAGCCGTCGCGGACCTGCAGGTAGAGGTTGATGGGCAGGGTCGGTTGGGAGCCCACGAGGAAGAGCGTGGTATTGAAGTTCTCGAAGCTCATCAGGAAGGCCACTGCCCCGGAGCCGATGATGGACGTGCGCAGGTAGCGCAGCGTGATGTGCCAGATGACCTGCAGGCGCGTGGCGCCGAGGTTCAGGGCAGCCTCTTCGAGGGAGCGGTCGAACTTGCGCAGCCGGGCCGACACGACCAGGGTCACGAAGGTGGTGATGAAGGAGAACTGCCCGACCACCACCAGCCAGAAACTGGGCCGGAAGAGTTCGATATCGAGATTCCAGTGGTCCTCGAAATAGATGCCCGCCGTGGTCGCGCCCAGCAGGATGGAAATGCCCAGGATCACGCCGGGGATGACCAGCGGTGCGAGCATGAGGAAATACAGGAAGTTCTTCCCGCGGAAGTTCTCCTGCTCGAACAGGAAGGCGGCGCACACCCCCACCACCACGCAGGAGATGGAGACCCACACCGCCGTCTGGAAGCTGACCCAGATGGCGCGCAGGTTGTCCGGATCCTCGAAGATGCCGACGCGCTTGGGCCCGCCGGCCAAAAACCAGTCCAGGGTGAAGCCACGCCAGGGCAGGGACGGGAAGTCGGAGTCGTTGAAGGCCAGCACGCAGGTCACCAGCAGCGGCGCGAAGAGAAAGACGAAATACAGGACCACGAAGACGACGAAGGACCGGTCGTAGGCCCGCGATCTGGGCAGGGAGCGGATCATGACGCCACCTCGCCCAGGCGCTGGCCCGTGATCTTCAGGCCCAGCCAGATGATGAGGGAACTCAGCACCAGGAGCATGAAGCCGAAGGCCGCGCCCTGATTCCAGTTGAAACTGGCGATGAACTGGTTGTAGATCTGCTCGGTGAACCACAGGGAGTTCTTGCCTCCCATGAGGTTGGGCGTGAGGTAGTTGCCGAGCACGAGCATGAAGACCACGATGGAACCCGAGGTGATGCCCGGCTTGCAGTGCGGGATGATGATCGTGCGCCAGATGCAGGTCTTGCTCGCGCCCAGGTCGTAGGCCGCCTCGACGAGGCTGTCGTCGAGACCCTCCATGACCGAGACCAGGGGCACGACCATGAAGAGCATGGAGGTATACACCAGGCCCATGATCATGGTCGCGTCGTTGTAGAGCATCTCCACGGGCTTCTCCAGAAGGCCCAGCTGCAGCAGGAAGTAATTCAGCACCCCGGACTCCCGCAGCAGGATCATCCAGCCGTAGACGCGCACCAGTTCGCTGACCCAGAACGGCAGGAGCAGCAGCACCATGAGGAAGCCGCGCACCCCGGGCCGCGAGAGCTTGGTGATGTAGAAGGCCACGGGCAGGGACACGACCAGGGTCAGGAAGGTGGTGATGACCGAGTAGGCGGCCGTGCGCACGAAGGTCAGCCAGTAGATGGGCTCGGTGAAAAAGGTGCCGTAGTTTTCGAGGCTCCAGGCCCCGTCAGCCCGGAAGCTAAGGATCAGGAGGTCCAGGTGCGGCAGGACGATGAGCAGGAAGAGCCACACCAAAACCGGCGTCAGGAAGAGCCAGAACAGGCCGCCGCGCCTCATGGCCTGCCCTCCCCGCGTCCGAAGGCGATGCCGGACTGCGGGTGCCAGCCCAGGGTGATATCCGCGCCGGGCCGGATGTGGTCGAAGGCGCGGTTCTGGGGCAGGGCCACCAGGAGTTCGTGGCCCGACGGCGTGGCCGTCAGCAGCCGGCTGTTGGCGCCGTCGAAGAGGATGGCCCTGACCGTGACCGGAAAGGTGTTGAGGCCAGAGGCGTCGGCGGGCTCGATGACCATGGCCTCGGGCCGCAGGAAGAGCGTGGCCGGGCCCTTGCCGGCGTCGGCCTTGCGCCGGGCCCGGAAGACCAGGTCCTCGTCCGTGCGGACCAGGACCGTCTCGCCGTCCATCTCCACCACCTCGCCCTCCCAGCGGTTGCTGTCGCCAACAAACCCGGCCACGAAGGGGGTGTGCGGGTCGCCGTACAGTTCCTGCGGGGTGCCGACCTGCTCGAAGCGCCCCCGGTTCATGACCGCCACGGTGTCGGACATGACCAGGGCCTCGGACTGGTCGTGGGTGATGTAGATGAAGGTCGTGCCGATCTTGGCCTGCAGCTTCTTGAGCTCGACCTTCATCTGTTCGCGGAGCTTCAGGTCCAAAGCTCCCAGGGGCTCGTCCAGGAGCAGGAGCCTGGGTTCGAGGACCAGGCAGCGGGCGATGGCCACGCGCTGCTTCTGGCCGCCGGAAAGCTGGTTGATGCGCTTGGCGCCGTAGCCGGGCAGGTCGACCCGCTCAAGAATCTCCTCCGTGCGCCTGCGGATCTCAGCCGTGGGCACCTTGCGGCGCCGCAGGCCGAAGGCGATGTTCTCGGCCACGTCCATCATCGGGAAGAGCGCCAGATGCTGAAAGACCAGATTGACGGGCCGCTTGTCGGGCGTGACCCCGCGCATGTCCCGGCCGCTGATCTCGATGGTCCCGTCCGTCTGTTCCTCGAAACCCGCGATCATGCGCAGGAGCGTGGTCTTGCCGCAGCCCGAGGGGCCGAGGATGGAGAAGAAGGAACCCTTGGGCACCGGGAACGAGACGTCGTCCACGGCCCGAAACGTTCCGAAATCCTTGACCAGACGGGAAACGACCAGATCGGGTTGCATGCGCCTTCCTTGTGAGAAAATTGGGGAGGGGTCCGCAGCCGGCTGGCTGCGGACCTGCGGGACGTTAGTTGGCGGCCTTGACCTTGTCCAGCACCTTGCCTTCCATGGCTTCGAGCTTGGCGGGCACGGGCGGGTACCACTTGATGTTGTCGATGACCGCCTGGGGGAAGGAGCGGTCGAAGTTGGCCTGGAAGGCCTTGTCGACGAAGGGAGCGGCGTCCTTGGAGGCCGTGGGGGTCTTCTCGGCCGAGGTGAAGTAGCCGCTGTTCTCGGGCTTGAGCATGAAGTTGATCCACTTGTAGGCGGCCTCGACGTTCTTGGCCTTGGCCGGGATGGTGAACGTGTCGATCCAGCCCAGGGCGCCCTCGACCGGGGCTACGAAGTCGAGGTCCTTGTTCTCGTCGTGCAGCTTCCAGCCGCCGTTGTCCCAGGCCTCGGCCACGGTCACTTCGCCCGAGCGCACGGATTCCAGCAACTGGTCGCCGTTGGCCCAGTAATTCTTGACCAGGGGCTTGGCCTTGATCAGCTCGGCCTCGATCTTGGCGAGCATCTCGCCGTAGGCCTTCTCGTCGGCGTAGAGGGCGAAGGGGTCATAACCCATGGCAAAGCCGAGGCCGATCAGCACGGGCCTCTTCAGCCGGTAGCTGATACGGCCCTTGTACTGCGGGTCGATGAGCGCCTTCCAGGACGTGGCGCCCTTGGCCTGGGCGGAGTTGACCACCAGGCCGGAAGTGCCCCAGCAGAAGGGCACGGCGTATGACTTGCCGCCGACCAGGGTATTCTTCTTCACGGCGTCGAGCATGGAGGGGATGAAAAGTTCGGCCTGGATCTTGGCGTAGTCGATGGGCTGGTAGATGCCGAACTCCTCCTGCACCGAGGAAATGCGGTCCTGGCTGGGCTGGGCCAGATCGAAGCCGGCGCCGCGCGTGGCCCGCAGCTTGGCGATCATTTCCTCGTTGTTGGAGTACGTCACCTCGACCTTGATGCCGGTCTCGGCCTGGAACTTGTCGACAAGTTCCTTGGGCGCGTAGCCCTTCCAGGTCAGCAGCTGCAGGGTGTCGGCCATGGCCACGGAAGAACCGGCGAGCATCAGTGCCATCAGCAGAACAAGACGTTTCATGCAAAATTCTCCTTATAAAGATGTGTGAGAAATCAGGCCGATTTCTAGCATTGGCAACCTAAACTGACAAGCGTGTGAATAATCGGAGTCAGGTCCAAGGCAGCTTCAAAACGCTTCCAATGGGAAAACCCTGCCGAATCCCCGTCACCGGCCCGGACGCGTCGAGACGGACGCAATCTCGTGTGGAAAAAGGAAAAATCAGGTCTCGGCGGGCAAAGTCGAAAATGGCCCGAAACCTGCTTTGATGGGGCAAAGCACCTTTTTTGCCAGGTTTTTGACACGGAGATCACGCATGAGCCTTATCGATCCCATACAGCTGATGACCATGCTCGGCACGGCCCCCGAGCGCCAGAGCCGGCCCGCAGCCAGCGCGGACAGGTTCCAGTCCCACATGCGCCAAGCCATGGACGGTGGCGACACGCAGGCTCTCGGAACCCGGCTCGGCGGATCGGGCATGGACAACTCGCTGATGCAGAGCGCCCTGAACGGCCTGGCCTCGCTCATGCGTCAGCCCCCCGCCACGGCCGGTGGCAAGGGCGCTGCCGACGCCCACGCCGGCATCGGCGAACTCTCGGCCGCCTTCGAGTCCGGGACGGAAGGGGTCAGCGCCATCGGCTACGACAAGAACGGCGGCACCTCCTACGGCACCTACCAGATCGCCTCCAAACCGGGCACCATGAAGGAGTTCATCGAATTTCTGAAGGACAGGGAGCCCGACTGGGCCGCCAAGCTCAAGGGCGCCGGGGCGGCCAACACGGGCTCGACCAAGGGCCGCATGCCCGACGCCTGGCGCAGCATCGCCGAACAGGACCCGGAAAAATTCGGCCGGCTGCAGCGGGAATTCATCGAATCCACACACTACGAACCGGCCAAGGACAAAATCCTGTCACGCACCGGCATGAACGTGGACGAACTGCCCGCAGCGGCGCGCGAAGCCCTGTGGAGCACGGCCGTCCAGCACGGCCCGGCGGGCGCGGCCAGGATTTTCAGCCGCGCCATCAAGTCCATCGACGGCGAACTACCCGAAAACAGGTTCGCCCAGAAGCTCATCGACAAGGTCTACGAGAACCGCAAAGCCCAGTTCGGCTCCTCCACCGCCACCGTGCAGGCCAGCGTGCGCGGCCGCATGAACACGGAGAAGGAAATGGTCCTGGCCATGCTCCAGGGCGAGGACGCCAGGGCCTAGGCTAAGGGGAGGGCGATGGACTATATGGGACTTCATGGACGATATGGACCTTATGGACCATGCACAGCCCAGTCCATGACGTCCATGAAGTCCATGCCTGCCTTCCTCCTCACCCTTCGCTCTTTCCCCTGATCATCCGCTTGTACGTCTCCAGAAGCTCCACGAAGGCGTCGTGGTCCCCGCCCTTGTCCGGGTGCATGGACATGGCCTTCTTGCGGAAGACCCGCGCAAACTCCCGCCTGGACATCTTCCTGATCTCGGCCATGGTCAGGCCGAACAGTTCCCGTACCCGCTCGGGCTGCACGGGCCTGGGCCGCGGCGGCAGGCGGCGGAAATCGTTCATGAAGTCTTCGTAGATGCGCCGGAAGCCGTCCGCGGCCGGAAAATCGAAGTCGAAATGGAGTAGCGCGTAGCGCCGCAGATAGGCTTCGGGTCCCGTCGGCAGACCCCGGCCGAAGGACGGGTCGCCCAGGATGGCGCAGAACTCGCGCATGAAGGCCTCGTCAAGGCAGTCCGGGTCCAGGGCCTCGGGCATGGTCCGCGCCGTGAGATCCGCGAAATGCCGCTGCAGGTTCAGGATGGCGTGCACGTAGTTCCTCGCCTCCCGCAGGGGCAGCTCGCGCTCCATGCGCAGGAAGAGCTGCTCCACCTCGTCGCGTCCCTTGCCCACCAGCCCGCGGAACATCTTTGGGTTGACCTCGTCGATGCGGCTCAGGTTGACCTCCCCCGAGCGCAGGTAGGCCATGCGCCGGCGGTCGAAGGGGTGCAGGGCGCGGATCTCGTCCTCCTGGACGCGGGTCGGCACCGTGCGCCGCCAGACCTTGCCCCGGTCCGCGGACGGGCTGTAGCCCTGGGGCGCGAAGGGGGCGAAGGCCTCGTCCAGGCTGTCCGGGTCCAGGTCCAGATGGGCCAGGGCCTCCAGCAGCTCCTCGGCGTAGGACATGCCGAAGCGCCCGAAACGGGCCACCCGCCCCGGATCGGCTCCCAGGTCCGCCAGGACCTCGAAGCCCAGGCCCTCCTCCCTGGGCACGGTCCGGCGCAGCTCGAAGCGCGGCCGCCCCATCTCGCGCAGCATGGCGACGTACATGCTACCCCACCACCTTCCAGTTCAAGGTCTGCCCGGCCAGGTACGGCACGACCGGGCCGAAACGCTCCGGTACGGTCCACGCCCGGCGCTCCAGCACGACCTCGCGCTCGGGCGGCGCAAACGCGTAGGCCGCGCATGCACGGTCCGAAACAAAGGCCTGCAACCGATCCAGAGCGCCCAGTTCCTCGAAGAGCGCGGTCAGGGCCGGCAGGGCCACGGGCGCAGAGAAGATGCCGGCGGCGCAGCCCGGGGCTTCCTTGGCGCTTACGGGATGCGGCGCCGTGTCGCTGCCGAAGAAGGCCTTGGGGTGATTCAACGCCGCCTCGCGCAGGGCCGCGCGGTCCTCGGGGCGCTTGGCCACTGGCTTGCAGAAGAGGTGCGGCCGCATGAGCCCGCCGATGACGTCGTCGAGGGTCATGAGCAGATGATGCAGGGTCACGGTGGCGAAAACGTTGTCGCAGCGGTCCAGCAGCGCGACGCCATCGACCGTGGTCACGTGCTCCAGCACGATGCGCAGCTTCGGAAAGGCTCGCGCCCAGCGTTCAACCACGGGCAGGAACTCGGCCTCGCGGTCCATGACGAAGCCGCAGCCCTCGCCGTGAATCAGCAGCGGGAGCCCCAGGTCCTCCATGATCTCAAGGGTCGGCGCGGCGCGGTCCATATCGGCCAGCCCCGCCTCGGAGTTGGTGGTCATGCCGGCCGGGTAGAGCTTGACGCCGATGACGTGCGGCCTGGCCTCCTCCAACTCGGCGCGGGAGTATTCCCGGAAAAAGAGGGTCATGAGCGGCGTGAAGGGCCGCCCCGCCGCTTGAAGGATGGCCTGCCGGTATTCCCGCACCTGCGCCATGGTCGTCACGGGCGGCGTCAGGTTGGGCATGACCACGGCGGCCGCGAAGGAACGGGCCGTGTGCGGCGCGACGAGGGAGAGCATGTCGCCCTGGCGCAGATGGACGTGCATGTCGAGGGGGGAATGCAGAGTCAGCATGAATCCTCCATGTTTCCTGCTATGTCAGGAAAGGAGATAGGCAAGGGCGGCGTAGCGGGCGAACTTGCCGACCAGAACGGGCGGGAAGAAGCGGATCATGGGCAGGCTGAAGAGGCCGGCCACGGCGCACAGCGGGTCGCCGATGACCGGGGCCCAGGCCAGCAGCAGGCTCCAGGGCCCGAAGCGGGCGAAGATGCGCCGCGCGCGCTCGCGGTTGACCTCGGACAGGCCCAGGAAGCGCCGCAGGAAGGCCTCGCTCCCCCACCGCCCTACGGCCCAGGTGGTGGCGGCGCCCAGTGTGTTGCCCAGGGTGGCGGCGACGACGCAGGCCACGGGGTCCGACCCGGCCAGGATCATGGCCGCGAACCCCGGTTCCGAGGGCACCGGAAAGACCGAGGCCGCCAGGAAGGCCAGGATGAAGAGCCCGTAGAGGCCGTAGTCGAGAAGCAGCTGTTCCATGTCAGGCCGTGAAGAGGAAGGCGTTGGGGGTTGAGGCCACCTGCGGCCGCGGCCCCAGCACGCGCACGGCGTTGTCCGCCATGTCCTCGCGGGTCTCGCCGCGCACCAGCGCGGGCCACAGGCTGTGGCCGAAGACGAAGTTGGCGGCCAGGTACGGCGCGAACTTCTTGTACATCTTGATGGCCCGCGTCGGCTCGTAGTGCCGCCAGATGGCATCGATGACGGCCAGGGCCGTGCGCAGGAAGACGTCCTCGTCGGGCGTAAACGTACCCGCCAGTTCGGCGAAAATCCAGGGCCTGGCGATGGCCATGCGCCCGATGGACACCCCGGCGCAACCCGTATCGTCCAGCATCCGCGCGCAGTCCGCGGCGCAGAAGACGTTGCCGTTGCCAAAGACCGGGATGGACACGGCCCGCGCCACGGCCCGGATGTGCTCCCAGCGGGGCGGCCGGGAACGGCGGTCCGGGGCCACGCGCGGGTGGAAGGTCAGCAGGTCGGCGCCGGCGTCCGCGAAGCGCCGGGCCAGGTCCACGGCCAGGTCGGGCGTGTTCTCCCAGCCGCTGCGGAACTTGACCATGACCGGGCAGCGCACGGCCTCCCGCACGGCCCGCACGATGGCCACGGCGCGCTGCGGGTCCTTCAGCAGCGCCGCGCCGTACCCCTTCTTGCAGATGGCGGCCACGGAACAACCCATGTTGATGTCCACGCCCAGGAGCCCCTCGGCCTCGATGCGCCGCGCCGCCGCGGCCATCTCCTCCGGCTCGCCGCCGAAAATCTGACAGACAAGGCTTCCCGCCTCACCGTCCCGCCAGCGGAAAACCGGCGACAGCCGCCGGTTCTCCTGCGGCACGGCCCGGGCGTTGCACATCTCCGTGACCATGAACCCGTACCCCCCGAACCCGGCAATGACCTCCCGCATGGCCACATGCCCCAACCCCGCCATGGGTGCCAGGGCCAGCCGCGAGGGCATGACGACGGTACCGACCTTGAGCGGCACGGAAATCATGGAATGTGCAGACGGCATATGATGTGTATCACTCCGAAGAAGTACGCCCTGTCGGCTGTTTTCAGGCCTCAAAATCATTCTTCACGCATCCCGCCTCGGACTGAGCGGTCCGTGCGGGCTTGAGGGCCGGCTCGTCGGCTGTCCGACCGAGCCAGGCATCGTTTGTTCAGCCATCGCCACCCGCAAAGCGCGCACAAACCCGGCCCAAGGAGCGATGGCTGAACTCTACGAGGCCGGCGAGGAAGTTCCGACGGGCCGGCCCTCAAGCCCGCACGGGCCGCGGCGCTTCGGCACGGACCCCACGCACTTGTCATTCAGATCAAAAAAGGCGCCCCCCATCAGAAGAGCGCCTCGACAAAATTCTTCCCTCACCCCGTCAGTTCAGCAGAAACTCGCGGATGACCAGCCAGCCCGTGGCGACCTGGGCCAGGGCCAGGAGCAGGGCCAGGGCGTTGAAGACGCCGTGGACGAGCGGCATGTAGCGGCGCTTCTTCTTGTCGCGGTCCATGATGACGCCGGTGATGTAGCCGCCGGCGATGCACGGCATAATGACCTGCCCGATGATGTAGTGGTTGCCGGTCACTCCGTTGTTCCCCCATTCACGGGTCACGGCGTACTGCCCCAACACCAGCCCCGCCATCCACATGATGTGGGTGATCTTGCCGAGCTTGACGTGGTCCGCCCACATGAACTTGCCGCGCTTCCCGAAATGGTTGGCCAGGAAGCGGACCCATCCGAGGGAGAGCACGTAGACGGCCAGAGCGGTGGCGGCGAGCTGCAGCAGGGGATGAATCCAGAGCATGATGAACTCCTTGAAAGGTGATGTGCCGATCAGGACCCGGACGGGTCGGGCAAACTCGCCAGTGCATAGATGACGGGCGGTCGATTGACAAGGCCGGACACGTCCATCGACCGCCGCTGCGATCGGCAATGGGCAACGCTGTCGGGTTACAGGTCGTCCATGAAGATTTGACGGAAATCCTCGACCACGATGCCGAGATCATGGGGCAGGAAGCGCAGGGCCTTGTCGGCCAAATGTGCGGGCACCTCGCCGTAGTACGCCTCGGCCACGGCGCCGGCCATGCAGGCCAGGGTGTCGCTGTCGCCGCCGAGGGACACCGCGTTGCGCACGGCGTCCTCCCAGGAGTCGGAATCCAGAAAGCAGACAATGGCCTGGGGCACGCTGCCCTGGCAGGAGACGTCGAAGGCGTAGTCCGCCCTGATTTCGTCCACGGACAGGCCCAGGTCGTAGCCGAACAGGTCGGCGATGCGCCGACGCATGTCCGCCCTGGAACAGCCCGTGCGGGCCAGGAACACGGCCAGGGCCACGGCCTGCGCGCCCTTGATCCCTTCCGGGTGGTCGTGGGTGACCTCGGCCGAGAGGCGGGCGTGCTCGAGCACGTCGTCCTCGCTGTCGAAGGCCCAGCCCACGGGACTGACGCGCATGGCCGAACCGTTGCCCCAGCTCCCGTAGGGCACCCGTTCCCGCGCGTGCAGCCACTCCAGGAAAGAGCCGCCGTAGCTGGCGCGGGGGTAGCGGTGGCCGAAATCGTGCAGGGCTTCGGCGTATTCACGCCCGGAGAGAATGGCGTCGGCCACGGCCACGGTCAGCACCGTGTCGTCCGTGAACCGGCAACCCGCGGCGAAGAAGGGGAATTCCTTGGTCTTGATGGGCCTGTGCTCGTATACGGAGCCGATGATGTCACCGGCGATGGCGCCTAGCATGGGGACTCCTTGGCCTGGACTCGGCCGTCCATGGTGTCCATATGGTCCATTTCGTCCATCCCGTCCACAACGGCCGCCCGGCGGCCGGAAAAGGCAGGCCATATTGCGGGCCGCAGCGGCATGTGACATGATGGGACATGTACTGCAACGTCATCTTCGCACTCCTGCTCCTGCTCGCGAGCGTCGTGCCGCCCGCCGCCGCGGACGGCGGTTTTCCGGGCAGAAGGGTGCTCGTGGTGCACAGCTACGACCGCGGCTTCGCCTGGACCGCAGACATCGACGACGCGCTGCAGCGCGAACTGCTCCCGCGACAGGTGCAGATACGCACCTTCTTCATGGACACGAACCTCCGGCCACGCGAGGCCGACATCATTGCCGCCGGCCGCAAGGCCACGGACATCATGCTGGAATTCCGGCCTGACGTCGTCATCGTCAGCGACGACAACGCCCAGAAGTATTTCGCCGCGCAGTACGCCGGCAACGCCTCGGCCCCGTCCTTCGTGTTCTGCGGCGTGAACAAAGCCCCTTCCACATACGGATACCCGGCAATCAATGTCACGGGCGTGGTCGAGAACCTGGCGTGGGCCAAGGGGCTTGAACTGCTGCGGCGCCTGAAGCCGTCCATCAAAAAAATCGCGGTCCTCAGGGACACCCGCCCTTCGAGCCAGGCGGAAGCCGACAAGATGAAGTCCTCCGGACCGGACGACATCGAGGTCTCCTGGTTCGCCGTCGACAGCTTCGAAGAATGGCAGGCACGCGTCCGGACCGCCGGCTCCGATTACGACGCCCTGGCCGTCATGACCTACAACAACCTGACCGATGCCGAGGGCCACATCGTGCCTGCCGAACAAGTCATGCTCTGGACGCGGGACAACGCCGCCCTGCCCACCCTGGGATTCTACGACTACACCGTGGCCGACGGCACGCTGTGCGGCGTGATCCAGACCGGCTTCGAACACGGGACATTGGCCGCGTCCCTGGCCCTGCGCATCCTCGGCGGCGAACGCGCCGGCGACATCCCGGTCATCACCCAGACCAGAGGACTGATCATGCTGAACAGCCTGACCGCACGCAAGCTCGGCATCGAAATCCCGCATCGTCTCTCCCAGGAGGCGGCCGCCCTTGTTGAATGATATCGTCATTGTCCTGGCCCTCTGGTTGGCCGCGCTGTCGGTCCCCGCACACGCTCTCGCGGCCGGGGACGACCGCCAAGGCATGCCTCCCAACATCCTCGTGCTGCACTCCTACAACCCCGGGCTGAGCTGGACCGACGACATCCACAGGGGGCTGGCCGAAACGCTGGCCCAGTCCAACCAGACGTGCACCATCACGACGGAATACCTCGACGCCAAGCGCTTTCCCGACCCCGAACTCATGGCCATGCAGGCCGAGGTCATCGCGGCGCACCTGCGCACCATGACCTTCGACCTCGTCGTGGTTTCCGACGACGCCGCATTTTCCTTTGTCCTGAAGCGACGCGGGGAACTCTTCAGGGGCATTCCCGTCGTCTTCTGCGGCGTGAACAATTTCCAGAACGAGATGTTGCGCGGAGAAAAGGACGTGACTGGCGTATCGGAGATCATTTCCGCCCAGGAAACCCTCGAAACGGCCCTCACGCTGCACCCCGACACCAAGGACATCGTCATCATCGGCGGCGCGAAATCGAGCACAGACCGCTCCAACCGCAACAAGTTCCTGCGCCTCATGCCCGCCTACGCCAGTCGGGCCCGGTTCCATTTCTGGCAGGACATCCCCACGCCGGCCCTGGTGGAAAAAGTCGCGGCCCTGGGCCCAGGCACCATCCTTTTCCTGAACAACGCCATCCCTGGCCTCGACGGGCGCATGCTGGATTTCGGCCCGAGCGCCGCGCTCATCAGGGCCAACGCTCGCTGCCCGCTCTACGGGCTCTGGGATTTTTTCCTGGGACACGGGATTGTCGGTGGCAAGCTGATCAACGGCACGGAACAGGGACGCCTCGCGGCCGGGATGGCCCTGCGCATCCTGGCCGGGACTCCGCCCGCGGAAATCCCGGTGGTCAAAGGTTCGGCCAACCGCTTTCTCTTCGACTACCGCGAACTTGCGCGCTTCCAGATCAGCGAACGGCTCCTGCCGCCGGACTCCACGGTACTCAACCGCCCCCAAAGCCTGTTCGAGGCCAACAGGCGCCTGTTCACGATTTTCGGCATCGTCGTCACGGCCTTGCTGGTGGTCATCGCCTTTCTGGCCGTCATCGGCCAAATCCGGCGCCAGACCCTGCGCGAGTTGCAGCGGGCCCGCCGCAAGGCCGAGGAGGCCAACGAGGCCAAGAGCCTCTTCCTGGCGCACATGAGCCACGAGATCCGCACGCCGCTGACGGGCATCATGGGGCTGGCCGAGCTGGCCCTGAACAATCCGTCCTCCCCGGCCGTGCAGGACTACCTCGCCCTCATCCGCCAATCCGGCCAGAACCTGCTGCACATCATCAACGACATCCTCGACTTCTCCAAGGTCGAAGCCGGCAAACTGGTGCTCAACCCCGCGAATTTCCAGGTCCGCAAGATGCTCGACGCGACCATTGCCCTCTTCACCCCCCGGGCCAGGGAAAAGGGCATTGAACTATCCCTCCGCGTGGATGCCGAGATGCCGGAAATGCTCTGCGGGGACGAACTGCGCCTGCGCCAGATATTCTTCAACCTCATCGGCAACGCCATCAAGTTCACGGAGCAGGGCGAGGTGGAACTGTGCCTGAGCGCAGCGACGCCCACCGGGGACGGCCAGGGCGTTGTGCTCCACTTCGAGATCCGCGACACGGGCTGCGGCATCCCTGCGGACAAGCTGCCGACCATCTTCGACCGCTTCACCCAGGCCGACCATTTCCCCACCCGGACCCACCAGGGCACCGGGTTGGGGCTGGCCATCGTCAAGCAACTCGTGGAGATCCTGGGCGGGGCCATCGAAGTGCAGAGCGTGGAGGGTGCCGGTTCGACATTCTTTGTCGGCATCCCCCTTGAATACGCCCTTCACGCCGACGTGGAACCGGAAACCGAGACCGCGCTCAGAAACACCTCCGGCAGCCTGTCCGTGCTGGTTGCCGAGGACAATTCCATCAACCAGATTTTCCTCAAACGCACCCTGGAAAAGCTCGGACACAACCCCACCTGCGCGGCCAACGGACAGCAGGCGCTGGACCTGCTGCACGAGCAGTCCTTCGACTGCGTCATCATGGACATCCAGATGCCCCTCATGGATGGCACCGAAGCCACCCGGCGCATCCGTCAGGACCTGGGACTGACCCTGCCCGTCATCGCCCTCACCGCACACGCCCTGCAAGGCGACAGGGAAAAATTCCTGGCCCAAGGCTTCACCGAATACCTGGCCAAACCCGTGGCCATGAAGGATCTGGAACAGGCGCTGTGCGCGGTGGGAGAAGGCAAGGCTGGGAGACAGAGATGGTCGAATACGGACGCTCACGGACATTGAGGCCAGGTACCAGCCCGTCACGTTGTTGCGGCCCCGTCCGTGCCCGTCCGTGTTCGTTCATCACTGTCCATCTCAGTCCATCTCAGTCTCCCCTCCCCCCAGCTCCCGGCAAATCCTCCCCACCCGCTCGTGCATCCTCTCGTGGTGAGAGCCGGCCCAATAGATGCGTTTGCAGCGCGGGCAGCGCCGGAAATCGGTGTAATGCAGCTTCGTCAGGGGCAGCAGGCGGTCCATGATTTCGGCCTTGGACACGGTCTGGAGGAGGTCGTTGCAGCGCAGGCAGCGGGTGAAGGTCGCAAAGGGCGGCCTGAGGCCGAAGAAACGCAGGACTTCGATGAGCTGGGTTTCGGGGTCACGTGAGCGGATCAGACGGCCATAGACCACGATGCCGCGCCTGAGGAGGAGACGGTCGCGACTGAGAAGGATGCGCCCTTCGCGCGCGGCCTGCTCGGCCAGGACCGCGTCTCCCAAAGACGGGTCGTAGGCCGTGTCGAAGCCCAGGGCGCGCAGGAGACCCGCCAGCCGGCCGACATTGGCGTCCACGAGAAAGGCGATGCGGGGCAACGGTTCCGGGCGCAGCGGCGACGGCCGCAGCACGTCGAAGGGCGTGGGCACGGCCCGGACGTCGATCCTGCGGCCGGGCTCCAGCAGGTGGCCGAAGCCCACGGGCAGCCCGTCGACCTCAATGGCCCCCACCTCCGTGTGCGGCGGACCCAGAGCCTCGATGACGTCCTTGACGGACGTACGCCGCGTGACTGGATACGTCACGCGCCCGTCGGCCCCGGCCTTCCCCCGTCCCAGGAGGTCGCGCAGATTCCCGTGAAAAACGAATGTGGCCGGCCGCTCGCCCATGATCCCTCCCAGGCTGTTTTCTCCGGGAGTACGCCCTTCGGGCCCCGCCAACAACTCTTCCGTTGCACTTCACCGACGTCCTGAAGTTGCCCCCGAAACTCTTCCATGTTACGCACGACAATCCTGTTTCACTGATATTTCAACCTGTTCTCGGACCAGATGGGCAAACTTCCTTGCATCCTCCACGCCAACTGCCAGGGCGAACCGCTGCTGGCACGGCTCATGACGTCGCGGGAATTCGCGGACCGCTTCGAGTGCGTCCAATACACCAACTATACCCGTGAGCCCGTGCCGGACGACATGCTGGCCCGCTGCGGCCTCTTCCTGTACCAGCATCTGGGGCCCGAGTGGGGCGGACTGGCCTCCGAGCGCCTGGTGTCCCTGCTGCCCGCATCGGCCCGCAGCATGTGCATCCCGAACATGTTCTTCAAGGGCTACTGGCCCGGCTGGAGCGGGCAAGGCGGCTTCAACTTCCGCTGCACCCTTCTGGACGAACTCATCGAACAGGGCCTGCCACCCGAGGAGACGACGCTCCTGTACCTGCGTGCCGACTTGGCCGCGAAGTTCGACCTGCGCGCCGTCATCGCGCAATCCCTCGCCCAGGAGCGCAGCAAGCAGGCCCTGACCCCGGTGCCGTACGTCGACGTGCTCGAAGCCGAATACGCCAGGTCCAGAATCTTCAACACCGTCAACCATCCCGGCAGGCTCCTCATGGACCACATGGCCAGAGGCGTCCTGCAACAGCTCGGCATGGACCCCCCGGACGAATACGCCCTTGCGGCCCTGGACGAACCCTTCCCGGAGTTCGAACAGCCCCTGCACCCGAGCGTCGCCGCCTTCTTCGGCCCGGATTTCGCCGCCCCCGGCGCCTTGTGGCATGTCTTCGGGGGGGACATCACCTTCGCCCGCTACGTCGCCCACTACGTCGTGGCCAGGCGGGAGGGCGTGACGGACTTCATCGGTTTCCTGCAGGGCCACCACGACGCACCGTAAACACCGGGCGACGACCATGAACGGGTTGCGCGACGACGCGTCCGGGAATACGTCAGATCCATCGCAAACACATCATCCGCTGTCTCGCCAGCGCCGTACACGGAGGTTTCCCATGGACGCACCGACACGCAAATTCCGCCAGATGAACGCCGAACGCCTCATCAAGCAGCTCAACAAGCGCCGCATGCACGGCAGCTACGCCGAAACCGCCGAGGAGGCCCGCAGCCAGATCCTGTCCCTGATCCAGGGACCGTGCTCCGTCATCCGCTGCGGCTCGGAATCCGTCGGGTCGCTCGGACTGTGGAAGGACATCGCCGCCCTGCCCGGCGTGGAACTCATCGACCCCTACGTCCCGGGCCTCACCCCGGCCGAAGGCGACGAGCGGCGCCGGCGCGGTCTGACGGCCGACGTCATGGTCACGAGCTGCAACGCCGTGACTCTGGACGGCAGGCTGGTCAATCTGGACGGCACGGGCAACCGCGTGGCGGCCATGATCTTCGGACCAAGGAAGGTCATCCTGCTGGTCGGCATGAACAAGGTCGTCAGCGACCTGGAATCGGCCATGGACCGCATCCGCGACTTCGCCGCGCCCATGAACAACCTGCGCCTGAACGCCCTGAACCCCGCCCACGAGCCTCCCTGCACCCAGGACGGCCGCTGCCACCGCTGCTCCAGCCCGCAGAAAATCTGCAACGCCTGGACCATCATCGAGGGGCAGCGCGACGAAGGCAGAATTCACGTGGTGCTGGTGGGGGAGAGTCTGGGGTACTGAGGAAAATGGACTAGAATGGACGAGATGGACTGACACGGACTATCATGGACACTGTACCATCCATCTCGGGGGGCTTGTTTTTGTCCGTGTCGGTCCGTGTTCGTCCATTCTAGTCCATCTCGTCCACTCCCCCCTCAAACCGTCTTCACCAGCCCCAGTTCCTCCGCCCTGCGCAGGGCCAGGGAAGCCACGGCCAGGTCCTGCAGGGCCATGCCCGAGCTGTCGTAGACGGTGATCTGGTCGGCCGACACCCGCCCCGGCGCGCCGTTCAGAACCGCACCGATCGTTGTGATCCGCTCCATGGCGACCAGCCCGGCCGTGAAGGCCACCTCGTATTCCCCGATGCTTACGGACTGGGCCGGCACGTCGGCGAAGAGCGCGGCGACGGCCACCAGGGCCGTGTCCAGTTCCTGCTTGCCGGGCTGGTCCGCGCCCATGGCCGAGACGTGCGTTCCGGGCCGCACCAGTCCGGCCGCGAAGAGCGGCCCGCGCGACGCCGTGACCGTGACGGCGATATCGGCGCTGGCCAGGGCCTCTTCCGCCTTGGCCGCGACGGCTTCAAGCCCCAGCTCCTCGCGGATGCGCCGCGCGAACTCCTCGGCGGTCTGGCCAGAACGGTTGACCACGAAAACTCTCTCGAGGGGGCGTACCTCGCGCACGGCCAGAACTTCGAACCAGGCCTGGTGGCCTGCGCCGAACACGGCCAGGGTCCGACTGTCCGGACGGGAAAGGTGCTTCACGGCCACCGCGTCCGAGGCGGCCGTGCGCAGGCAGGTCAGGTGCGAGGCCGCCACCAGGGCCTCGGGATAGCCCGTGTCCGGGTCCAGCAGCAACGTCGTCGAGGCGTGGGCCGCCAGTCCGCGGGCCCTGTTGCCCGGCCAGTAGCTGCCGACCTTGAGCCCCACCTTCCTGCTCCCGGCTATGAGGCCGCTCTTGACGCTAAACGACGTGTCCGCCTCGGGCCCCCGCCCCTGCGCCACCGGAAACACCTCGGCCAGGCCGCGCCCATATTCCATGAACATGGCCTCGACAGCCGCAATGGCCTCGGCCATGCTCACAACCCTGCCAGCCACATCCTCACTGACAAATTTCATCCTTCTCTCCCCGCACCGACCAGTCCGTGCCAGTCCATAAAGTCCATATCGTCCATACCGTCCACACCACACCCCCTACCACCCCATCAACCTCGGCCACACCGCCGTAACCTCCTCCCCGCCCGCGCCGACGACATGATACCGGTCGAACTGCGTGACCGTGGCGCAGGCATGGCTGGGCAGGATACGCAACCTCGTGCCCACGGGCAGGTCCGGCAGGTCCGCCGGGTTGCCCGAGCGCGGGGCCACGACGCCGTGCTCCTGGTTGACGCCCCTGACCACCAGATCGCCCACGGGGCGTCCGTCCGCGTAGCAGACCAGGCCGTAGCCCTGATCCACGGTCTGCCCGGCCGTGCCCCGGTCGCAGGACATAGCCGTCCAGCCGGCGTCGACGATGGCCCAGCCCTTGTCGCGCTGGTGACCGATGACCGTGGTCAGGACCGAAACGGCGATGTCGTCGATGGCGCAGATGCCGATGCCGACCTGGACCAGGTCGAAGAAGACGAATACCCCGGCCCGGACTTCCGTCACGCCTTCGTAGCTGCGGGCCGAAAAGGCCGTGGGCGTCGAGCCGACGCTGACCACGGGGCAGATCCAGCCGGCGTCCCGGAGGGTCCTGGCCGCTTCCACCGCCGCCGCGCGCTCCCCTTCGGCCGCAGCCGCCAGGGCCTCCTCGCCGCGTGCCTCGTAGCTCTCCCCGGCATGGACCAGCACGCCGCGCAGCCGGGCCGTAGGTTTCAGGGCATGGGCGATGGCCAGCAGTTGCTGCGAATCACCGGGTTGCACCCCCGAACGGTGTCCGTCGCAGTCCAGCTCGATGAGGGCCGGGATGGGGTCGGACGGGTCCGACGCGGCCGCCACGGCCCGGGCCTGAGCCACGCTGTCCAGCAGCACCGTCAGGTCCACACCCTGCCGGCGCAGGGCCAGCACACGGGGAAGCTTCTGCGGCGCGATGCCCACGGCGTAGGTGATGTCCGTCACGCCGCAGGCCGCCAAAGCCTCGGCCTCGCGCAGGGTCGAGACCGTGGCCGGTCCATGCGGCGTGGCCATGAGACGCCGCGAGATCTCCCACGACTTGGCCGTCTTGAGATGCGGGCGAAACGCCACTCCGGCCGCGGCGAGACGGTTTCGCAGGCGGGCGATGTTGCCGTCCATGCGCGCCTCGTCCAACAACAGGCACGGCGTGTCCAGGGCTTCGAGGGGGCAGGGCAGGCCGCGCAGGGCGTCCCGGGTCCGAAACGGTGCGAGCAGTGCGTTCATGATGCGTCCTCCGGGCAGAGATTTGGCGCCATCATACCATGCGCAGCGTCATGTTCAATTTACAATTTATGAATCCAGGATTAAGTTCAGCCTTAATGCTCTCGACCGACGACCTCAAATTCATTGCCGCCGTGACCCAGGCCCCGTCCCTGGCGGCCGCGGCGCGAAGCCTCAACGTCACGCCCCCGGCCGTGTCCCAGCGCTTGCGCGCCCTGGAGACGCGGCTCGGGGTCAGTCTGCTGGACCGCAGCGCGGGCCGGATTACCCTGACGGATGAAGGCGAGCTGCTGACCGAGTGGTCGGCCCGCATTCTGGCCGAGATCGAGGAGGTCAGCGAAAGGCTGTGCGAACGAAAAGGGGTCGTGGCCGGGCATCTGCGCATCGCAGGGCCCACGGGCTTCGGCCGCCGCTACATCGCGCCCGCGGTCATGGACTTCAGCCGGCGGCACCCCGACGTGCGCATCGACCTGGAACTCTCGGACAACCCCATCCGCCTCAAGCCGAGCGCCTGGGACATCGTCATCCACATCGGCGAACTGCACTCCCAGCCCTTCCAGAAGCTGACCCTGGCACCCAACGACCGCCTGCTGTGCGCCTCGCCCGACTACCTGGCCAGGCGCGGAACGCCGCACGCGCCCGCGGACCTGATCCGGCACTCCTGCCTGACCCTGCGCGAGAACGACGAGGACGTGACCCTCTGGCGCTTCTCCGGACCTGACGGCAGCCACGAGACCGTGCGCATCGACGAGGGAGTGTCCTGCAACGACGGTGACGTCGTCCGCGACTGGGCCTTGGCCGGGTTCGGCATCGTTCTGCGCTCGGAATGGGACATGGCCGACGACCTGCGCGCCGGACGCCTGGTGCGCCTGCTGCCCCAGTGGCGGGCGCCCGACGCCCCGGTGGTGGCCCTGCTCGGGCCCCGCCACATGCGCGCGGCCCGCACCCGCCGTTTCCTCGAACTGCTGCGGCAGTCCCTCACCCCGCCGCCCTGGCGCGGGCAGGGCTGACGTTCACGGTCCGTCGTCCCGCGCTCACCCCCGTCCGCACAGCGCCGCTTCGAGCCGCGCCGCAGCGGCGGCAAGCAATGTGTCCTGACCGAACCTTCCCACGCACTGCAGGCCCAGGGGCAGTCCCGCCATCCCGGTTCCCGCGGGCAGGGAGATCGCGGGCATGCCGGCGTGGGTCCACGGCAGGTTCATGACCGGGTCGCCCGTGCTCCCGCAGCCTTCGGGGGCCTCGCCCGGTGCCGAGGGGCAGACCCACAGATCCAGGGCGTGCGCGTCCATGAGCGCTGCCAGCTCGCAGCGAAGGTCCGTGCGGGACTTCCGGGCCGCAACCACCCTGTCGGCCGGAACCGCCCGCCCCCGTTCGATGGCCGCCGCCGTGACCGGACGATAGAGGTGGGCGTACTGGCCGAACAGCGTCTCCTGCTCCACGGCGAACTCGGCCACCGTGAGGTCGCGGTGCAGGGCCGCGATCTCGTCGATGCGGTCCAGGCAGGCCACCTCGACAACCTCGACGCCCCCTTGGCGCAGAGCGCCCAGGACCGTCTCGAACCAGGCCAGGGTCCCGGCCGGCGCCTGTGCGAGGTACGGGCCGACCGGGACGCCGACCTTCAGGGCCTCGGGCCGGCGGCACTCGGCCTGCCGCGGATCGAAGACGGCCAGGACGTGCATGATGTCCGCAACCCTCTGGCAGAAAAAACCCACATGATCGATGCTGCGTGAAAAATAGGCGATGCCCTCCGTGGGAATCCTGTCGAAGGACGGCTTCATGCCGACCACGCCGCAAAAGGAGGCGGGCCGGATGACGGACCCCACGGTCTGGGTGCCCAGGGCCAGGGGAAAGAGCCCCGCGGCCACGCCCGCGGCCGAGCCGCTGCTGGAACCGCCGGGGGTGTGCCGCGGGTTGTACGGGTTTTTGGTCGCCGCCGGCTCGAAATAGGCGAACTCCGTGGTCGCGGTCTGGACGAAGATGATGGCCCCGGCCTCGCGCAGCATACGCACACAGCGGGCCTCCGGGCCTTCGAACAGCACCGGGGGCAGCAGGGAGCCGCACCTGATGGGCACCCCTTCCACCCTGATGATGTCCTTCACGCCAACCGGAACGCCGAAAAGCGGCGGACGGTGCTGCGGGTCGGGAAAGCGCTCGAAGAGGGCTTCGATCTGACGGGCTATCCCCGCACCGTCGATGTCCCCGGCCAGGATGTGCAGCTGCGGGTCGATGTCGCGGGCGCGTTCGACGAGGCTCCCGACGAGCCCGGCGAGCCCCTCTCTCGATGCGCGCCGGTACACGTCGAATTCCGGAGTATGGGCGACGAGTGGGATCTGTGGCATGGCGTTTTCCTCACGGTTGCGGATGGACTTGGGAAACCGGCCCTCAATCAGGTCTGCGGTGCTGCAAGCAGGCCGGTCAGCTGCAACCCGTCACGAAACATCAGGAGGGCCAGGACCACGAGGGCTAGGCCGAGAAGGCGCATGGTCCAGACATAGGCCCGGCCCTTGAAGAGGGCCCTGGACCTGCCGACCAGAAGGGCCAGGGCGATCTTCGAACCCACGAGGCAGAAGTAGAAACCCGCGATGAACGCCGCCGGGGCGAGAAAGTTCCGGTCCAGGGCCTTGGCCATGGTCGGTCCCCCCACGCTGAGCCAGAAGATGTAGGGATGGGGGCTCAGCAGGTTGGTCAGAATGCCTTTGCGCAACGACTTCCGCGGCGCATCCTGGAGTTTCATGTCGAACCCCGTGGTGCGCAGGCTTTCGTAACCCATGGACAGGATGAAAATGCCGCCGGCCATGGAGACCGCCCCAAGGATGCCGTGAAAACCGGCCAGTCCGGACAGCACGAAGAGAGTCAGCAGGATGATCGGCAGGTCCGTGACCATGGGCGCCAGGGCGACCCTGATCCCGGCCCGGACGTCGTGCCGGAGCGTTTCCGAGATGACCAGGGTCAGGAGCGGCCCCGGCGCGAGCCCCGCGGACAGGCCGAGAAGGGCCCCGAGTGTCAGATAATATCCCATATCAAACCCGCAAATGAAATATGAGTGACGGCTGCGCACGGCGAGGTGCGTGTCGTGAGTGCGGTGGACATATTTCGCATCGGGCCAAGACACAAGGTTTGGGTGCATCCCGCGACCCCTGCGCCCTCGTACCGCGGCGAAACGAACGGACCCGGGAAGCAAAGCCCTGAGCCCGGCGGCATGCAGGGAAACGAGTCCGGAAAGATTTCGTCTTCCAAGGCAGAGCGATTTTGCGTATCAGGCGAGGCCAGGATTGATGCGCCGCTCCCTGCTCCACGGCGAGGACATCCGCCCGCCGTTTCCGCGTTCGAGCCCGACATCCCGAAGACCAAGGAGAACATGGACAAACGCCCCTTCGACATAAAGGCCCTGACCTTCTTCTTCGAACAGCTCTGGATGCACACCAGCGATCCGTTCTGGATCTGCCGGCCCGTCGGCGACGATTTCGAGCTGGTCATGGCCAACGCCGCGGCGCGCAGGGTCGACGCGAGACAGGTGCCCGGAGGGACGGTACGGTCCATCATCGGCTACGGTCCCGAATCGGAGCCCCTCATCTCCGGGTATTACGAGTGCATGCGGACCGGACGCTCAGTCACGTTCGAACAGCGCCCGTTCCTGAACGGCAGCGAACGGCTGTTCGAAACGCTGCTCGTGCCCGTCAAGGACGAATCGGGCGGGATTTCCCACATCTGGGGCACGGCACGTGATCTGACTCGGTTCCTGGTGGCCCAGAAGGCGCTCCTGCACCTGAACGAGCAGCTCGAGAACAAGATTCGGTTGCGGACCACGGAACTGGAGGAGGCAAATCGCAGGCTCTATGAACTGTCGGCCACGGATGCGTTGACCGGCCTCGCCAACCGCCGCCGGTTCGACGCCGTGATGCACGAGGAATGGTTGCGTGCGGCGCGGACGGGAGCTCCCTTGAGCCTGGTCATGCTCGACCTCGACCATTTCAAGAAATACAACGACCACTGCGGCCATCAGGAAGGGGATGCCTGCCTTCGGCACATCGCCGAAGTGCTGCAGGCCAACGCCCGTCGGCCCGGCGACCTGGCCGCGAGATACGGCGGCGAGGAGTTCTGCCTGATCCTGCCCGACACCGCCCGGCCCGGCGCCCGCGACATCGCCGAGCGGGTGCGCCTGTGCGTGGAGGAAATGGCCCTGCCACACCCGCTCTCCCCCCAAGGCATCGTCACGGTCAGCCTCGGCACGGCCACCCTCTCGCCCGGCACTGCGGACAACCCCTCGTCCCTGCTGAACATGGCGGACCGGGCCCTCTACCTCGCCAAATCCGAAGGCCGGAACTGCGTCCGGCAGGCTTCCCTCCCGAACCGCTGAAAAGAAACGGAATCCCGTCAGCCGGCCAGGCGCTCGGCCACGGCCAATGCCACCACCGCCGCCAGAAAGCCGTCCGAAGCCAGCCGTAGGACGTTCGCCCGGGCGAAGACGGCCAGGGCGGCGTAGGCCGGACAGATCGTGGCCAGTGCGTAGGCGTGACCCGGCCCTGCCAGCATCCCGAAGAGGGGCGCCATGCCGCCGAGGGACGCCAGAGCCAGGGACCACAGGCGCGGGATGGCGCGGCGGGAGAAACCCGAGAAGCTGTTGGCCGGGACGGGGAAGCCGGCGGCCGCGTAGTCGTCGGCGTTTGCTTCGGCCAGCATCCAGAAATGGGGCATCTGCCAGACGAAATAGAGGGCGAAGAGATAGACCGGCTCGGGGGCCAGGAGTGCCCCGCCGCCGGCCAGCCAGCCGATCCACGGCGGCAGCGCGCCGCAGGCCGCGCCGGGGATCATGGCCCAAGCCGTGACGGGTTTGAGGTACGTGTAGAAGCCGTTGTAGAGTCCGGGCACGACGATGAGAACCGCAAGGGAGCCCGGACCGAGCCCGGTCCACAGGCAGGCGGCGGCCAGGGCGAGCAGCAGGCCGGAGACGGCCAGGCCATGCCCGGCGCTCATCCTGCCGCTGGCCAGGGGACGCCTTCTGGTGCGCTCCATGAGGGCGTCCAGATGGCGCTCCTGAATCTGGTTGAGGACCGAGACGGCGGCGCTCAGGGCGAAGGTCCCGGCGAAAACGGCCAGGCCCGCGGCCGGGGCGGCGTGAGCCTCCGCCGTGGCCAGGAGCCAGCCCGCCAGGGCCGAGAGGCCGACCGCCAGGGAAACCCCGGGGCGGATCAGGTCCGCGGCGCCCCTAATCATGTCCGCCGGACAGGGAGCGCAAATAGTCGATCATGGCCTTCACGTCCTCGTCGCTCAGGTGCGAGTACGGCGGCATGATGGGCTCGTACCCCTTGACCATGGTCTTCTCCGGGTCCCGGATGGCCTCGGCCAGATAGGCCTCGTCGGCCACGACCTCGCTGCCGTCTTCCAGGACGACCTTGTGCCCGTAGATGCCCTTGAAGGTCGGACCGGCGATCTCGGAACCGTCCGTGGAATGGCAGCTCAGGCACCCCTCGGCCTCCATGAGCGACCTGCCCCTGTCCAGGTCGCGGGCTGCGCCGCCCGTCAGGTAGCGGATGATCTTGTCCAGGTCCTCGGCCGGCATCTCCTCCTTGTAGGACGGCATGCCCTCGTAACCGGCCACCAGTTCGGCGTCGGGTTCGAGGATGGCGCGGCGCAGGTACGCCTCGTCGGCCACCGCCGTGCGCGTGCCGCCGCCTTGGACGATGGGGCGTTCCTTGCCGTAGATGCCCATGAGCGTCGGCCCGGCCAGCTCGGTGCCGTCGAGGGAATGGCAGCCCGTGCAGCCGTAGGATTCCAGGAGCCCCACCGCCGCCTCGTCCCCCGAGGCTTCGCCCTCGTACCATTTCCGGAACTTCTCGTCGCTCAGGACCTCCACGGTGGAGAGCATGTTGGCGTGCTGCAGGCCGCAGTACTCGGCGCACAGGATGTCGTAGCTGCCCTCCCGCGCGGCCTGGAACCAGGCGTAGGTCTCCATGCCCGGCACGGTGTCCATCTTGATGCGGAATGCCGGGACGAAGAAGCTGTGCAGCACGTCGGCCGAAGTCATGTCGAGGCGCACGGCCCGGTCCACGGGCACGTAGAGGGTGCTGGCGCGCTTGCCGTTCTCGTACTCGAAGACCCACGACCACATGCGCGCCGTGACCTTCACGCGCATGGCGTCGGCCGGTGCCGAGCGCAGGGCCTTGAAGCTCGTCCAGCCGGACCAGAACATGCCCATGACCAGAACCGTCGGGAGGACCGTCCAGGCGATCTCGGCCCAGACGTTGCCGCTGATGTCCGCTGCCTGGGGGTGGCGCGTGTGGTGGTAGCGGACCACGAACCAGATCATGAGCAGCGTGATGAAGACCAGGATGGCCGCCGAGGCGCCGAAGATGAACAGGAAGGTTTGGTCGACCCTGGCCGCGGCCTGTGTTCCGGCCTGGATGATGGAGGGGGTCATGCGCCGACCTCCGGCCGCCAGGCCACATCGAAGAAGGTCAGGCCGATGAAGATGGCCAGGATGACGAAGACCAGGATGAGAAAGGCGCCCAGGAGCCTGTTCTCGTACTTGAGGTGCATGAAGAAGAGGACGACCAGAAGCGCCTTGGTCGAGGCCACGCCCATGGCGACCAGGACGTTCAGGTAGCCGAAGTCGAAGGACGCCGCGCCCACCGTGACCCCGGTCAGGATCAGCAGGGCCAGCCAGATTTTCGCCAACAGGCTGAATGGCATGATGTGCTTGTGTGTCATGTCAGCTGATCAGGTAAAAGAGTGGGAAGAGGAATATCCAGACCAGGTCCACAAGGTGCCAGTAAAGCCCGCCGTTCTCCAGCAGCCCGAAGTCCTCGGCCGTGACCCGGCCCTGCGCGATGCGCAGCATGCAGAAGGCGAGGACGGTCGCGCCGATGACCACATGCAGGCCGTGAGCCCCGGTCATGACGTAGTAGAGGCCGAAGAAGATGTTCGTGCCGCCCGACTGCGCCATCTCCGACGATCCGGGGTAGATGCCGTGGGCGATCTTGGTCGACCACTCGAAGTACTTGTTGACCATGAACACGCCGGCCAGGACGATGGTCGCGGCCAAAAGCGCCTGGCACAGTCCCCGCCGCCCCTGCTGGAGGGCGGAGATGGCCAGGGCCACGGTGAAGCTCGACGTGATGAGCACCACGGTGTTGGCCGCGCCGAAGACGCGGGACAGCTCCAACCCGCCCTGATGGAACTCGGCCGGGTAGCGGTGCAGGAAGATCGCGTACAGGAGGAAGAGCCCGCCGAAGAGCAGGATCTCCGTGAAGAGGAAGAGCCACATGCCGAACTTGTCGCCCAGGTAGTCCTTGTGCTGCTCAGGCATCGCGCTTCACCCCCGCGTAGGAGTAGGGGCTCGGCACCTCGTCCGGCGGGTCGAGGAAGGTCAGGTGCGGAGGTGGACTCGGCAGGGTCCACTCCAGGGTGGCTGCCCCCCAGGGGTTGCGGCCCACTGTGCGGGGCCCGCGCAGACACTTCGAAAGTCCCCAGAACATGGTGACCAGTCCCGCGACCAAGACCCACGACCCCACCGTCGAGATGATGTGGCCCGTCTGATACATGGGCAGGTAGTCGTAGTACCGGCGCGGCATGCCCATGAGGCCGATGAGGAACATGGGGAAATAGAGCATGTTGAACCCGCCGACGAGCAGGTACCAACTGGCGTTGGCCAGCTTGCGGTCGTACATGCGCCCGAAGATCTTGGGGAACCAGAAGTGCATGGCCGCGAAGAGCCCGAAGCCCGTGCCGCCGAAGATGACGTAGTGGAAATGCGCCACCACGAAGTACGTGTCGTGGACGTGGATGTCCGTGCCGGCCGAGCCGAGCACCAGGCCCGTGAGTCCTCCGGCAGAGAAGAGAAAGATGAAGCCCAGGGCGAAGAGGAGCGGCGGTTCGAGATGGATGGACCCCTTGTACAGCGTGGCCACCCAGTTGAAGACCTTCACGGCCGAGGGGATGGCCACGACGAAGGTCAGGAAGGAGAAGACGAGCACGGCCGTGTCGCTCATGCCGCTGGTGAACATGTGGTGGGCCCAGACCAGGGACCCGGCGAAGGCGATGGCCAGGCTGGACACCGCGATGGCCTTGTACCCGAAGATGGACTTGCGGGCGAAGGCCGGGATGATATCCGAAACCACCCCCATGGCCGGCACGATCATGATGTACACGGCCGGGTGCGAGTAGATCCAGAACAGGTGCTGGTACAGGAGCGGGTCGCCGCCTTTGGCCGGGTCGAAGAGGCCGATGCCCAGCAGACGCTCGATGAAGACCAGGGCCACGGTCACGCCCAGCACCGGCGTGGCCAGGAGCTGAATCCAGGCCGTGGCGTAGAGGGACCAGACGAAAAGCGGCAGTTTGCCCCAGCTCATCTTCGGCGCGCGCAGGCGGTGGATGGTGGTGATGAAGTTCAGGCCCGTCAGGATGGACGAGAAGCCCAGGATGAAGACGGCGACCACGGCCAGGGACACGTTGGTCGTGGTCCGCTCGCTGAAGGGCACATAGAAGGTCCAGCCCGTGTCCGGCGGCCCGCCGCCCGTGAAGAGGCTGGTCACGGCCAGGACCGCGCCCGTCAGGTAGAGCCACCAGGAGAAGATGTTCAGCCGCGGGAAGGACACGTCCTCGGCCCCGATCTGCAGGGGCAGCAGGATGTTGCCGAAAGCCGCCGGGATGCCGGGAATGACGAAGAGAAAGATCATGACCACGCCGTGCAGGGTGAACATGGCGTTGTAGGTCTGGGCGCCCATGATGGTCCGGCCCGGGGCGATGAGCTCCAGGCGCATGAGCACGCCGATGACCACGCCCACGGCGAACATGGTCAGAATGCACCACAGGTAGAGCATGCCGATGCGCTTGTGGTCCGTGGAGAAGATCCAGGACGTCAGGCCGCTTCTGCCCGGAAGCGGATCGAGAAAGGGGACGGTTTCGCCGGGACTGGGCATCGGGGGACCTCCGGAAATCAGTTTCGAGGCCGGCGCTTCTTGCGGCCGGCCAGCAGCAGGGAGACGAGGAGCACGCCCAGGATGACGAGTATGCCTGTGGCCGTGATCTTCATGAAATTGAACGCGTAACGCTTGCCCTCGGGGTCGTAGGAAAAGCAGTAGGCCAGGACGCGCTTGACGGACAGCCCGACCTGCTCCTTCCCGGCCTCGGTGGCGGCCATGGTCAGGTCGAAGGCCAGGGGCTTGGTGCCGTAGAGATAGCGCACGATCTTGCCCTTGGGCGACACGGCCATGACCACCACGGGATGCAGGAAATCCTTGCCCGAGCGGCGGAAGCCGAAACCAAGGGAGTCCGTCAGCAGGCGGATGTTCTTCTCGTCGCCCGTCAGGAAGCGCCAGCCGCTCTCGGGGTACTTGAAGTCCATGGCCGCCAGGTAGTTTCGGCGCTGGCTGGCGGCCAGCTCCGGCGTGTCCGTCTCGTCGAAGCTGACGCTGACCACCTGGAAGTCCACGCCAGGCGTGAGCGTCACGTCGGGCAGGACCTGCGTCAGGGAGCTCTGGATGATGGCGCAGACGTTGGGACAGGAGAAATAGATGGGCACGACGATGGTCGGCTTGTCGATGATCTGCCCGATGGTCACGGGCCGGCCCGTTTCGTCGAGAAACCTGGCGTCGGCGGCGATGTGACCGCCGAGCTTCTCCGTCACGCCGACGTCCTGCGTCCCCTGAGCCGCCGGAGCTGGCTCCTGGTGGACATGCGGCGCCTGTGATGGTTCGGCCGGGGCGGCGTGCATGGAGTGATCCGCGGCGGCCCCGGAAGCGGGTTGCCCGGCGGCCGCGTCGTGACCGACATGACCGGACATGTCGTGGCCGGAATGTTCCGCGGGCGGGACGGCCTGCTCGGCCTGGCCGGCCGTGGCCGTTTCCTGCGCGGTCGACGCCTGGGCCGCCTGGCGGGCCTGCTGCACCGCGGTCTGGGCCGCCAGGGGCAGCGGCAGCAGGAGCAGGACGAGAATGAGGATGGTCGGTCGCACCTTGACCTCGGCAGGGTTTGCGGGCCCGCGGCCCGGGTATTGGAAAAACTGTCCCCGGGCCTGCCGGGCCCGCCCAGCGGGAACGTCCGGCACGTCCGGGGACTTCGCGGCTACAGGCTGTCGACGTGGGCGGCCAGGGCTTCCAGATCCGCGTCGGACAAAGGCTTGACCACGCGCTCCATCATGGCCTTCTTCGCGCCGCCGTAGGTCCCGGACTTGTAGCCGGACAGGGCCGCCTTGACCTCGTCAAGGGTCAGGGAATTCAGGGGCCTGGTCATGCCCATGGCCACCTTGGAGCCGTCGGCACCGTGACAGCCCTTGCAGTTCTTGGCATAGAGGTCGGCCGGACCTTCAGCCAGGGCGGGGGCGGCAAAAAACAGGCAGGCGGCAAGACAGACGAATACGTATTTCATGGCTTCCTCCGGTATGGTGTTGTCATTTGGGGGTGCAGACCGAGGCGCGCTTCTGCGGATCGGCCAGAAAAACGGAAACTGAGGATGCGTCGTCGGCCGTGAGCAGTTCGCTCTTGTACTCGACCATGCGCAGCACGGTTTCCTGCCACCACTTGGCGTCATCGCTCCCGACGAGACAGACCTTGTCCATCTCGTGGCAGTCCTGGCAGCGTTCGAGGATGAGCGCGCCGGTGTCCTGGGCCCCGGCGAAGCAGGCCAGCAGGACGAGGACGGTCAGAAAGGCGGGAACAGCATGGGGCCTCGACCTGAGCACCCGGATCGCTTGTTCGGTCATGTTCACGCTGAACTCCTTGACGTGAAAATCGTTGATGGTCACGGACCGACACGGGTTCGCCCCGGCACTCCATGCAGCTCGGGAAGGCGCCCCTGGCCGGACTCAAGTTCTCCTTTTACAACCAAGACTTCAAAAAAGCCAGACGCAAGCCGAGGATGTTTTCAGCACATGGCGCAACTCCGCGCAGGGCGCACGTGAATCTTGCTTTTCCGGACAAAATCCGACAAATGCGGACAGAACATTCTCCGGAGACACACGTGGCCGACATTCTCATCATCGACGACGACCAGGATTTTTCCCGCTCCTTCCAGCGCATCATCGAACGCATGGGGCACACCTGCACCGTGGCCCATTCCATCAGGGAAGCGCTGGCCCCCCAGGCCGGCGCGGATTGCGACCTCATCTTCCTCGACGTGAACCTGCCCGACGGCAACGGGCTGGCCCACATCAAGCAGTTCCAGGCCGCCGCGTCCCTGCCCGAGGTGGTCATCCTCACGGGAGACGGCGACTCGGACGGTGCGGCCCTGGCCATCGCCAACGGCGCCTGGGACTATGTGGGCAAGCCCATTTCGGTCAGCGCCATCACCCTCATCCTGCAGCGGGCCATGGCCTACCGCGCCTCCAAGGGCGCCGGCGGGCGACGCAAGGTCAAACGCAGCGCCATCATCGGCGAAAGCCCCAAGATCATGGCCTGCCTGGAAACCATGGGCAAGGCCGCGCGCAGCAAGGCCAACGTCATCATCACCGGCGAGACGGGCACGGGCAAGGAACTCTTCGCCCGCGGCATCCACGAGAACAGCGGCACGCCCGGCAAGCTCGTGGTCATCGACTGCACGAACCTGTCCACGCACCTGGCCGAGAGCACCCTCTTCGGGCACGTCAAGGGCTCCTTCACCAGCGCCCACGAATCCCGCGACGGCCTCTTCAAGCTGGCCGACAACGGCACGGTCTTCCTGGACGAGATCGCGGAACTCGGCCTCGACCTGCAGAAGAACCTGCTGCGCGTCCTGCAGGAGCGCAAGTTCCGGCCCATCGGCTCCAAGGAGGAGGTCGCCAGCAACTTCCGCGTCATCGCGGCCACCAACCGCGACCTGCGCAGGATGGTCGAGGAAGGGAACTTCCGCAGCGACCTCTTCTACCGCCTGAACGGGCACCATATCCAGATCCCGTCCCTGCGCGAACGCAAGGAGGACATCCCGCTGCTCGCGGAGTACTACGTGGAGAAAATCTGCCGCGAGAACCAGGCCCCGCCCAAGCAGCTCACGCCCGAATTCCTCGGCGCCCTGGCCGCCTTCCAGTGGCCGGGCAACGTGCGTGAGTTCGTCAACGCCATCGCCGTGGCCGTGGACAACGCCGCGAACGAACCGAGCCTCTTCAGCCATCACCTGCCCATCGACGTGCGCATCGGCATCGCCCGGAGCGCCTTCCGGCCGAAACCCGAGAAGGCTCAGCCCGTGGTCATCGACCCGGGCCCGCTGACCCGCCCCCTGCAGATGCCCTTCGTGCCGGGAGGAGCGTTGCCCCAATTCCGGGACGCCCGCGAAACGGTCGTCAACCAGCTCGAAAAGGCCTACCTGCAGCAGCTCGCCGAACAGTGCGGCAGCGACGTGGCGGCGGCATGCGAGCGCTCCGGGCTCTCCCGCGCACGGCTCTACGAGCTGCTCAAGAAGCACGCCGTGCGCCTGCGGTAGCCGCGACGCAACACGGCTTGACGCAACGCCCTGAAGCGATACACAAACACGCATTCATTCAACCGGGAGTCTGTCATGACCAAGGTCTCACGATACGCCCTGCTCACCTTTCTCTTCCTGGCCGCCTCGTTCCTCTCGGCCGAAGTCTGGATGCAGGCCATCCGCCACACCTCCTTCTGCACCACCTCGTCCTGCGACGTGGTCGGGGAGTACGTACGCTTCGGCGAAGGCAACCTCATCAAGATGGGCGCAGCCTTCTTCTGGTTCCTGTGGTCCCTGGCCTTCTTCGGCGGCCGCTACGACAAAAAGTGGATCTGGGGCTCTGCCACCCTGCTCCTCTTCGGCGCCCTGGCCTTCGACGGCGCCATCCTGGGCTTCCAGTTCATGGGCCTCAAGGAGAAATGCCTGCTGTGCGTCGCGGTGGGGGCCATGCTCTTCGTCACCCTGTCCCTGTTCTCCTGGGTGCGGAGGACCCTGCTGACCGTGCTCCTGGGCATCGCCGTATGGACGGGCGGGTTCGCGGCCAATGCGGTGCTGGACCTGAACGTCACCCCGCCGGCCATCGTCGACACGGCCTTCACGACCTGGGAAAACTCCCCGGACAACGCGCCCCAGCACGTGCTCTTCTTCAGCCTGCACTGCGACCACTGCTCCAAGATCCTGGCCAACCTGTCCATCAACGCCCAGACCCTGCCCGGCAAATGGCACCTGGCCTGCACGGACAACAAGGAGGAGGATTTCTACCGCCTGGCCACGGTCTTGAACACCCCGGAAGGCAAGCAGAACCCCTTCCTGGAGATCCTGCGCGTCGAGAGCCTGGACAAGCCAGAGCCGACGCCCGTGAGCGACGACCTGCGCCAGACCGTGCGCACGGCCCGGGCCTACTTCAAGATGAAGGGCTTCCAGGGCATCCCGGTCCTGGTGGTCATGGAGCGTCCGGGCTGGGAGATGGTCCTGCGCGGTGAGAACAACATCACCGAATACCTGCGCATCCGCGGCTTCCTCAAACGCGAGCTGCACTTCCCCGACCCGCCGGCCAAGGCCGAGGCGAACGCTACGAAGGAGTAGCGGCCAACCGGGTCGGCAGCACAAAAAAACCTCGTCGGGATGATACCCGGCGAGGTTTTTTCGTGTCCGCGCGGTGAACTCTGCGGCCGCAGACGGACAGGCCTTTATTCCTTCTCGCGCCTGATCCTCGCGCCCACGGCGCCGAGTTTCACTTCCATCTGCTCGTAGCCGCGGTCCAGGTGGTAGATGCGGCGCACGTCGGTGCGGCCCGTGGCGGCCAGGCCGGCCAGGACGAGGCAGGCGCTGGCCCGCAGGTCCGAGGCCATGACCGTGGCGCCCTTCAGGGAGTCCACGCCGCGCACCATGGCGCTCTGGCCCGAGAGGGAGATGTGCGCGCCCAGGCGGGCGAGCTCCTGCACGTGCATGAAGCGGTTCTCGAAGATGCCCTCGGTGATGACGCCCGCACCGCGGCTGACGCACATCAGCGCCATGATCTGGGCCTGCATGTCCGTGGGAAAGCCGGGATAGGGCCGGGTGGAGAGGTCCACGCAGTTCAGGGGGCCGTCGACGGTGGCCCGCAGGGTGTCGCGGTCGCCCTCGATGACCATGCCCATTTCGTTGAGCTTGAAGATGACGGCGTCGAGGGCGTCTACCGGGCAGTCCTTGAGGGTCAGGTCGCCCTTGGTGATGCCGGCCGCCACGAGGTAGGTGCCGGCCTCGATGCGGTCCGGCATGACGCGGTAGGACGTGCCGTGCAGACTCTCCACGCCCTGGATGCGCACCACGCTCGTGCCGTGGCCGGAGATCTTCGCCCCGCAGCTGTTCAGGAACTCGGCCAGGTCCTGGATCTCGGGCTCGCGGGCCGCGTTTTCCAGGACCGTCTCGCCCTCGGCCAGAGTGGCGGCCATGATGAGGTGCTCGGTGCCGCCCACGGTCGGGAAGTCGAGCTGGATGTGGGCGCCCTTCAGGCGGTCGCAGTTGCCGATGATGTCGCCGCTCTCCAGTTCGAAGACCGCGCCCATCTGCTCCAGGCCCTTCAGGTGCATGTCCACGGGCCGGGCACCGATGGCGCAGCCGCCGGGCAGGGCCACGCGGGCGCGGCCCAGGCGGGCCAGGAGCGGTCCCAGGCACAGGACCGAAGCGCGCATGGTGCGGACCAGGTCGTAGGGGGCTTCGGGCTTCAGGTTGCAGGACTTGAGGTAGACTTCGCCTTCGGCGTATTCCGCCGTGCAGCCCAGCAGTTCCAGGAGTTTCAGGGTGGTGCCGATGTCGCGCAGATCGGGCACGTTGGACAGGCGCACCTCCCCGTCGACGAGGATGGAGGCCAGGAGGATAGGCAATGCGGCGTTCTTGGAACCGCTTATGGTCACGGTGCCCTTGAGGGGCATACCGCCTTCGATGACAAGTTTGTCCATTATAAATCCTTGCAGGTGAGGCGGGAGTTCCCGTCGCTCACGGTTTCTTCTTGCTGAACGCGGCGCGCACGGCTTCCGCTTCGCCGGGGTAGATGTCGAACTCTTCTGTCCGCGGGCCCGGGGTCTTCCAGCGATTCGGCCTCGGCTCGCTGCCTTCGCGGGCCGCAGGCGTCGGACGGGAATCGATCATGATGGGGCTTTCGTGCACGTCGCAGTCGGGAACGGGCCAGCTGAACTCGATGGGGATGTTGTTCGGGTCGAAGGAATAGAGGGAGATGATGAACCCGTGGTCGATGAGTTCCGAGGCCCAGAAGCCGTTGGTTTCGAGGAGGTCCTTCAGGCGGCTCAATTCGTCGACGCTGTCCACCCCGAAGGACAGGTGGTCGAAGGCCGCCGGTCCCTTGACCGGAGCGCCGTGGTCCTTCTCCGCGACGGGTTCCACGCCCGGCCATTCGAAGAAGGCGATGCAGTCCGTCGGCGTGATCTCGAAGAAGTAGTGGCGGTAGCCAGGATGCCCCATGCCCACCACCAGGCGCATGCCCAGCAGGTCGCGCCAGAAATGGACGGTCTTGTCCATGTCTGCCGTGACCATGGCGAGATGGTTGATGCCGGTGAATGCCAAACAGACCTCCAAAAAAAAGCAGAACCAGTTTCTATCCGGTTCTGCCTGAGTGTCAAATGGGGTGAGTGACGCGGCTTGAACGCGCGACATCCTGGGCCACAACCAGGTGCTCTGCCTGCTGAGCTACACCCACCACGAGGGAGAAAAAAAGGGACAGCGAGCTGTCCCGTATATGCGAATGGGGTGAGTGACGCGGCTTGAACGCGCGACATCCTGGGCCACAACCAGGTGCTCTGCCTACTGAGCTACACCCACCACGTGAGAGGAAAAACTCTCTACCCAAGCCCCCTGCCCCGGTCAAGCAAAAATCGCGGGGAAAATCACCTTGCTGCCGCCGCCCTTGACAACCGGCCAAGGCCATTTATTTGGTGCCATCGAAATTTTCAAACCAAGGAGTGGACATGTCTTCCGCACAACAATTCGAATTCAAGACCGAAATCAAACAACTCCTCGACATCATTACCCATTCGCTCTACACGAGCCGGGAAATATTCCTGCGTGAGCTGGTCTCCAACGCCTCCGACGCCCTGGACAAGCTGCGCTTCGAGCAGAACCGCTCGGCCGAAATCGTCAGCCCCGACCTGGAGTTGCAGATTTCCATCACCGCCGACGAGGAGAAGCGCGAGCTCGTCATCGCCGACACGGGCATCGGCATGACCCAGGACGAGCTGGTGGACAACATCGGCACCATCGCCCGCTCGGGCTCGGCCGAGTTCATCCGCCAGGCCATGGCCGACCAGGGCAATTCGTCCAACATCATCGGCCGCTTCGGCGTGGGCTTCTACTCGGTCTTCATGGTCGCCGACAAGGTCACCATCCGCACCCGCTCCTTCCGCCCCGGCGCAAAGGCCGTCGAGTGGACCTCCGACGGCCTGGGCACCTACACCGTGGCCGAACTGGACGAGGACCTGCCGCGCGGCACGACCATCACCGTGCACCTCAAGGAGGATGGCAAGGAGTTCGCCGAGCAGCACCGCATCACGTCCATCATCAAGAAGCACTCCAACTTCATCTCCTTCCCCATCCTCGTGCAGGGCGAGAAGGCCAACACCGTGCAGGCCCTGTGGCGCGAGAACAAATTCTCGGTCACGCCAGAGCAGTACACGGAGTTCTACAAGTTCCTGACCTACGACCACGAGGAGCCCCTGGATACCCTGCACCTGAGCGTCGACGCGCCCGTGCAGTTCTCGGCCTTGGCCTTCGTGCCCCCCCGCAGCCAGGATGCCTTCGGCTTCGACCGCGACAACTACGGCCTGGACCTCTACGTGCGCCGGGTTCTCATCCAGAGCAAGAACAAGGACCTCATCCCCGAGTACCTGGGCTTCGTGCGCGGCGTGGTCGACACCGAGGACCTGCCGCTCAATATCTCGCGCGAGACGTTGCAGGAGAACCTGCTCATCCGCAAGATCGCCCAGACCCTGACCAAGCAGATCCTCTCGCACCTGAAAAAACTCGGCCAGGACAAGGACCGCTACGCCACGTTCTGGAAGGAGCACGCCAAGCGCTTCAAGCTCGGCTACGCCGACTTCGCCAACCAGGAGGCCTTTGGCGAACTCCTGCGTTTCAATTCCTCCCGCCACGAGGACAAGGACGGGCTCATCTCCCTGGACGAGTACATCGAGGCGGCCAAGGACGGGCAGAAGGAGATCTACTACATCTCCGGCCCCAGCCGCGAGGCCATCGAGCAGAACCCGCACCTGGAGATCTTCCGCACCAAGGGGCTCGAAGTCATCTACCTCTACGAGCCCGTGGACGAGTTCGTCATGGACAGCCTGCGCAAGTTCAAGGAGTTCGAGCTCAAGGCCACCGAGAACGCCGACATCACGAATATCGAGAAGTTCGCCGACAGCGCCGAAAAGAAGGACAAGCCCGAGGAGCTGTCCAAGGAAGAGTCCGAGGACATGGACCGCTTCCTGAAGCGCGTGCAGGAGATCCTGGGCGACCGCATCACCGAGGTCCGCATCTCCAAGCGCCTGAGCCAGAGCCCGTCCTGCCTGGTCAGCCCCGACGGATCCACCTCCCAGATGCACAAGATCATGCAGATGGTGACCAAGGACTCCTCCATCCCCAAGAAGATCTTCGAGATCAACCAGGACCACAAGCTGGTCCGCAATCTCCTCTCGGTCTTCGCCAAAAACGAGCAGGACGACTTCGTGGCCACCGTGGTCGAACAGCTCTACGAATCCGCCCTGCTCATGGACGGCTACCTGGCCGACCCGCACAAGATGGTCCAGCGCCTGAACCGCCTCCTGGAGGACTCCAGCGACTGGTACAAGGAACGAGGCACGAAATAGCGACGCACGCGAAAGGCCGGGCTCAACCGGCCTTTCGCTTTTCCAAGGCCTTGAAATTCGAGCAGCGGACTTTCTTCCTTTATTCTCCCCCCCGCCTCCGCTATGAAGGCGCTTCACACAAAAACCTTCCGGGCAGTACAGATCCGTGCCCGGACTGCCTGCTCACTGAAGTTTCCCGGCGAGGGCATCATGGACATCCCCCATTTCGGCGATTCGAAGCCTGCGGCCCAGCCTGAGGACACGGCTCGGCTCCTGGAGGAAAAGGACAGGACAATCGCACGGCTGCAGAAGAAACTGGAGAAGTACGAGGCCATCTTCCAGGGCCTGTCCGACGGCGTGCTGCTCATCGACGAGAAGCTGTCCGAGTGCAACCGGGAGGCCTGCCAGATCTGGCGGTGCGAGAAGGAGGACATCATCGGGTTCTTCCCGAGCGATTTCGCGCCCCTTTTCCAACCCGATGGGGAGAACTCCTACGAGATGGCCAGCAGGAAGGTCAGCGAGGCCCTGCGCGGGAACATCCAGAAGTTCGAGTGGAAGGACATCCGCCGCGACGGGATGATGATCGACACCCAGGTCGTCCTGAACCGCATCGAAGTGGACGGGAAGGGTTACGTGCTGGCCACCTTCAAGGACATCACGGACCTCAAGATCAAGGAGAACGAAAAGCAGGCCCTGCTGCACATGATGGAGAAGATCATCGAGGACAGGACGCGGGCCCTGCAGGAGTACAACGAGTCCCTGAACGAGGAGATCGCCCGCCGCAAGCGCACCGAGCGGCATCTTGAACACGCCTACATGGAACTCGAACATATCTTCGACACCTCGGGCGACGGCATCCTCGTCCTCGACTCGGACCGCAACATCGTCCGCGCCAACCTCGCCTTCGCCCAGCTGGTCGAGAAGCCGGCCGATGACATCCTCGGGAAGAAGTGCTTCGACATCTTCCCCTGCCGCCACAGGTGCACGGACCACTGCATCATCCAGGAGATCGTGGTCGGCTCGTCCAAGACCGACTTCGAAAAGGAGTTCGTGTCCGAGTCGGGCGAGCGCAAGTCCTGCCTGGTCAAGGCCGCGGCCCTGCGCGGGGAAAAGGGCGAGGTGCTCGGCATCGTCAAGAACTACAAGGACCTGACCAGCTACAAGCGCTGGGTCGACATGCTGCAGGAGTCCGAGGAGTTCCACCGCATAACTCTTGAGAGCATCTGGGACGCCATCTTCCTGACCACCGACGAGGGGCGCATCGTCTTCGTCAGCTGCAACGTGGACAGCATCTTCGGCTACGACGCGGACGAAATCGCCGCCTTCGGGACCATCTTCGACCTCGTCGGCTCCCGCTTCTTCTCGCCCCATGACCTGCAGACGGCGCAGGAGCTCAACAACCTGGAGGTCGAGATCACCGACAAGTTCGGCCGCAGGCGGGTGCTCATCGCCAACGTCAAGCGCGCCGCCCTGCGCTCCGGCACCACCCTCATCGCCTTCCGAGACATCACCGAGCGCAAGGACGCCGAAAAGCGCGCCAAGGTCGAATACGAACAGCTCGTGCAGGCCGGCAAGATGGTGTCGCTTGGCATCCTGGTCTCGGGCGTGGCCCACGAGATCAACAACCCCAACAACTCCATCATCCTGAACGTCCCCGCCTTCCGAGACATCACCGAGCGCAAGGACGCCGAAAAGCGCGCCAAGGTCGAATACGAACAGCTCGTGCAGGCCGGCAAGATGGTGTCGCTTGGCATCCTGGTCTCGGGCGTGGCCCACGAGATCAACAACCCCAACAACTCCATCATCCTGAACGTCCCCCTGCTGTCGCGCATGTGGTACGACGCGCGGGTCATCCTCGACCAGTACATGGACGAGCACGGGGACTTCCTCCTCGGCAACCTCCGCTATTCCTTCGCCCGCGAGCGCGTGCCGCACCTCTTCTCCGGGGTCATGTCCTCGTCCAAGCGCATCAAGCACATCGTGCAGGACCTCAAGAACTACGCCCGGCAGGGCTCCACGGTGCTGAACGAGGTCATCGACATCAACGGCGTGCTCAAGGCCGCGTCGTTGCTGCTCGACAACCAGCTGCAGAAGGCCACGGACCGCCTGGAAATCGGCTACGGGCTTGGCATCCCGCATTTTCGGGGCAATTTCCAGAAGATCGAGCAGGTCGTCATCAACGTCCTCCAAAACGCCTGCGAAGCCCTGGACGACAAGTCCAAGGCCATCCGAATCAGAACCGGTTTCGATCCGCGGCGGGAACAGGTCTGGCTCGATGTGGCGGACGAGGGTCAGGGCATCCCGGCCGACGACCTGCCCCACGTGACCGACCCCTTCTACACCACCAAGCGCGCCTGCGGCGGGACGGGCCTGGGGCTTTCCATTTCCTCCCGGATCATGCAGGAGCACGGCGGAGAGTTGACCTTTCATTCCCGCCAGGGCGAGGGGACGACGGTCACCCTGACTTTCCCCGCACGCCACGAAGGAGACGCCGCCGTATGATCCAGACCTTTCCCGTCCTCATCGTCGACGACGAGGCCGACATTCTGAACAGTTTCGACCTGTGCCTGCGCGCAAGCGGCATCGACAACACCGTCTGCTGCCAGAACCCGGCCGAGGCTCTGCGCATCATCGACGAGCGGCCCCTGGGGGCCATGATCCTTGACTTGAGCATGCCCGGCGTGACCGGCCAGGAGATACTGGCCCATGTGCGGGAGGCGCGTCCGGAACTGCCGGTCATCGTGGCCACGGGCGTGGAGTCCATCGAATCGGCCGTGGCGTGCATGAAGCTCGGCGCCCTGGATTACCTGGCCAAGCCCGTGGAGGAGGAGCGCTTGGTGGCCTCCGTGCGCACGGCCCTGGAAATGAGCCGGCTGCGCCGCGAGAACACGTCTCTGCGCCAATGCCTCGTGCTGGACCGCCTGACCCGGCCCGAGGCCTTCGAGCATATCGCCACGGACAGCCCCAAGATGCGGCAGATCTTCCAGTACCTGGAGGCGGTCAGCGCGTCGTCCGAACCCATCCTCATCTTTGGTGAGACGGGCGTCGGCAAGGAGCTGGCCGCGCGGGCCGTGCACAAGCTGACCTGCCCGCGCAAACCCTTCGTGGCCGTCAACGTGGCCGGACTTGACGACGTGGTCTTCAGCGACACCCTGTTCGGCCACCGCAAGGGGGCCTTCACCGGGGCCGTCGCCGCCCGCAAGGGGTTGGTGGAGCAGGCCGCCGACGGCGTGCTCTTCCTCGACGAGATCGGCGATCTGGGCGAATCGTCGCAGGTCAAGCTGCTGCGCCTGCTACAGGAGCGGGAGTACCTGCCCCTGGGGGCCGACGTGCCCCGCCCGTCCGAGGCGAGGGTCGTGGTGGCCACCAACTGCGACCTGGAGGCCATGACCCGCGAGGGAAGCTTCCGCAAGGACCTCTATTATCGCCTGCGCACCCACATGGTCCGCATTCCGCCCTTGCGCGAACGCCCCGAGGATATACCCGTGCTGCTGGAGCTTTTCATCGCCGAGGCCGCGGCCAGTTTCGGCAAGGACGCACCGAAGCCGAGCCGCTGCCTCGTCAGCCGCCTGCGCGCCTACCCCTTCCCCGGCAACGTGCGCGAGCTGCGCGCCTACGTCTTCGACGCCATGGGCAGCTGGAACGGCGGCGACTTCTCCTGCGGACCGGACAACGACACTTCGGAACTTTTCGGCGCGGCCGAAGAGCTGTGCTTCCCAGCCGCCCTGCCGACCATCGAGGAGACCGTGCAGGCCCTCGTGCGCGAAGCCATGAACCGCGCGGGCGGCGTCCAGACCCTGGCCGCGCGCTGGCTCGGCATCTCCCAGCCGGCGCTCAGCAAGCGCTTGAAAAAAGGCGGCTCATAACTTTTTGCATAACCCGCACCTGGGGAATACATGAACCCATCTATGCGAAACCATGATCTGAATTGATTTTCCCACTGCATTTCGCCTCATCCAGGCCATAACTTTTGTTATGGCCTTTTTCTTTTCTCATTCAAGCCATCCTTAAATTCCGGCATGTTGCACTGTCATACAACCTGGCACGTTCCTTCCAATACAGGGATCGAATTTCGGCACCGGCATCCCGGCCGCGTTCGAAAACACCACGGAGGACAGTTATGGTTCAAAACTACGTTTTCCCGGCGACCGTATCCGAAGCGGTCACGGTCCTCAGCACCAACAGGGGGAAGGCCCGGATCATCGCCGGCGGCACGGACCTGATGCTGGAGCTGCAGGACGGCAAGAACACCTGCGACGTGCTGGTCGACCTGACCCAGATCGCGGAACTCAAAAACATCACGGAGGAGAACGGGTTCATCCGCATCGGCGCGAGCGTGACCCACGCCCAGGCGTCCAAATCCGAGCTCATCCTGAAGCACGCCCCGGCCCTGGCTCAGGCCTGCCGCAAGGTCGGCTCCCTGCAGATCCGCAACATGGGCACCATCATCGGCAACATCGTGACCGGCAACCCGGCCGCCGACGCCGCCGTGGCCCTGGCCTGCCTGGAAACCACGGCCGAAGTGACCACGCAGGAGGGCATGCAGTCCATGCCGCTGGAGGACATGTACGCCGGCGTCTGCCTGTCCTGCATCGACAGCTGCTGCCAGGTCGTGACCCACGTCAAATTTCCCGTGAAGCAAAAGAACCAGGGTTCCGCCTACCTGCGCATGGAGCAGCGCAAGGCCCTGGCCCTGCCGATGCTCGCCGTCTCGGCCATGGTCGCCCTCGACGGCGACAGGTTCGAATGGGCGCGGCTCATCATCGCCCCCGTCGGCGCCGGCCCGCAGCACGCCCTTGACGCCGAGGAGTTCCTGAAGGGCGCGCCCGTCAGCGCGGCCACCTTGACCGAAGCCGGACAGCTGGCCCGCAACCAGGCCATGTTCCGCAGCAGCGCCATCCGCGGTTCCAAGGAATACCGGATGGGAGTCCTGCCCGTTTTCGTCGAACGGGTCCTTCAAGCGGCTGTCGAAGACGCCCGCAAAGCATAACGGAGGAAGAACATGCCGAACCAGATCATTTCATTCCGACTGAACGGCGAGGTCGTCGAGATGGCCGTCTCCCCTGCGGAGATGCTCCTCGACGTGCTGCGCGAGAAAATGCACCTCACGGGCACCAAGCGCGGCTGCGGCAAGGGCGAGTGCGGCGCGTGCACCATCATCTTCAACGGCAAGGCCATGAACGCCTGCCTCATCCCGGCCATGCGCGCCCAGGGCGCGGACATCCAGACCATCGAGGGCGTCGAGGGCCCGGGCGGCCTGCACCCGCTGCAGCAGAGCTTCATCGACAAGGGCGCCGTGCAGTGCGGCTTCTGCACGCCGGGCATGATCATGTCGGCCAAGGCCCTGCTGGACAAGAACAAGTCCCCCTCCAAGGAGCAGATCAGGGAAGCCGTGGGCGGAAACATCTGCCGCTGCACCGGCTACGTCAAAATCGAGGAAGCGGTGGAGGACGCCGCACGTCAACTTCGGGCGTCCGCCGTCAAGGGAGGAGACTTATGAGTCAGTTCGAATATGTCGGAAAAAGCGTCGGCCGGCGCGACGGCGTGGACAAGACCACGGGCCGCGGCCTCTTCACCACGGACATCTTCCTGCCGGGCATGCTCTTCGCCAAGGTGCTGCGCAGCCCGCATCCCCACGCCCGCATCGTGTCCATCGACACCTCCGAGGCCGAGAAGCTTCCCGGCGTCAAGGCCATCATGACCCACAAGAACGGCCCCAAGAACCTCTTCAACGCCGCCGTGCCCATGTTCCTGACCATCCCGCAGCTTGAACGCGTGCTGGACCAGCTGCTTTTCGACGAGGTCGTCCGCCACGTCGGTGACGAGGTGGCCGCCGTGGCCGCCACGAGCGAGTCCGTGGCGGAAAAGGCGCTGTCCCTGATCAAGGTCGAGTACGAAATCCTGCCTGCGGTCTTCGATCCGCTGGAGGCCATGAAGCCCGAGGCGCCCGAACTGCATGCCGGCAAGGGCTGCACTCCCGAGGGCAGAAACATCCCGGCCGAAATAGTGAAGATTCCCTACAACGATGTGGAGAAGGGGCTGGCCGAATCCGATATCATCATCGAGGAGACCTTCGAACTGCCTGTGGTCAAGCAGGTCCAGATGGAGACCCAGGCCGCCGTGGCTCAGGTCGACGGTGACGGCAACGTGACCGTTTGGTCCACCACCCAGACCCCACACCCGTCCAGGGCCATTCTCGGCAAGATCTTCGACGTCCCGGCCGGCAAGATCCGCGTCTTGGCCCCTCCCTACGTGGGTGGCGGCTTCGGCGTGCGCATCGGCCTGAGCGGCAAGGCCGAGCCCATCGCCATGGGCCTGGCCCTGCTGGCCAAGCGGCCCGTGAAGATGATCTACACCCGCAAGGAGGACTTCATCGCTTCCGACACGCGCCACGCCGGATATGTCACGGTCAAGCTCGGCGCCAAGAAGGACGGCACGTTCCAGGCGCTGGACCTGAAGGCCGTCTTCAATACGGGGGCCTACTGCACCTTCGGGGCGGAACTTCCCGGCGTGTGCGGTGCCATGACCCTGGCCATCTACCGCATCCCGCACCAGCGCTATTTCGGGCACAGCGTGTACACGAACTGCACCAGCGCCGGCGCCATGCGCGGCTTCGGCAACCCCCAGGGCAACCTGGCCATGGAGCAGGCCGTGGACATGATGGCCGAAAAGCTCGGCATGGACCCCATGGAACTGCGCATGAAGAACATCATGCGCCCCGGCGACCCGTGGTGCCTCCCGTATCCATGCGGCACGTCCGAACTGCCCGAGTGCATCCGCCAGGGTGCCGAAAGCATCGGATGGTCGCGCCGCGGCAAACTCCATGAACCCGGCGCGGTCAAGCTGCGCGGCCTCGGCATGGCCGTGGGCACCCACGTCAGCAACGCCTGGCCCTTCTGCGTGGACTACGACAACGCCTATGTGACCATCCAGTCCGACGGCTCGGCCCAGGTCGCTTCCGGCGTTCCGGACATCGGCACGGGCACGAGCACCAGCCTCGTGCAGATTGCGTCCGAGACCTTAGGCATGAACATGGACAACGTCGGCCTGACGTACGGCGACACCCTGGGAACACCCTTCGACATCGGCAGCCACGCCAGCCGCACCTGTTACGCAGCGGGCACTGCCGTCAAAGCCGCCGCCTCCGATGCCCGCAAGCAGATTCTGGAATACGCTGCAGGCTACTTCAACATTGCGGCCGAACGCCTGGAGATCAAAAACGGCGTCATCGCGCCCATGGCCGGCAGCCTCGACGAATGCTCGGGCTCGGGCCTGTGCCAGCTCGAAGAGGTCAAAGACGGCAAGGGCAACTCCGTGACCATGGAGGAACTGGCCTACCACGCCCACGTCCGCAACAAGCAATTCATCGGCGTCGGCCGCATCGTGCCCGAAAACGCCCCGCCGTGGCACGCCTGCTTCGCCGAGGTCGAGGTCGACACGCGCACGGGCCAGGTCAGGGTCGTCAAGCTGACCGCCGCCCATGACGTGGGCCGGGCCATCAACCCCATGATCGTCGAGGGCCAGATCGAGGGCGGAGCCGTCCAGGGCATCGGCTACGCCCTGAGCGAGGAGATCACCTACAACGACAAGGGCCGCCAGCAGCAGTACAGCATGCACAACTACATGCTGCCCACGGCCGAGGACATACCCGAGATCCATTCCATCATCGTCGAAGGCAACGACCCCACGGGCCCGTTCGGGGCCAAGGGCGCGGGCGAGTGCAGTCTGGTCTGCCCGGCCTCGGCCATCGCCAACGCCGTGGCCAACGCCACGGGCTATCGCTTCAAAAAGATCCCGATGACGCCGGAACGCGTATTCAAGGCCCTGAATTCATGAACACGACGGCGCAGGGGCGACCCCCTTGCGCCGCTTCCCCCTGGAGGGGCAATATGAAGAAACTGCTCTTTGCCGCCATGACGGCGGCCCTGCTGATGACGGGATCGACGGCCCTGGCCGGTTCGGGGCATTACGTGAGCGGCGCCGAGGGCATCAAGGGCGCGACACTGCCGCCGCAGGGCGTCTACTGGCGCATGTACAATCTCTTCTACACGGCCGACGACCTGCGGGACAAGCACGGCGACGAGATCGACGCCGACTTCGACGTGAACGTCTACGCCCTGGTCAACCGCCTCGTGTACTCCTCGGGCATCGAGATTCTCGGCGCCAACGTCGTGGCCGACATCTGCGTGCCCCTGGTCTACACCGACATCTCCATGAAGGCCGGCGGCATGACGTTCTTCGACGATAACGAGTTCGGGCTGGGCGACATCCTCATCGAGCCCGCCATCCTGGCCTGGCACGGCCCCCGGTACGACGCGGCCCTGGGCGTAGGCGTGTACCTACCCACGGGCGACTTCGACGCCGACGAGCCGGCCAGCCCCGGCAAGGGCTTCTGGACCGGCATGCTCACGGCCGGCGCGACCCTCTATTTCGACGAGGCCCGGACCTGGTCGGCCTCCATCCTGTCCCGCTACGAGATCCACTCGGAGCAGGAGGACACGGACGTGACCTACGGCAACGACTTCCACTTCGAGTGGGGCCTGGGCAAGACCGTGGCCAAGATCTGGGACGTGGGCCTGGCCGGCTACTGCCGCTGGCAGGTCACGGACGACAGCGGCCCCGGCACGTCCGACGACCGCGAAGAGGCCTACGCGGTGGGACCGGAAGTCAGCGTCTTCGTGCCCGACTGGGGCCTGGGCGTGTCCCTGCGTTCGCTGTGGGAGTTCGAGAACAAGGTCAACTCCCAGGGCAACGTGACCACCCTCATGATCATGAAAGCATTCTAAGGACAACGTCATGTTCACCATAGTCAACCGCGAGGAGATGGCCGGCGGCACGGTCATCCTCAACGAGATCGAGGCCCCGCGCATCGCGGCCAAGGCCAGGCCGGGGCAGTTCCTCATTCTCAAGGCCAACGAAAACGGGGAGCGCATCCCCCTGACCATGGCCGAGACGGACCCGGAAAAGGGCACGGTCACGGTCATCTATATGGTCGTGGGCAAGAGCACGGAGCTCTTCAAGCGCCTGAAGGTCGGCCAGGCCTACCAGGACGTCATCGGCCCCCTGGGCCAGCCCACACACATCGAGCCCGGCCGGAACGTGGTCTGCGTGGGCGGCGGCACCGGCGTAGCCGTGCTGCACCCCATCGCCCGCGGCATGAAGCAGGCCGGCTGCGCCGTCACCTCCATCATCGGCGCCCGCAACAAGGACCTGCTCATCCTCGAAGAGAAGATGGGCCGGGCCTCCAGCGAACTGCACGTCTGCACCGACGACGGCTCCTACGGCCGCAAGGGCTTCGTGACCGAGGTGCTGAAGGAGAAGCTCGACGCCGGCGGCGTGGACCAGGTCGTGGCCATCGGGCCGGTGCCGATGATGAAGTTCGTGTCCCTCATGACGAAGGACTACGGCGTACCGACCATGGTCAGCCTCAACCCCATCATGATCGACGGCACGGGCATGTGCGGCGGCTGCCGCGTGACCGTGGGCGGGGAGACGAAGTTCGGCTGCGTGGACGGGCCGGAGTTCGACGGGCATCAGGTCGACTTCGACGAGCTGATCCTGCGCCTGCGGGCCTACACCGAACAGGAACGCTGCAGCCACGAGCGCTGCAAGTGGGAAGAAGGAGGCAACGCATGAGCACCGCCAAGACCCCGCGACAGGCCATGCCCGAGCAGCCGCCCCTGGTCCGGGCCCGCAACTTCGAGGAAGTGCCCTTGGGCTACACCCCGGAACAGGCCGTGGCCGAAGCCTCGCGCTGCCTGCAGTGCAAGAGCCCGGCCTGCGTGCAGGGCTGCCCCGTCAATGTCGACATCCCGGGCTTCATCAAGCACATGGCCGCCGGCGACTTCGACAAGGCCATCGGCAAGATCTGGGAGCGCAACAGCCTGCCGGCCGTGTGCGGCCGGGTCTGCCCCCAGGAGGTCCAGTGCGAGGGCAACTGTCTGCTCGGCCGCAAGGGCGAGGCCGTGGCCATCGGCAACCTGGAGCGCTTCGCCGCCGACTGGGAACGCACGCACCACGTCTGCGAACTGCCCTCCCGCGAGGCGGCCACGGGCAAGCGCGTGGCCGTGGTCGGCTCGGGGCCGTCGGGCCTGACCGTGGCCAGCGACCTGATCCTCAAAGGCCATGAGGTCAGCCTCTTCGAGGCCTTCCACAAGCCCGGCGGCGTGCTCGTCTACGGCATCCCGGAATTCCGGCTGCCCAAGGACATCGTCGCCGCCGAGGTGTCCTGCCTGCAGGCCCAGGGCGTGAAGCTCGAGTGCGACGTGGTCGTGGGCCGCACCGTGAGCGTTGAAGAGCTCTTCGAGCAGGGCTTCGACGCCGTGTACCTGGGCGTGGGCGCCGGCCTGCCCAAGTTCATGCGCATCCCGGGCGAGAACCTCGTCGGCGTGCTCTCGGCCAACGAGTACCTGACGCGGGCCAACCTGATGAAGGCCTACCTCTTCCCCGAAGTGGACACGCCCATCCCGCGCGGCAAGCATGTGGCAGTTCTGGGTGGCGGCAACGTGGCCATGGACAGCGCGCGCACGGCCATGCGTCTGGGCGCGGACAAGGTCAGCCTGGTCTACCGTCGCTCCCGCGACGAGATGCCGGCCCGCAAGGCCGAGATCCACCACGCCGAGGAGGAGGGGCTCAACTTCGAACTGCTGTGCAACCCGGTGCGCTACCTGGGCGACGACAAGGGCCGCCTGACGGGCATCGAGTGCATCCGCATGGAACTGGGCGAGCCCGACGCCTCGGGGCGCAGGCGGCCGGTGGAGGTGCCGGGTTCGGAGTTCGTCGTCGAGTGCGACCTGGCCATCGTGGCCATCGGCGCCGGGGCCAACCCGCTGCTGACCCGCTCCACGCCGGACCTGCCGCTGAACAAGTTGGGCTACGTCACGGCCAACGCGGACACGGGCAAGACGGGCAAGAAAGGGGTCTGGGCCGGCGGAGACATCGTGACCGGCGCGGCCACGGTCATTCTGGCCATGGGCGCGGGCCGCAAGGCCGCCGACTCCATCCACGAATACCTGACCTGGGGCTGGTGACAACCGGGGGAGGCCAACCCTCCCCCGTTCCCGAAATCACGAGGAGGAGCCATGAACCTGAACGAACGGGTCATCGCCATCAAGAGCGGCGGTGAAATGGCCTCGGCAATCGTCTGGCGGCTGCATCACGCGCGGATGCGCCGCATCGTCATCCTGGAGACGAAGCACCCCCTGGCCGTGCGGAGAACGGTCAGCTTCTGCGAGGCCGTGCATGACGGGTCCTGCATGGTCGAAGACGTGCGCGGCGTGCGCATCGACGGGCCGGAACAGATCGAGGCGGCCTGGGCCGCAGGCGACGTCCCCATACTGGTGGACCCCGAATGGCGGAGCCTGGATGCCATCCGGCCCGACGTGCTCGTGGACGCCATCATCGCCAAGCGCAACCTGGGCACGAGCGTGCGCGACGCGCCGCTGGTCATCGGCCTGGGGCCGGGCTTCGAGGCCGGGCAGGACGCGCACCTCGTCGTCGAGACCAACCGCGGGCACGACCTGGGGCGCATCATCACCGAAGGGATGGCGGCCCCCAACACGGGCATTCCCGGCACCATCGGCGGATTCTCGAAAGAGCGCGTCCTGCGTGCGCCCGTGCCGGGCAAGCTGGTCTGGGACTGCTCTCTCGGCGACCTGGTGAACAAGGGGCAGATTCTGGGACGGGTCGACGGCTCGCCCGTCACGGCCGTGATCTCCGGGCTCCTGCGCGGACAGATCCGCCCCAACGGCCATGTGCCCCAGGGCCTCAAGCTCGGGGACATCGACCCGCGCGGGGACATGGCCTACCTGCACACCATCTCCGACAAGGGCCGCGCCATCGGCGGGGCGGTGCTTGAGTGCATCATGAGGGCGTACAATTGAGTGTGGCCGCGCCCGAAACCATGACCGAGGCCCTGGCCCTGCCCGAGCGGGGCCTGCTGGCCATCGTCGGCGCGGGAGGCAAGACCACGGCCATGTACCGCCTGGCCGCGGAACTGACCGAACGCGGACTGCGGGTAGCCTGCACGACCACGACGAGGATATTCCCCCCTGAGCCGCGGCAGGCCCGTCTCATCCTGGCCGAGAACAACGAGGCGCTCCTCGACGAATGCCGGGACGCAGCGGCCCTGGGTCGTCCGGTCTGCGTCGCCTGGGCAATGGAGAACGGCAAGCTCATGGGGCTCATGCCGGATTTCATCCACAAACTGTCGGACGCGGAAATCTTCGACTGGATCCTGGTCGAGGCCGACGGAGCGCGCTGCCTGCCCCTCAAGGCGCCGGCCGCGCACGAGCCTGTCGTCCCCGGCCGCAGCACCCATGTCCTGGCCGTGGTGGGACTGACGGGCGTCGGCGCGCCCCTGGACGAACGTCACGTCTGCCGGAGCGCGTGTTTCGCGAAACTGAGCGGCCTTGCTTGCGGAGCCCCGGTCACCCCGGCTTCCGTCGCCCGTGTCTGCGCCCACCCCGAAGGGTTGTTCAAGGGCGCTCCCCAAGGTGCCGCGAAATTGCTCTGGCTGAACCAGGCCGACGCCCCGCAGGCCCTCGAACACGGACGCGCGATACTGGACCTGCTGCATGATGCCGGCGCCCTGCCCCGTCGGGCCGGCATCGGCTCGGCCGGACGCACGCCGTGCGTCCTGGAGGTCCGAACATGAACGTGCGGGGCGTGATCCTGGCCGCCGGGCTCGGACGGCGCATGGGCGCGGTCAAACAGCTCCTGCCCTTCCACGGCAGACCGCTGCTGCAGCACGTCATCGATGCGGCCCGGTCCTCGACCCTCGCACACGTGACGCTGGTCCTCGGCAACGCCCATGCGGAGATCCTGCCACGGATCGACGCACGCGGCCTCGACGTTGTCCTGAACCCCGACTTCGCCTCCGGCCAGAGCACGTCGGTTCGCGCAGGGCTCGCCCACGGGCCGGATGCCGACGGCGTCATGTTCCTTCTCGGGGACCAGCCCCTGGTCGGCGCCCCGCTCATCGACCTTCTCGTGGCGCGCTTTCTGGCCGCCCTCCCCCCGGCCCTCGTGCCGGTCCACGAGGGCCGTCCCGGCAACCCCGCCATCATCGGCCGCGAGCTGATGCGTGATGCGGAAGGGCTGACGGGCGATGTCGGCGCCCGATACATGCTGCGCGACAACGCCCGGCATGTGCGACAGATCGAAATCGGTGACCCCGCCGTGTTTCGCGACGTGGACACCATGGACGACTACCTGACCCTGCTGGCCATGCGTCGGCAGGCTGATCACGATGTTCACAGACCCTGAACGAGGAGAAAGACATGAAGACGATCGCTGTCGAACACGCTGTCGGAACAGTGCTCTGCCATGACATCACCCGGATCGTGCCGGGCGGCGAAAAGGGCCCGGCCTTCCGGCGCGGGCACGTGGTGCGGGAGGAGGACATCCCCGTGCTGCTCGATATCGGCAAGGCCAACCTCTACGTCTTCGACCCGGCCGACGGCTTTGTGCACGAGGACACGGCCGCCGTCCGCCTGGCCCGGGCAGCGGCCGGACGCGGCATCGTCTTGAGCGAGCCCCAGGAGGGCAAGGTCACGCTGACCGCCGAAGAGGACGGCCTGCTGTGCATCGACGTGGACGGGCTCATGCGCCTCAATTCCATCGAAGACGTGACCTTCAGCACCATCCACCGCCACCAGCGCGTGCGCCCCGGCCGCGTTCTGGCCGGCACGCGGGTCATACCGCTGGTCGTCCCCGAGGAACTCATGCGCGCGGCCGAGGCGGTCTGCGCCGAGCACGCCCCCCTGATCGAGGTCAAACCGCTGCGGCGCGCCAAGGTCGGCGTGGTGACGACGGGCAGCGAGATCTTCCACGGCCGCATCAAGGATGGCTTCGGCCCCCTGCTGCGCGCCAAGTTCGACGACCTGGGCAGCGAGGTCGTGGACCAGGTCTTCGTGTCCGACATCGTCGGCCTGACCGTCGACGCCATCACGTCCCTGGTCCGCCAGGGCGCGGACTTCATCGCCGTGACCGGCGGCATGAGCGTGGACCCCGACGACCAGACACCCGCGGCCATCCGCGCCACGGGGGCCGAGGTTGTCTCCTACGGCGCGCCGACCTATCCAGGCGCCATGTTCATGCTGGCCTACTTGGGCGATGTGCCCATCCTGGGTCTGCCCGGCTGCGTCATGTATTACAAGGCCAGCATCTTCGATCTGGTGGTGCCCCGCATCCTGGCGGGCGAACGCCTCACGCGCCGCGACATCGTGGCCCTGGGCCACGGCGGCCTGTGCGAAAACTGCGGGACGTGCCGCTACCCGGCCTGCGGCTTCGGGAAATGAAAGGGACTGGGGGGAGGAAGGGCTCAATGGACGAGATGGACGTGATGGACGAGATGGACGTCATGGACCTGGTGGCTGCCCAGGATCTCTCGGCAGAACTGGCCATTACGAAGCTCTCCCCAGGCAGCGTCCATACCGTCCATCACGCCCATCTCGTCCACGGCCCTGCCGCCTCTCCCCTCACAGCCCCCTGCTCTCGAACCAGCGGAAAAGCCCCAGGGCCACGGCGATGAAGACGATGATGACCACCCAGGGCGACACGCCCAGGGTTTCGGGCAGGCCGATCTTGCCCAGGTCGGCCCAGGACAGGACCGTGGCCTTCATCAGCGGGTAGAGTTCCGCGTAGAGGGCCGCGCCGGCGATCATGCCGGCGATGCCGAAGGCGGCGTGCCAGCGGCCCTCGCCCAGGGCGCCCACGGACGTCCCCGGGCAGAAGCCCATGACCGCCCAGCCTGCTCCGAACAGGGCGCCGCCGACCAGGATGGCGCCGACGTTCATGGGCTTGTGACTGAGGGCGATCACTCCCGCATCCGACAACAGAGCCACGCCGACCATGCCGACGATGATGGCCGAGAGCATGAACTTGAGGATGGTCATGTCCTTGAGGAGCATGGCCCCGACCTGCTTCTCGAAGCGCAGCACGCGCCCCTTCTGCAACAGGAACCCGAACAGGATGCCGGTGACCAGTCCCATGATCTGCGCAGTGTCCATCACTTCCTCCTCCCGTAGACCATTGCCGCCACGACGATGCCGACCCCAAAGAACATGGCCAGGGCCACGAAGGCGCTGACCGAAAGCTGCATCATGCCGCTCAGACCGTGCCCGCTCGGGCAGCCGTCGGCCATGCGCGCCCCGAACATGGCCACGATGCCGCCGAGAAAGGCGGCCGCGGCCCGCTTGCCCACGGACGGGCCGAAGCGCTCCTTCCAGACCGGGGGCACGCCTTCGAGCTTGAAGCTTTTGTCCGTGGACGCCGCGATGAACGCGCCGGCGAAGATGCCCAGCACCAGCATGAACTGCCAGTCGACCTTGACCTTTTCCTTGGTGAAATATTCGTTGGCCTCCACGCGTTCCGGCACGACCTGCTTCTCAATGATGCCCGCCCCGCGCACGAAGGTCGTCGAGGCGCCGAGATAGGTCGTCTTGCCCAGCCAGACCGTGGTGGCATAGGCCGAAAGAATGGCCAGCACGCCCACCAAAGCCCCGGCCAGATACGGGCTCCAGCCTCCGTCGTTCCTGTTTGATTGCATTCGCGTTCCCTCCTGAAAAGATTGAGAGCCAAAACCCTGCGCCGCCGGACGCCGCGCATGCCGATTCAAGAAAACCATACTTGAGAATAGGGAAAAAGTGGAGCCCCAAAAATGGGGGAGGGAGCTGCATGGACCTTATGGACGAAATGGACAGTATGGACGGGTTCATGCGTGGTCCATTTGGTCCATCTCGTCCATTTGGTCCATTTCGTCCATAGGGTCCATCTCGTCCATAGGGTCCATCTCGCCCCCCATCAGCTTCTCCCCGCCCTTGACCACAGCCCCCGCCATCTGTCACATTGATTATACCGAAAACCGCCCCGGCAGGCATCCGGGCAGGACCGGCGCCTTCCGGCCCCCAAACAACCGCAGCCCCGGAACCATGCACGATTCATCCGCGCCGCCCCCCTCTTCCCGCCTTAAGCAGGATCTCATCGCTGCACGTGCGCGCATCGCGGAGCTGGAAAGTCTGCTCCTGAGCCTGCAGTCGCGGCCCGGCCCTGTCCGGGACGCGGGCGGGTCGAATGCGGCCGTCTACCAATCCATGGTGGACAACCTCCCCCTGTCCATCATGACCTATGACCGCGACGGACGCGTGACCTTCGTCAACCGGTTCCATCTGGAAACCTTCGCTAGGGGTCGACTCGGCCAGAAATTCTTTCTCGGCCTCCATCTGACGGAACTGCCCGGCTTGGTTTCCGCCGGTCTGCGGGACGAACTCGAAGGGTTGATCCAAGGCCAGCCCCTGGCCCTGGAGAGCGTCTTCATCCCGCGCCTCTCCGCCGGCGGGTCGGCCTGGCAAAGCGTCAGGGGCATCCCCCTGCATGACGCGGGCAGGGCCTGCGGCGGCATCCTCATCCGCGAGGACGTCACTGGGCGCAAACTGGCCGAAAGCGCGCTCAGGGAGAGCGAGCAGCGCCTGCGCGTCATCGCCGACAACACCCACGACTGGGAATACTGGCGGGGCCCGGACGGCAAGTACCTCTGGGTTTCCCCGGCCTCGCGCGAGATCACGGGCCTGGCCCCGGATGTGTTTCTTGGCGACTTCGGCCTGCATATCCGCTCCGTCATCCATCCCGACGACCGGCAGCGCTGGCTGTCCCACCTCGACGAGGCAGACGCGCTGCGCCCGGCCCACAGGGAGATGGAATTCCGCATCATCAAGCCCGCCGGTGAAGTCGTCTGGATCAGCCACGTCTGCAAGGCTATCTATGACGCCGACGGCAAATACCTCGGCAGGCGCGGCTGCAACCGCGACATCACGGCCCGCAAACAGGCCGAAAACGACCTGCGGTCGACCCTGACCGAGCTTTCGGCCGTGCACAAGAGCGCCCCGGTTGTCATGGTGCTGTTCGATGAAGAGACGCGGGTCCGCAAGCTCAACCGGGCGGCTCTGGAGTTCATCGGCCGCAGCGAGGAGGACATCCTGGGCCTGCGCTGCGGCGAAGTGCTGGGCTGCCCGAACCACGACGCGTCATCGCTGGGCTGCGGATTCGGCCAGGCCTGCCCGATGTGCGCCATGAGCGGCGTCATCCGGGACACCTTCGCCGACCGGCAGAGCAGACAGAACGTGGAATTCTGGCTGCTGCACGGCGAGTCCGGAGGCGAGGACCGCTGCCTGCTGCTCAGCGCGGACTACCTGGAAGTGCAAAGCGCGCCGCTGGTCCTGGTCTGTGCCCTGGACATCACCCACCAGAAGGCCGTCGAAGCGAGCCTGCTGCGCGCCAAGGAGGAGGCCGAAGCCGCCAATCGCGCCAAATCCGAGTTCCTGGCCAACATGAGCCACGAGCTGCGCACGCCCCTCAACGGCGTCATGGGCATGATGCAGCTCCTGCAATCCACGCAGCTCGACGAGGAACAGGACGAGTTCGTGTCCATGGCCCTGCGTTCCTCGGACCGGCTGACCCGGCTGCTCTCGGACATCCTCGACATTTCGAAGATCGAGGCCGGCAAGGTCGAAATCGTGCGCGAAACGTTCAGTCCGGCGGAGCTGGCCGAATCCGTGTCCGACCTCTTCAGCCTCGCGGCCCGGGAAAAGAGTCTGCCCCTGTCCTGCGCCCTGCATCCCGACCTGCCGCAGCGCCTCGTGGGCGACGCCGCCCGCGTGCGACAGGTCCTCTTCAACCTGGTGGGCAACTCCCTCAAGTTCACGGATTCGGGCTCCATCACCCTGGAGATGACGCCTCTGGCCTCGCCGCGGGCAGATGCGCTGCGCGTTCTCTTTTCCGTGCACGACACGGGCATCGGCATCCCCGCCGACAAGTTCGGCGAGCTGTTCAAGCCCTTCGTCCAGGTGGAGGGATCCTACACGCGCAGATACCAGGGCGCAGGCCTGGGCCTGGCCATCGTCAAGCGCCTGGTGGAACTCATGGACGGGAACATCTTCATCGAAAGCGAGCCGGGCATGGGCACCTCGATGCATGTGGTTTTGCCCTTCGAACTGCATGCAGGCGCCCAGAGGGATATGCGTGCCGGGTTTCGGACCGGGGAAACGCGCCCTGGCCTGCGCATCCTGGTGGCCGAGGACGATCCGTCCAACCAGCTCTACATGCGGCGCATCCTGGAAAAGGCGGGCCACGCTGTCGTACTGGCGACCAATGGCCGCCAGGCGTTCGACTTCTGGGAAAATGCCGACTTCGACCTGATCCTCATGGACATCCAGATGCCGCTCATGGGCGGGACCGAAGCCGTCAGGCTGATCAGGGAGACGGAAACCCGGACCGGCAGGGCCCCGGTCCCCATCATCGCGCTGACCGCCTACGCCATGGCCGGGGACCGCGAGAGATTCATGTCCCATGGCATGGACGACTATGTCGGCAAGCCGGCAGGAATCGGCGCCCTGGAGGCGGCCATCGCCAGAGCCTGCCGCCGGCCCTGACGAAGCGTCCTCCCGCGCCCGCACCCGGCAGGTTTGCTCATCCGGGGTGACACGCCGCAGGGAGTCTGTTACCCATCACGGCAGGAACGTGTAACTGGTGACGATGTGACGGGAGGCAAGCCATGTCCGGCAAGCCGGATACATTCCGCACAGAATGGACGACCTTCGCGGTCTGCGCCTGCATCCTGGCTGCCGTCCTGACATACGAGAATCAGCGTGAATACGCCGCCATCAAGGCTCGGGAACAGGAACGCCTGACGGCCGTGGCCTCGGTCAGCGAGTACATGGTCGAGACCCAGCTCGGAAAGATCGGCGCGACCCTCGGCAACCTCCGGGACGCATTCCCCCCTCCCGCGCTCACGCAACGCCTTCGTGACAGCTCGGCGGCCCTTTCGACCGCAGCCAGGCTCAAGATCCTGGCCACGGCCATGACCAGCGTCCGCTCCCTGGACATCATCGACGCGTCGGGCGCAATCCTCGCGTCCAACCTCGATGAGCACGCAGGCCAGAACGCGGCGGCACAGGAATACTTCACGACTCCCCGCGACCGACCTGCCGACGATGCCCTCTACGTCAGCCGCCCCTTCAACAGCACCGTCGGCGACCTGACCGTCAACATCACGAAATGCCTCATCGCGCCGGACGGCTCCTTTGCCGGCCTGGTCACGGCCGCCGTCGACCCGGAGTTCTTCCGGGCCATCATGACCGCGGTGCTGTACGCTCCCAATTCATGGGCCAGGCTGGTCCACGGCTCGGGCACGATCCTCCTCTGGGTGCCCGAAAGGCCGGGACTCGTCGGCTCGAACCTGGCCATCCCGGGCACATTTTTCACGCGTCACCTCGAGAGCGGACTCGAATCCGCCCTGTTCGAGGGGAAAAGCTATGCCGCGCAGGAAGAGTCCCTGCTCATCCTGCGCACGGTGCAGTCGCCGAGCCTCAAGCTGAGTCCGCCGCTGGTCCTGGGCGTCGGCAGGGACACGCACACCGTGTTCCTGTATTGGCGCCATAATGTTCGCGTCTCCATCGTCCTCTTCTGCTCCGTCTCCCTGGCCGGGGCAGCAGCCCTCTTCAGCTCGCAGCGCTGGCGCCGCACGACGCGCCTCCGTTCCGAACGCATGGGCATCGAACTGCAGTCGGTCCGGACGGAACTCGAAAGCTTCTTTTCCATTTCCCCGAACCTGCTCGTCATCGCCGACCTCCAAGGCGTCTGCCAGAAACTCAACCCGGCCTGGGAAAAGGGCATGGGGTACGCTGCCGGGGAACTGGAAGGTCAACATTGCGTCGACCTCTTCCACCCCGACGACACGCAAGCGGTTTTCGATACCCTGGCCGACATCGCCGCCGGCAAGACCATTTCCGACTTCGTGGCCAGATTCCGGCACAGGGACGGGTCCTACCGTTGCCTCGAATGGTCCGCGGCAGGCCGCGACGGCCTAGTCTACGCCGCGGCCCACGACATCACCGAGCGCAAGGAGACGGAGCGGCATCTGCATGAACTGGCCTACCATGACCGCCTGACGGGGCTCCCCAACCGATCGCTCTTCTTCGACCGCCTGTCCCAGGCCCTGTCCGTCGCCAAACGCAACCAGAAGCGTCTGGGCATCCTCTTCCTCGACCTGGACGGGTTCAAGAAGGTCAACGACGAGCACGGCCACGACGCGGGCGACACGGTCCTGAAGACCATCGCCGGCAAGCTCGTGGAAACCGTGCGGGCCACCGACACCGTCGCCAGAATGGGCGGCGACGAGTTCGTGGTCATCCTCAGCGAGATCGAGGGCCAGGACGGGGCCGAACTCGTGACGCGGAAGATCCTGAGCGCGGTGACCCCCGAGATTCCCCTGTCCGACACGCTGACGTGCTCGGTCGGCGCCAGCATCGGCATCAGCCTCTATCCCGAGCATGGCGCCGACATGGACAGCCTGCTCATGGCCGCGGACATGGCCATGTACCTGAGCAAAAAGAAGGGCCGAAACGGCTTCGCCTTCGCCGGAGAGGCAGAACAGCCCGAAACCGGCGTCAGGCTGAGCGAAAAGCATGTCGTGGGCGTGGGGGAGATCGACGAGCAGCACGCGGAATTGGTCTCGCTGGTCAACAGATTGTGCTCCACCCTGCAGGTCGGGGATGGCCTGGTGGTGGAGAGCCTTTTCAAGGTGCTCCTGGCGTACACCGAATACCATTTCGCCACCGAGCTGAGGCTCATGCTGCAGCACGACTACCCGAACCGCAGGGAACATGACGCCGAACACGAACAGCTGGTGCGGGAGCTGCGCCACTTCGGCCTGGAGATGGGCGGCAGGGACGCTGCGTTCCTGAGCGACTTTTTCACGACATGGCTCCTGGAACACATCCTGAAGCAGGACAAGGCGCTCGGCGCGTTCCTGCGCGGCCTGCGGGAACCGGCAGGGACCTGGACCTGAGCCGGCGGCTTCCCGTCGCCCGGCCCCGAAGCGGCCCCCCGCGATTCGACAACGGGATGGTGTTGCTGCTAGGGATGAAAAATGCCGGAACGCAACCCCAACCCGGCCGCGCCCGTCCGGGCCGTGGCCGCACCGCGAGGAGAGCCCATGTCAGAGCCCGACAGACCAGGACGCCAGCCCAAGGGGCTGCTGGTCCTGCGCACCCTGGCCATGCCCAAGGACACCAACCCCAACGGCGACATCTTCGGCGGCTGGATGCTGGCCCAGATGGACGTGGCCGGTGGGCTCATGGCCTCGGAAATCGCCAAGGGCCGGACAGTGACCGTCAGCGTGGAGAAGATGTCCTTCGACAAGCCGGTCAAGGTCGGCGACACCGTCTGCATCTACGCGGAGCTCCAGCGCGTGGGGACCTCCTCCATGGACATCAAGCTGGAAGTCTGGGCCCGGCAGCTCGTCGGGGCCTACGAGGCCGAACGCCAGCTGGTGACGGAAGGCCTGTTCCGCTACGTGGCCGTGGACGAGAACCGCCGCCCGCGCAAGGTTCCGGACAACCCGCTCTTCTTCAAGCGGGACTAGCCGAATGGGCGCATGCCGCCGGGCTACTTGAGTTCCTTGATCCGGCGGATGTCCGCGGACTTGCCGAGCATGACGAGGATGTCGCTGTCCTTGATGACGTAGTCCGCGGGCGGGACGAGGACGAAGTTCTCGGGCACGAGTTCTTTGATGGCGATGACGTGCACGTTGTACCTCGCACGGAGGTTCAGCTGGATGAGGGACTTGCCGATGAACTCCCGGGGGGCGCCGACCTGGATCATGTCGAACTCCTCCGCCAGCGGGATGAAATCGAGCACGTTGGGCCGGGAGAGATTGCGGGACACGCGGATGGCCATGTCCCGTTCGGGATGGATGATCTCGGTGGCACCCATGCGCCGGAGGATCTTGGCGTGGTCGTCGTCGATGGCCTTGGCCAGGATCTTCTTCACCCCGGCCTCCTGCAGGTACAGACAGATGAGGATGCTGTTGCTGATCTTGGTCCCCGTGGAGACGATGACCCCGTCCGTCTCCTCCAGGCCCAGGGACTTGACCGCCTCCTTGTCCGTCGCGTCGAGGACCATGGCCTCCGAGCAATGGGGGTCGATGGATTGGACCCTGGCCCGGTCCGAGTCGATGGCCAGCACCTCGTTGCCATCCTCGTAGAGCGCCTTGGCGGCGTGAAAACCGAAGTTGCCAAGGCCTATCACCGCAAAACGTTTCATATCTTCAGACCTCTTTTCTATCCGATCATCAGGTTTTCTTCGGAATACTCGACGCCCCTGGCCGGGCCCGCGCCCACGACGATGTAGGTGAAGGTCAGCACGCCGACCCGCCCGATGAACATCATGCAGGTGATGACCAGCTTGCCCCATACCGTCAGGGACGGCGTGATCCCCATGGACAGCCCCACGGTGCCGAAGGCCGACACGGTCTCGAACATGTAGGACAAAAACGACCCGTGAGGCGTGGCCAGGGCGCTCTCGCCCACCGCGTCCCCGGCCAGGAGCAGGAACACGGCCAGTCCGATGATGCTCAGGGAAACCAGGACGAGGGATACGCTGCGGGTCACGGTCTCGTTCGGAACGCTCTTGCGGAACATGTTGACGCGCGGGCTTTTGCGGACGCGGCAGATGGTGAAGGCGGCCAGCAGGGCCAGCGTCGTCGTCTTGACGCCGCCGCCGCACGATCCCGGGGACGCACCAAAAAACATGAGGAAAAGCATGAAAGTCAGGGTTGCGTCCTGCAGGGCGCCGATGTCCACGGTGTTGAAGCCGGCGGTCCTGCAGGTGATGGACTGGAAGACCGGTGCCAGGAACTTCTGCGCCGGGGGCCCGTCCGGCAGCGAGCCGTGCATTTCGAGCAGATAGAACATCACGGAGCCTCCCGTGATGAGGATGAGCGTCGTCCAGAGCACGACCTTGGTCTGCAGCGCCAAACGACCCCTGGACCCCTTGCGGCCGGTCGCCCAGGCTTGGAGGTCGTACAATACGGGGAAGCCGATGCCGCCGATGACGATGAGGGCGCAGACGGCGAAGTTCAGAAGCAGGCTTCCGTTGTAGCGCACCAGGCTGTCGGGAAAAAGAGCGAACCCGGCGTTGCAGAACGCTGAGATGGAATGAAAGACGCCAAAATACAACGCCTTCCCGAACGGATACTCCACAAGCCAATGCAGGGTGAGCAGGACGGCCCCGACGGCTTCCACGCCGAGCGTGAACAGGATGACGCTCCTGACGAGGCTGGCAATGTCCTCGCGCGGGGTGTGGGTGAAGACATCCTGCATGACCAGCCTGTGCCGGATGGAGACACTGCGTCCGAGCCAGTTGAAGAGGGCCACGGATATGGTCATGAGGCCAAGCCCCCCCACCTGGATGAGGCCGAGGATGACGGCCTGGCCGAACAGGGTGAAGGTGGTCGCGGTGTCGGCCACGGTCAGGCCCGTGACACACACGGCCGAGGTTGCGGTGAACAGGGCGTCCACGGCGGCGATGCGGCCGGCAAAGGTCGCGGCGGGCAGCATGAGCAGCAGGCTGCCGATGAGAATGACGGCCAGGAAACTCGCCAGGACGAGAGCCGCGGGATGCATCTTCAGCATGCGGGAACGGAAGGTCATGCGCAGCGCCTGGGATGGAGAAACTGTTCGCAGTGCGCATGGGCCGCCATCTCGCACCACGCCTGCAGGCGCTGCGGCCCGAGGACCATCCTGTTGCGGTATGCGCCGCACACGGCCATTTCGGTTCGCTCGTCGACGGCGCAGTAGTTCAGGAAGGGGCAGACCAGCGCCAGCTGGCGTTCGGGGCTGTCCGCGGCGCCGAGGTGCAGGACCGCCTCCTTGATCCCGGCAGCGTCCAGCCTCCTGAAATTCATGACGGCGATGAAATCGGTTCCGTTGCGGCGGAAGCTCTCCAGCAGCACGCGGTGCCGATGCGGCATGACCGCCACGACGCTACGGACGCGGCCGGAACGTTTCAGCAAGCCGACGAGATCCGGCAACGCGAACCTCCGGGCCTGCGCGTTGCTGGCGGCCACGACGGCTACCGTGGACACGCATCCATCGGCCGTCCGCTCCAGGCACTGCATGGTGCCGGAGACGCATTCCTCCGGGGAAGCGCCCCCGACGACACCGTCCGGGTCCACGAGAAGCAGCTCCCCGCCCTGGACCGCCGGACACACACTTGCTTTTGCGCACTTCATTTACGGCTCCCTGAACACCTTGGGCAAGGTGAAGACGAACGTGCTCCCCCTCCCCGGTTCCGATTCGACCCAGATCGTGCCGCCATGGGCGCGCACGATCTCCTTGCAGATCGCAAGCCCCAGGCCCGAGCCCTCGCTCTCCCTGTCCCCGACCTGCACGAATTTCTGAAATATCCTGGACTGGTACTCCTGCGGGATGCCCGGCCCGTCGTCGGCCACGGCCAGGCGGACCCAGGACCCGTCATCGTTGGCCCGCAGCGCGATGCGCCCGCCCCGGCCGACGTAGCGCAGGGCGTTGGAGACCAGGTTGCTGAGCACCCAGGCGATCTTGTTCGCATCGGCCCGGACCGACGGCTCATCCCCGTCGATCTCCCGAAGGAAGGAAATGTCCTTCAAGTCCATCTGGCTCCTGAAGACCGACTGCACGTGCGAAAAGAGCGTCTCCACCGGCACCGGCTCGAACTCCATCTCGATCCTGCCGGCCTCGATCCTGGACAGGTCCAGCAGGTCGCTGACCAGCGACTTCATGCGCCCCACCTCCTCGTGTGCCGCGACCAGCAGTTCCCGGTCCTTCTCGGTCAGGCTGCCCGCGGCATGTTCGAGGAGCAGGTCCACACTCATGCCGATGCTCGTCAGGGGCGTACGCAGTTCATGGGACGCCGCCATGACGAAGTCGTTCTTGAGCTGCTCGACCTGCTTCAGCCGGGTGATGTCCCGCAGCAGCAGAACCGCCCCGGACAGGTTCTTCCCGCTGCCGATGGCCGTCACGGAGAAGAGGTGGTGCGCGGCGCGGCCTTCGCCCTTGAAGACCAGAATGCGCTCCTCGTCCGGCATGGCCGGCGGCTGCCCCGTGCGCACCGTGGCCCGGACGAGGTCGCAGACCCTGGCGTCCGGGACGATGTCGGCGCAATGCACGTCGCCGGGTCCGGCGAAATCCGTCCCGAAGAGACGCCGCGCCGCCGGGTTGATGCCCGTGACCCGCAGCTGCGTGTCGAAAATCACGAGCGAATCCTCGATGCTGGCCAGCACGGCCTCGCTCTTGTCCTTCTCCGCGATGATCTGCTCGATGTTCATGGCATGGTAACGCCCCACCTGGGTCGCCATGCGGTTGAACTCGCCGGCCAGATGGCTCAGCTCGTCGGACCCACCGACCGGGACCTGCACCGCGTAGTCCCCGTCCGAAATATGCCGCGAGGCCTCCATGAACCGGCTGATGGGCCGCACGATGCGGTCCGCCAGGACCATGCTGAACACCAGGGCCACGCCCAGGGACACCGCGGCCACGAGGGACGTGGACCAGATGGCGCTGCGCGCGACCTCGCCCGCCCTGAGGCTTGCGCCGTACATGGCCTCCTCGTTGAGGAGGCGCAGCCTGACGCAGGCGTCCCGGACCCGCGTGAACAGCGGCGAGACGTCGCGCAGGTAGCCCGCCGCCTCGGACGCGCCGTGATCGGGGAGCGTTGCCGCCAGAACTTCGAAGGCCCTGCGGTAGGCCGCGTAGTCGCGCTCGATGCCTTGCAGCAGCTCTCCCTCACCGCCGACGGTGACATTGTCCCTGGCCTTGGCCAGCCATTCGAGAAACGCCGCCTCGTTGCTGCGAAAGAGTTCCGCACCGCCGCCCTGCCCCAGGAGCATCAGAAGGATGGCGCTGTCCTGGCGCTCGATGGTGTCGACCATGTTCTCCGCGGCCAGGATGCTGCGGTAGTTCTCGCTCAGGATGGCCTCGGTGGCCCTGCCCAGGGAAATCAGGTTGACCACGGCCAGAATGACGACGAGGCCCATGAAGGCGAAGGAAAGGCCGTAGCCGAGCAGAATCTTTTTTTTGAGCGTCATGCGTTGCCCTCCGCGCCTGGCCCTACGAAAGCAAGGGCCAGGCCAAACATATTTTTATATATTTCAAAGAGTTGAAAGAAAGAACCGGGGAACGGTATTGCAGTTTGCGTGATGCGGGGATTTGGAACCTTGCATTATGCAAGGCCGAAAAGGAAAAATCAGATGCCGTAGGCCTTGCGCCTACGCCACAGGGTGGCCTGGTCGATGCCCAGTGCGTCGGCGGCGGCCTGCAGGGAGGCCGAAGCGGCCAGGACCCTGCGGATGTGCAGTTCCTCGATGGCCGCCAGGGGGACGGGATCGCCGATCTTCGGGGCGGTGTCGGCGGGGACGACGCTGTCCGGCAGATCGGCCCTGCCGATCATCTCGCCGCAGCTCAGGATCACGCCCCGCTCCACGGCGTTGCGCAGTTCGCGGACGTTGCCGGGCCAGGGGTGGCTGGCCAGGGCGAGCTGCGCCTCGTCGGTGAAACCCAGGATGCGCTTGCGGTTGGCGCGGCCGAAGTAGGCCAGGAAATCCATGGCCAGGGGCAGGATGTCCTCGGGGCGGCTGCGCAGAGGCGGAACGGTCAGGCTGATAACGTTGAGGCGGTAGAAGAGGTCCTCGCGGAAGCGGCCCTCGGCCACGCGCTTCTGCAGGTCGACGTTGGTCGCGGCGATGATGCGCACGTCGGCCTTGCGCGACGCGGACTCGCCCAGGCGCTCGTACTCCTTGTCCTGGATGAAGCGCAGCAGCTTGGCCTGCACGCCGGGGGCCAGGTCGCCGACCTCGTCCAGGAACAGGGTGCCCCCCTCGCAGGCCGCGATGCGCCCCGGATTGTCGCGCATGGCCCCGGTGAAGGCGCCCTTGGCGTGGCCGAAGAGTTCGCTCTCCAGCAGCTCCGAGGGGATGGCCGGACAGGCGACCACGGCCATGGGCTTTGCCGCCCTGGAGCTCCAGGCGTGGATGGCCCGGGCGAAGACGGTCTTGCCCGTGCCGCTCTCGCCCTGCAGCAGGACGATGGCGTCGGAGGGCGCCGCTTTCCTGGCCAACTCCATGACCCGCTGCATGCCGACGTTGGCGCTCTGCAGCCTGTCCTCGGGGCCCAGACGTTGCATGTTTTCCTTGAGGGCCGCGATCTGGATCTCCAGCTCACGGATGCGGGCGATGCGCCCAGCCGCGAGCTTGACCTGGTCGGGCGAGAAGGGCTTGGAGAGATAGTCCGTCGCGCCGCGGCGCATGGCCTCGACCACGCTCTCGATGGAGGCGAAGGCCGTGATGACCACGATCTTGATCCAGGGCGAGTCGGCCAGCAGAGCGGGGATGAGGTCCATGCCGCTCTCCTCCCCGAGCTTGAGGTCGAGAAAGGCCATGTCGAAGACGAGCCTGCGGCTCTCTTCCATGGCGTCGGCCGGGTTGCTCACGGCCACGACCGTGTGCCCCTCGGCGGCCAGGCAGTAGGCCAGGGTCTTGCGGATGTTGGTTTCGTCGTCGACGATGAGGATCTTGAGGATGTCCATGAGGTTTTCCGGCAGCCCTGAACGATGCACCGGCTGCGTTGAACTTCCTACCTCAGAGGCTTCCGCCCGCCAAGACAATATCGGGACGTTACGGAAAGACCGGCAACGAGAGGGCTCCGGCGAAACGGCATGAACTAGGGGGACCGAAGCCCCCCTTTTCCTATTTCCCGGCCATCATGGCCGCGATGTCGTCCTGCACCGTGCCGGTGGGCTTGAGGTCGAACTTCTCGATGACGACCTTGGCCACGTTCGGGGACAGGAAGCCCGGCAGCGTGGGCCCGAGGCGGATGCCCTTCACGCCGAGGAACAGCAGGGCCAGGAGCACGGCCACGGCCTTCTGCTCGTACCAGGCGATGTCGTAGGACACGGGCAGCTTGTTGATGTCGTCCAGGCCGAAGACCTCCTTGAGCTTCAGGGCAATGACGGCCAGGGAGTAGGAATCGTTGCACTGGCCGGCGTCCAGCACGCGCGGGATGCCGCCGATGTCGCCGAGGTTCAGCTTGTTGTAGCGGTACTTGGCGCACCCGGCCGTAAGGATGACTGTATCCTTGGGCAGGGCCTCCGCCACCTGGGTGAAGTACTCGCGGGACTTCTGGCGGCCGTCGCAGCCGGCCATGACCACGAAGCGCTTGATGGCGCCGGACTTGACGGCCTCCACCACCTTGTCGGCCAGGGCCATGACCTGATGGTGGGCGAAGCCGCCGACGATGGTGCCCTTTTCCAGTTCCGTGGGCGGCGCGCATTTCTTGGCCTGGGCGATAAGGCCTGAGAAGTCCTTGGCCCCGCCGGCCGGGCGGTCCGGGATGTGCGTGGCGCCCTCGTAGCCGACCACGCCCGTGGTGTAGAGGCGGCCGAGGTACGTGTTTTCCTTCTTCAGCGGCACCAGGCAGTTGGTGGTCAGCAGGATGGGACCATTGAAGGCCTCGAACTCGGGGTTCTGGTGCCACCAGGACCCTCCGTAGTTGCCGATGAAGTGCTTGAACTTCTTGAAGGCCGGGTAGTAGTTGGCCGGGAGCATCTCGCCGTGGGTGTAGACGTCCACGCCCGTGCCATCGGTCTGCTTGAGCAGTTCCTCCATGTCCTTCAAGTCATGGCCGCTGATGAGGATGCCCGGGTTCGCGCCCACGCCGATATTGACATGGGTGATCTCGGGGTGGCCGTAGGTGCTCGTATTGGCCTCGTCCAGCAGGGCCATGGTCGTGACCGCCACCTGTCCGGCCTTCATGACCAGGCCGACCATCTCGTCCACGGACAGGTTCTTGGTGGTCGAGGCCAGGGCCTCCAGCATGAAGTCGTCGATCTCGGCCTTGCGGAAGCCCAGCACCGCGGCGTGCTCGGCGTAGGCGGCGATGCCCTTCAGGCCGATGATCAGGAACTCGCGCAGAGAGCGCACATCCTCGTTCTCCGTGGCCATGATGCCGACGGTTTTGGCCTTTTCGGCAAAGGCCGACGAAGGCGCGCTCCACGTGGCGGCCTCGGGCAGGGGTTCACTGAAGTCCTTGCCGTTCTTGGCCTTGTAGGCGGCCAGGAAGGCGCTTCTGAGCTTGTCGCGGCGGGCCAGGCCCTCCTGGATCATGGCCGTGAAGCGCGCGTCGTCCCAGTTGGCGTTGGTGATGGTGGCAAAGAGGCCCTGCAGGACGAAGTCGTCATTGGAGCGGTCGGGCTGCCCCAGTTCTTTCAGGCGTTCCCCGTACACGGCGATGCCGCGCAGCACGAAAATCAGAAGATCTTGCAGGTTGGCCGTCTCCTCCGGTTTTCCGCACACGCCCTTGATGGTGCAGCCGGTATTCTTGGCCGTTTCCTGACACTGAAAACAGAACATGGTTTTCCTCCTTTTTTCAGGTTGCCGGTGACATCGACGAAAATGCCCCCCCTCGTACCATGGCCTACAGGAATATTCCAGCCGTTTTTGCCGCAACGATGCCGCTCGGCAGCTAGAACCAGAACTCGGGGTAGCGCCGGCTTTTGGGGATGTTGTTGACGAGCACGGCCACGGCCAGGAGCACCGCCGCCCCGAAGCCCACGGGCACGAGGGCGTACATATAGCCCAGGCCGTGCACCGAGTCGCCGCCGATGACGGCAATGAGCGCCGTAGCCCCTCCGGGCGGGTGCAGGGTCTTGGTCACGTGCATGGCCGCGATGGCCGTGGAGACCGCCACGGCCGCGGCCAGCCAGACGGCGTCCCCGAAGAGCTGGAATGCGCACACACCGATCAGGGCGGAGATGACATGCCCCCCGAGCACATTTCTCGGCTGGGCCAGGGGGCTGCGCACGGCGCCGTAGACGAGGACGGCCGTGGCGCCGAAGGAGCCGATCAGGAGGCCCTGGCCCAGCCTGTCGACGAAGGCCGCGCCGATGAGCCCCACCAGGGCGATGCCCAGAAAGGCCCCGACCCAGGACCAGACCACCTCGGCATTCCCGACCCGCGGCGGGCTTTGGGTCGTGCCGCGCATTTTTCTGAAGTATTCCACGCCTACCTCCCGCACATGGCGCCGACGAGGTCGGTCCGGGTCACGATGCCCTCGGGGCGGCCGTCGCCGTCGCAGATGGGCAGACGGTTGATGGAATGCCTGGCGAACAGTTCCGATATCTCGGACACCGGCGTCTCGCGGGAGGCGACCACGGGCGGGCTGGTCATGAGGTCGTCCACGAGGAGCCCGCGCAGGTCCGCGACCATGCAGCCCGGCGTGTTCAGGCAGGTGGAGACCACGGCCATGAAGGTGGCCGTGCCTGGCAGCCCCATCCGGCGCAGGAAATCCTTTTCCGAAACCACGCCGCAGACCCGCCCCTGGCCGTCGAGCACGGGCGCGCCGCTGACGCCAAGGCTGGCCATGCGCGCGGCCGCTTCCGGGGCCTTCATGCCCTTCTCCAGACAGTGCACGGGCGAGGACATGATCTCGTCCGCCCTGCCCAGGGCCCGGACGCGCTTCAGGGCCAGGTCGTACGCCAGCTCGTATATCTCCCGAAAGGTTCCGGGCGTGATGTCCACGTAACCCTGCATGGAACGCATGGCGTCCAAAACATCCTCTTCAGTCAAATCCATAAGTCCACATTGATCGGCCATACATTTCTCCTTCGATTACGTTCCTCCCAGGCGGTCCCGCCACCCGGGCCTCATCACCTACCCCATAAACGGGTCAAGGGCCAGCGCCCCGCATCTCTTCTTCCCCTCCCTCACACCTCTCTCCCATCCCCGACCTGCTCGTGGGTACGCCCGTCACGGATCTGGTAGAGCCGGCGGAACGTCGGGATGATCTTCTCGTCGTGGGTGACGACGATGATGGCGGTCTCGAACTGCGCGGCCATGCGGTTCAGGATGCGGATCACGGCCAAGGCGCGTTCGCTGTCCAGGGGTGCGGTGGGCTCGTCGGCCAGGATGACCGGCGGCCGGTTGACCAGGGCGCGGGCGATGGCCACGCGTTGCTGCTCCCCGCCCGAGAGCTGTGACGGCATGGCCTGGGCGCGGTGTCCGACGTCCAGGGCCTCCAGGAGTTCGCGGGCCCGAGAGCGGGCCTGGGAGTTGGGCAGGCCCGAGAGCATGGGCAACAGCGCCACGTTGTCGGTGACGTCGAGAAAGGGGATGAGATAGGGCGCCTGAAAGATGAACCCGATCTTGTCGCGGCGCAGGGCGCGCAGGTCGGGAATTTTCCAGCCGTGGTCGTAGATGAGGTCGTCGCCCAGGGTCATCCTGCCGCCCGTGGGCTCGATGACCGCGCCAAGGCACTTGAGGAGCGTGGTCTTGCCCGAGCCCGAAGGGCCGATGAGTCCCACCACTTCGCCGGGGGCGACCTCCATGTCCACGCCTTTGAGGGCGTCCACGGCCGTGTCGCCGTGACCGTAGCGCTTGCGCACGTCTTCGATGCGGATGCCCGTGGTCATGTTCAGCCTCCTATGGCCTCGGCCGGATCGACCTTGAGGGCCGCGCGGATGGCCATGACGCTGGCCAGGGCGCATATGACCATGACGGCGGCGAAACCGCGCGCCGCGTCGCCGGGGAGCAGGAGCACGTATTTGGGGAAGATGGGCGCCCACAGGGTGGCCGCGATCTTGCCGACGACGAAGCCGATGAGTCCCAGGCCCATGGCCTGCTGCAGGATCATGGCGGCGATGGTCCGGTTGCGAGTGCCGATGAGCTTCAGCACGGCGATCTCGCGGATCTTGCCCAGGGTCAGGGTGTAGATGATGAAGGCGACGATGGCTGCGCTGACCACGGACAGGATGACGAGGAACATGCCGATCTGCCGGGCCGAGGTGGCCACGAGCTTTTGGACCAGGATCTCCTCCATCTGGGTCCGGGTGTAGACCTCCAGACGGGTCCAGCGCCGGATGTCCGCGGCCACGTCGCCTGGCGGACGTCCCGGGGCGAGGCGCACGAGGACGGCGTTGACGTTGGCATTGGCAGACTGGGAGGCGATGACGGCGTCCAGAAGGCCGGGCACGGGCCGGTTGAAGGCCGGATTTTCCGCGGTGCGGCGGCGCGACCGGACGATGGCGTCGTTGTCCTTCAGGAACTGGGCCTCCTGGGCGTCCTTCAGCGGGATGAAGACCATGGGGTCCCCGCCTGAGGACACGGCGCGGCGCGTCAGGCCGACCACGGTGAAGACGTTGCGGCGGATGCGGATCTCCTGGCCGAGGCGAAAGCCCGTCTTGACATCGGCCACGGCCTCGTAGTGGCCGCGGGTGATGTGCCGGCCGGCGGTCAGGAAGGTCGGCTGGCCCGGCTCGCCGGGGCCGCCGGGAACCACGCCGACGACCATGGCGCGTACGTCGCCGCCGTCGTGGCGAACCTGCATGGTCAGGTAGGTCACGTTGGAGGCCTTGGTCACGCCCTCCATGGCCAGGATGGAGCGGTAGACGTCGTCGGGGATGGTCGAGGACTCGGCGTAGGGGCCCAGGGTGTCCTGCTGGACGACCCACAGGTCGGCGCGGCTGTTGTCCAGGAGCATGGTGGCGTCCTCGACCAGGCCTCGGTAGATGCCGGCCATGGACAGGGTGACGCCGATGAGCAGGCCGAGGCCCATGCCGGTGAACACGAACTTGCCCCAGGAGTGCAGGATGTCGCGTCCGGCCAGGCTGATCATTTCGCCCCCCCTTCGATGCGGTCGACGATCCTGATGGAACTGCGAGCCGTCAGCGGGGATTTGCTGTGGGAGACGACCTGCTGGCCGGATCGCAGGCCCGAACGGACCTGGACCATGCCGTCGAGGTCGCCGGGGCCGAGTTCCACGGGGGCGAAGCGGATCTCGCCGTTTTCCGCCAGCCAGACGCCGAGGGTCTGACCATCACGCTGAACGCTGCTGCCGGGGATGGTCGGGGCTGGCGGCAGAGCCGGAAGGTCAACCGTGACCTCGACGAGTTCGCCCACGGGCGGCAACGGGTCGGGCAAGTGCTCGAAAACGACCTTGGCCAGCAGTTCCTCGGTCACGGAATCGGCCACGGGTTCCACGCGCAGGACCCTGCCCGGCAGGACCTCGCCCGCCCGCGATCGCAGCACGAGGCGGGCGGGGAGACCGGCCCCGAGACCGGCGGCCCGGAGTTGATCGAAACGGGCGTTGACCCACAGACTGTCGGGGTCGATGACCTCCAGCACGGCCTGACCGGCCACGACCGTCGTGCCGGGATCGGCCAGGCGGCGCGTGACCAGCCCGGACGCGGGTGAGACCAGCCGGACCGTGTCCCGCTGCCGCGCAATCCCCTCGCCTTCGGAGCGCAGCCGCTCGTGCTCGTGCCTGGCAGACTCGGCGGACGCCAGGGCTGCGGCCAGGCCGCTCTCGGCCACGGCGAATTCCTGCCGGCGGGCTTCCAGGGAATCGCGGCTGACGGCCCCGGACTCGGCCAGGGATTCGAAACGGCCGGCCTGGGACCGGGCATAGGTCGCCCTGGCCCGCAGTTCGGCCACCTGGGCGTCGGCGGCCCGCACGGCCGCGGCAGCCCGGTCCAGGGCTGCGTTCTGGGCCGCGAGGCGCTCATCGAGGTCCACCGGATCCATCTCGCCGAGAACCTGCCCGGCCTCGACCCTGTCGCCCACGTGCACGGACAGGATCCGCACCCGGCCGGCCGCGGTGGGTCCGATGGCGTGCGTGAAGCGCGCCTCCACGGTGCCGATGCCGAAAAGCGACGGCCTGACGGCCATGTCCTTCACCTCGGCCACGACCACGGGCACGGGCGCCAGGGGACCCGAACGCATCGCGACAAAAAGGAAGGCGGCCCCAAGGAGTCCCAGGATGGCGGTCAGGACGACGGTCTTGCGGGATGTGGCTCGGATCATGGCAGTCTCCTCACGGCGCGCCGGTAGAGTTCGAAGGTCCGGGAGGCCGCGTCCGCGGCGTGCCGCATGTCGCCGCCGAGAAGGGACTTGATGACCAGGCCCTGGATGGACCCGATGAACATGGCTACGGCCACGGGCACATCGAGATTCTCGTCCACCTCCCCTTCCCGCTTGCCCCGCTCCAGCAGCGCGGCGAGCAGGTCGCCGTAGGTGCGCAGCAGATCCTCCAGGGCCTTCTTGGCCGGCGACGGCTCGGTGCGCGGCAGTTCGGCGAAAAGCATGCGCGGCACGCCCGGATACTCCACCGCGAAGCCAATGTGGGCGATGAAGACGGCCTCGAGGGCGGCCAGCGGCCCCGCAGCCCCGGCGGCGGCCCCTTGGACCCGGGCGAGCAGTTCGGCGGAGACCCAGTCCATGACCGTCTGCCAGACCTCGTCCTTGGTGGCGAAATGGCGAAACACGGCGGCCTGGGACAACCCCATGCGCGCGGCGATGGCCATGGTCGTGATCTCGGCCGGGTTGCGGACGGCGGCCAACTCCAGCACGGTCTTGACCGTCATGGCCCGCCGCTCCTCGGCCGAAAGATATTTGGGAACCTGTGTCATGCGCAGCCTCACAAAATAAGTGATCAATAACTCACTTTTTAACCAGGCCCGCATTCGTGTCAAGGCAGAAAACCGGCGAATCACCTCATTAGGCCGCCGAAGCGCCCCTGGAAAGATGCGCTCGAACCTTGTAGGGTCGGATGATCGCGGGATATGCGGACGGATGCACCCCGCCGCAGACCCACGGCAGGAGGTTCATGGATAACGGGAATGTCATCAGGCTCGGCGCCTTCGTCCTGACCGCCGCGGTGCTGGCCGCCCTGGAGGCGGTGCGTCCGCGCAGGGCGCCCGAGGCGGGGAGAACGATCCGGTGGGTCGGCAACCTCGGGTTGGTGGCCGTGTCGACGTTCCTTGTCCGGCTCCTCTTCCCCGTACCCCCCATGGCCCTGGCGGCGACGATGCGTGAGGCGGGCCTGGGCCTCTTCCCCGCCCTAGGCCTGATCCCGGCGGCAGAAATCGCCGTGACCATACTCATCCTGGACCTGGCCATGTACGCCCAGCACCGGGCCTTCCACGCCTGGCGGCCCCTGTGGCGGGTGCACTGAATGCACCACGCCGACACCTTCTTCGACTTCTCGACGGGGGTGCGTTTCCACCCCGTGGAAATCATGGCATCCATGGCCTTCAAGCTCGCCCTGGTGGCCCTGTTGGCCCCGCCGCCCGCGGCCGTATTTGCCTTCGAGGTCATCCTGAACGGCGCGGCCATGTTCAACCACGCCAACCTCTTCCTGCCCCTGACTGCGGACAGGATCCTGCGGCGCATCCTGGTCACCCCGGACATGCACCGCATCCACCACTCCACCGACGGCCGGGAGATGAACCGCAACTTCGGCTTCTGCTTCCCCTGGTGGGACCGCCTCTTCGCAACCTACCAGGACCAGCCCGCCAGGGGCCACGAAGCCATGCCCCTGGGCCTGAACATCTTCCGGGAGCGAAAATTCCGCTCCCTGCACAGGATGCTGGCCATGCCGTTCACGAGTCCAGACGTTCGACGCCGGCCCTGATGCCTTTCAAGCGTGCGGCGTTTCCGGTTCTCACCCGGTCCATCCCTGAAGCGGACACGCGGCCGCTCTCGCCTACGTCCGCAATGTCTCCGAGAGGGCACGGGCAAACATTTCTGAGGCACTGGCGCAATGAGGCGCGAACTGGTATGAAAAGGTTGCGCTTCCTGATGTCGGAGTCGGTCCGTATTGCCTCGTGATCCCGAGGGGGCCCCCATGTCGGACGACAGGCCTTTCACCCTTGCCGCGAAACGCGTCGGGGCCCTGCTGCTGGGCGGGGTCCTGCTGCTCCTGTGGGGGTGCGCGGCCGCCCCGCCCCCCTCTCTCGCCCCGCCGTCGGTCAGTCTCGGCCCGGTCCTGAACGTACTCGATTTCGAAACAGGCACCGACAGGGTCAGGCTCGTGCCCGACTCCACGGGCCGGATCCATGCCCTCGTCGCCGCCAGCCGGATGGAACGCGTCTACCACGTCACGGTAAGCGGCAACGCCGTCTCCGGACCGGAAATCGTCCGAAGCGATGTTTCGCCGGAGCGGATCGACGGGGCCTCCGACCGGGACGGGACGCTCCACGTACTCATGGACTCCGATCACCTCGTCCTGCAGCAAGGAGCCTGGGCATCATCCGACCCCGCTCCCTGGGCCGACACCGGCATTGTCCCGTCATGGGCCGGATTCGTGCCCGGAGCCCCGGAGCTGGTCTGGGCCTTCGAGGTGGACGGGGCGGACCTCGGGGCATCCATGCGCATGGATATCTACGGTTTCGGCGGCTACGGCGCCGGCATCATCTGGCCATGGTTCACGCGGGGCTCGCGACTGGTCCTCGCCAGCCAGGCGCATCCCGACTGCTGGAACGTGATCGGGCTGCCCGGACGCCTCGACTCCTGGCCCATCGCCTTTGCCGCCGGCCCCCATGGAGACGTCCACATTTCCTACTTCACGTCCCTGGGCGGCATGTTGGAGGCCCCGGACCCTCATTACGCCCGTCTCCGGATCGGGGAACTCGCGCCGGACCCGGCAAAGGATCCCGTGGCGCGGCAGCTCAGAATCGGCAACCGGACACTGCGGCTCCAGAACCTCATGGGCCAGCGGCTCCCCTCTCCGGCCGCCGGCGCGGGATCTTCATCCGGTACGATCGCCGTGGACCCGGAGAGCGGAACGGTTCTGCTGGGGATGGTCCTGCTGCTCCGCGGAAACATGTACACGGACGCACCGGGGGCGTCCCTAGCGGGAAGCACGGGTTTTCGCGCCCATACCGCACCGGCCGGCCGGGATGCCTTTCACGCCCTGCAGAACGGCAGCTACAGGCTGCTGACGGGCCACGAATGGTCCGCGCCGCTCGAACTCGGCACGCCGGCAACCGCCTCCTTCTGGGGAACGCCGTGGGATGCCGTCGACCTGGCCGGAACCGGCGACGGCAAGGCCTTCGCGGTCTGGCCCGTCCCCGGTGGCATCGTGGGACGCTGGATCGCATGGGACGCATCGAACGCGACCGATGCCACGCCTCTCGACACCCCCATGTGGCCCCTGCAGGACCCGAACCGGCCGGAACCCTTCGAGCCGGTTCACATCGTCATTGCCCCGCCGGAACGCGACCAAGGCCTCGAACGCCTCGCAAAGGTCATCGTCACGGATTACCGCAAGGAAACCGAATTCCGGCGGACCACGGTCTTCGACACGTTCATGAGCAGCATCGCGCTGCATCCGCCGGTATCCGAGCTTGTCGGACACATCGTTGAGGACCGCGCGGACCGTGTCCTCGCCGGGCTGGGCGGCACCGCGCCCGAAAGCATCGAATGCGACATCACCGCCTTCGAGATTGCAACGCCGGCCAACATCCTTTCCTGGAATGTGGAAACGAGGCTGGAATGGACCCTGCGCGTCCGGGGCCGGGTCGGGACGGTATCGGCTTCGGCTTCCGAGCGCACATTCCTGTGGCCGTCGGAGGGCATCATCGGCAAGGTCCTGCACGAGGCGCTCCGCCAAGCCGGCGAGGAAGCAGAACGGCAGCTGCGGATTCTGCTCGCTCCATGAGCGTCCCGACATCGCGTGAACAAAAGACCGCACAAGCACCAACCGCACACATGGAGGTTCCCGTGAACATGAAACTCGTCTCCATCGTCATCCTGGCGCTCGCCCTTGCCGGCTGCTCGGCGGGAGTCAAACGGCCGCAGGTTTCCGAGGTCGGTCGCCCCTGTCTCTCGGAACGGGACCAGGTTTCTTCGGTATCCGTATCGCTGACCGAGGAGGCCAAAAAGAAGGCTCTGGACAACCTCAAGTTCAATCCCGACGAACTGCTCAGCCACGTGAAGCGGGGCCTGGAGGCCAACAACCTGCTGAATCCCTCCGGCGACCTGTCGCGCCCCCACCTTGAAGTGCTGGTCAAGGACATGCGCGTGCGCTCCAACTTTTCCGCCGTCATGTGGGGGTTCATGGCTGGTGCGGATTCCATCACGGCCGACATCGTGCTCGAGGACGAAGCGGGCAAGGAACTCGACCGCTTCGAGGTTTCGGCATCCTACGCTCTGGGCGGCCTGGCCGGCGGCCAGGACAGTGCGCGGATGAGCTGGTTGTATGAGAAGTTCGCGGAGGAGACGGTCAAGGAATTGAGCCGGCAGCAGTGAACCCCGGTTCGCGCAGCATGGCAGGAAGCCGGTCACGTCGGCCGAGCGTGCGTCCCCCTGTTGGGAGGCGAACCCGGACAGTCAACCGATTCCGGGCGCCGCATATTCATCGAAAAAATCGATGGATGACTACCGAAAGGAGCGAAAATGCAAATACTTCTCGTCCTGTCCAGCCCGGACCCGGAGATCAAATGGAACGCCGTCAGGTTCGGCAACTTTCTGCTGACAGAGGGTGAAGACGTGACCCTGTTTCTGAACGGCCCGGCCGTGGACCTCTACGCCGACGACAGCCAGACCTTCCCCATCGCCGAACAGGCCAAGCTCTTCGCCCTGAGCGAGGGCGTGCTCGTCGCCTGAGGCAAGTGCATGGGCATCCACGGTGTGGATGCGAGCGAACACGTGACCATGTCGAACATGAAGTTTCTGTACGAACAGGTGCAGAAGGCCGACAGGATACTCAACTTCTAGCCCCGTGCAGCCGAGGCAGCCGCTGCCCGGTCCGGCCTCGGCTACAGCCCCCCTTTCAGTCCCGCGCGGCCGCGATGGCTGCGGCGATGTCGTCGGCCAGCCTCTCGACGTTGCGCTGCTGGGCTGCGACCCAGGTGGCGTGATCGGCGTCCGGCAGGGGCTGGGCCGTATCCGTGCGCCGCACCAGGGGTTCGCCCTGCCTTTCCGCGTCCAGCAGGGTCCAGCGGGCGGACAGCGTCGCCTCGCGGCCGAGGCTGCCGCCCATGGCCACCACGTCGACGAGGACGCGGAAGCGTGGCCGGGCCTGTTGGTCCCAAGGGAAGAGGGACACGTTCTCGGTCCCGAGAATCATCGAAAGCCGCTCGGCCACAGCCCGCGCCATGTCCCGGTCCACCTCGCCGGCCCAGCGGTGGTATTCTGACAGGCGGTACCGCCCGTTCTCCCCGCCCGTGGCGATGCGCGTCTGCTTGAGGACGTCGGGCAGGGTCACGGGGCCGACGCTCAAGGACACCGCGTCCCCGGCCGGGGCCGGGGCGGAAGCCTGCGGAACGTGCAGGCTGTAGTAGGACGTGGTCGGCGCCTTCCCGGCGCAACCGGCCAGCAGCATGGCGCAGGCCAGGCCCAGGAGCGCCGCGCGGGTGAGTCTACTTTTCATCTTCCTTCTCTCCTTTGCCGAACAGGAGCGACTGCGGCCGGCTCTCGATGGCGGTGGTCAGTTCGCGCAGGGAGCGCAGGGTCAGGGACAGCTCTTCGAGAGACTTCTTCAGGTTGTAGTTCAGGGGCGAGTCCTTGCCGATGGTGCCCTGCACCTCCTGCAACGTCGTCTGCAGGGCCCCGAGACTGGCCTGCAGCGCCGGGGCGGTCTCCCCGTTCAGGCGCCGCGCGAACACCCCGGCGTCCCTGACGGTCGTTGTCGCATCCTTGAGCAGCAGATCGAAATCCCGTCCGATCTTTTCAAAGGGCACCTTCTCCAGGCTGCGCGTGATCCTGGCGATGCTCTCCTGAATCTGCTCGATGGAGCCGCCCATGCTGGGGATGACCGGGAGTCCGTTCTCATGGGCCAGGACGGCCTTGGGCTCGTCGGGATAGAACCCGAGATCGACCAGGAGCTGCCCCGTGAGGAGGTTGCCCGTCTTGAGCTGGGCCCGCAGATTGCGGTCCTCCACGAACCATCTGAGCAGGGGATTGCTCTCCCCTGCCTCCTGTTCGGGAATGGCCTTCAGCACGTTCTGGATCCGCTCCGGCTCCACGGAAAGCAGGACGGGCACGCGCAGTTCCCTGCGCTTCTCGTCGTAGATCAGGTCGATACCGGACACCTCGCCGATCTTGATGCCGTAGATCTCCACCGGGGCGCCGATGCTCAGGCCCCGCACCGACTGGTCGAAATAGACCAGCCAGGTCCTGCGCAGGGTGTAGGTTTTCTCCTGGATGCTCTCGCGGGTGGGATAGAGCTGAAACGTCGCGTGTTCCGCCGCTTCCCCGCCAGGCTCCATGCCGTCGGGCACATCGAAGGCCAGGCCTCCGGAGATGATGGTGATGAGGGACTCCGTATCGATCTTCAGCCCCTGGGCCGAAAGGGACACGTCCAGGCCGCTCGAGTTCCAGAAGCGCGTGTTCTGGGTGACCTTGGCGTCGTGGGGGGCTTCGATGAAGACCTGGACGTCGACGGTCCGGCCGTCGGGGGCGAAGCCGAAGCTGACGACCTGGCCGACCTGAATCTGGCGGTAGTAGACCGGGACGCCGACCTTGAGGGAGCCGAGTTTCCTGGCTTTGAGCCAGAAATGCTTGCCGGGCAGGCCCGTGGTCACGACGGGCTGCACTTCGAGGCCGACGAAGCTCACGGTTGGCTGCCCTTCGAGGGCCGGATCGACGCCGATGTACGCGCCTGAAAACAGTGTGGTCAGGCCCGAGGCCGTGCCGCCGCGGATCTGGGCGCGCTCCACCCAGAAGCGTGTCCTGTCGTTCAGGTACCGGTCGTACCCCTTGGCCAGTTCGGCCGTGACCACGACCCGCTTCAGGTCGTCGCCCAGGCGGATGGTCTCGACCTGGCCGATGACCACGTCCTTGTACTTGATCTTGGTCTTGCCGGCCTCGAGCCCTTCGGCCGACGAGAACATGATGGTGATGACGGGGCCCTTCTCGCTCAGCGCCTTGAAGACGAGCCACCCGCCGACGACGAGGGCCACCAGCGGCACGATCCAGACCAGCGAGAGGCTGCGGCTTTTCCGGATTTGGGCGGGAGACGCGAGCTCCGCGGGGCTTTCGCTATCAGTCATGAATCCTCCTCGATGACATCCCAGATGAGGCGGGGGTCGAAACTCTCGGCGGCCAGCATGGTCAGCACCACCACCGTGGCGAAGAACACGGCCGCCGGGCCGGCCTCGATGTTGGCCACGGCGCCGAGCTTGACCAGGGCGACCAGGATGGTGACCACGTACACGTCGACCATGGACCACCGGCCCACCAGCTCCGTCATGCGGTACAACACGGTGCGGTCCCTGGGCCGCCAGCGGCAGCGCAGCTGGACGCTTGTCAGCAGAAAAATCAGGATGACCAGCTTGGCCATGGGCACGAAGATACTGGCGACGAAGATGACGGCCGCGATCTCCCACGAGCCGCTGTGGATGAAATAGATGACGCCGCTCATGATCGTGTCGGACTGGGCCGAGCCGAGGGCCGTGGTGATGGTCATGGGCAGGATATTGGCCGGCACGTACATGATGGCTGCGGCCAGCAGAAAGGCCCAGGCGCGGGCGATGCTGTTCGGCTTGCGGGCGTGCAGGGCCGCGCCGCAGCGCGGGCAGCGCCCATGGCCGGGGCCGACGGTCCCGGCGGGCACCAGGAGCCCGCAGTCGTGGCAGGCGATCAACCCGGCCTGCCTGGCGGAAGTGTATCCGCCGGTCATGGGCGGCGGTCCAGCCGCGCCCAGACGAGCGGAGGGTCGAGGGTCGCCATGGCGGCCGTGGTGACCACGGTCAGCAGGCCCAGGGCCATGACCGCCGCCCCCGGCACGATGGTCGCCATCTTGGCGAGCTTGACCAGGGCCACCAGGATGCCGATGACGAAGACCTCCATCATGGCCCACGAGTTGACGTGCAGGATGGCCCGGAAAATGGCGACGCTCCCCGGCGCCGCGGCGTTCAGGCGCAGGTGGACAAGGATGTAGAGAAGGCCCGTGAGCTGGGCCAGGGGTATGAGGGCGCAGGTCAGGAGCACGAGCGCGCCCAGGCCGTAGAGGTGCTGCTTCCAGAGCTCGAAGATGCCCGTCAGCAGCGTGGTCTCCTGCACGAATCCGCCGCTCTTCATGGCCAGGAAGGGGTGCGTCAGGGCGATGGCGAAAAGGATCAGCCCGCTCAGGGCGAAGGCCAGCGGCCGGTCGATGCTGTTGCTCTTTTGCCGGTGCACCACCGCCCCGCAACGCGGACAGAGGGAGGTCGTGCCGGCCGCGCCCGAAGGCCGCGTCAGCAGGTCGCAGGTCTGGCAGGCCACCACGCCAGGGGCGCTGCTGCCCCGGCGCGGGTCCGAGGCCGGTGTCTGTTCCGTCTCGTGACGGCGCGACGGGTCGATTGCCGTATTCATCATGCCAACTCCGCGGGGCTCCGCCTTTCCGAAGGCCCCCGATGTGTCACGCCCCCCGGGCCCGGTCAAGCAGGACGAAACGCCCCCAGGGCCGGGACGAGTCCGCTTCGGCGTTCACGTGAGATCCGTGAACACGAAGGGATTCCCCATTTGCAGCATCAGCTTGGCCGGACAGGAGGACACGGAGGCGGAAGGATCCGTGAATCGGGCGAACGCCGCGGCCTTGGCCCGGCCGGCGAAAAGCAGGACACCGGTCCCGCAGGCGCGCAGGAGGGACGCCGACGCGCTCATCCTGCCCGGCGGGGGCTTGGGCGCATCGTCCATGACGAAAAACCCGTGCCGCGCGTCCATGAGGGAGTGGTGGTCCGGAAAAAGGGACGCCACGTGCCCGTCCTCGCCCGCGCTGAGCAGAACGACGTCGAACCGGGAACCCAGTTCCGCCAGGGCCCCGTCGTAGTCCCGCGCCGCCCGCTGCGGGTCCGGGGCGTCGCCAGGGAACGGATGGGCCTGTGGGGGCATCCGCCCCTCCCGGGCCAGAGGGTCCACAAGGTGCTCGCGCAGCAGCCTGAAGTTGCTGTCGGGGTGGTCCATGGGGACCAGCCGCTCGTCGACCAGAAAGACATGGACCTGCCCCCAGTCCAGCCGCTCCTGCCGCATGGCCTCGAAAACCCCGGCCACGCTCCTGCCGCCGGGCACCCCGAGAACCGCCCGGCCCCGCTCGACGAGGACGCCGCACAGCGCGCCGCAAATGCGCGCGGCGACTTTCCGCAGCAGCTCGTTCTGATTCGTGTCCGTGATGACCGTCGCCACCGATGCCATGAGCTTCCTCCGCTTGACGTGTTGAGCATCCATACCGGTTCGCCGTGACGGTGCAACCGGATGCTGAGATCGGTCCGGCGGGCGGCGCCCCTGGTTTCCAGAACGCGGCCCTGCCCTGTCATGCTATCTGGCCTGCCCCCAGACAACGGCGATGCGTTTCTGCAGCAGTTCGGCCCATTCGTTCATGGCTTCCTCGGTCTGGCCGGTCTTCGTGAACCCGGCGGAGTCGTACTTCCTGCCGACCTTCGTATCGGCGAACATGGCCACGTTCTCACCCGTCACGGCGTCTACGAAGCGAATCTCCACGGCGCACTTGCCGACACCCATGCCCTGCCCCGTGACCGCCTGTTTGCCAGCCGAAAGGAGGATGCCGACGGGAATGACGGAGGTCAGGACGTTGGACACGGGGCTGCCTGCCTCAACCTCCGTCACGGCCGCCTTCACGCTGATCACGCCAGGACCGGGCCGCGCCGCCAGCTTCATCCCCGTACCGTCAGGCACGCGCGTGAGCACGTCATGGAAATATGTGGCCAGCAGTTCCAACTCCCCGATCTTCAGCCCCGACTCCCTGGCCATGTCCTCGGCGCGCCACAGCATCACGGGTTCGACGTACATGGCCGAGTAGGTTGCAGGGTTGAACGCCGGGTTGCGCCACCCAAGCCCTCCCTTCAGATCCGGGTTTTCCCGCAACATCGAATAGTCTGCACCGAGAAAATGGTTTACAGGGTTGAAGTCCTTCTGGACCGTGTTGTTGCCCGTGCCCGCGCACGCGCACACGGACAGCATCAACGCGACAAGCATGCACTTCTTCATGACGAATCCTTCCTGGTTAACATGTCCTGGCGACTCTCCGCATCACAGCATATCTCAACCCCTCCCGGCAATCCATCCCGAGCCCCCTGCCGCAGACCATGCAACACAAGGCCTTTTCTTGCGGCCGTGGCGGGATATCCTGACCATCCGTATTTTGCGCCCGTCTCGGATGGAAGGGAATGCGCAGGACCCGAAGCCTTTGTCGACCACCCTACTCCCCCCTGCGCCCTTGATCAAATGCCGATGGCAGCAGACACGCGGGAATCAGACTCGCCACCGCGGCAAGGTCGTGCGACCAAGCCGGGCTGCGCAAAAACGCCACCAAGCCCCTTTTCCCCGTGTGGTGCGAAGAATGTGACAAATCGGCCTTCGCACGCGTATATGCTCACACATGGATACGCCGGATACCGACAGAGACGACGCGATGGCCGTGGGGCGCACCCTGAACGGCGAACGCGAGGCCTTCGCCGTCCTGGTCCGGCGGTATCAGGGACCGGTCTACCGTCTCATGCTGCGCTTCAGCCGGGACGAGCACGAAGCCGGCGAAATGGCCCAGGACGCCTTTGTCCGGGCCTACGAGCGGCTGGCCTCCTTCGACACGCGGCGGCGCTTCTTCACCTGGCTCTACACATTGGCCCTGAACCTGGCCCGCGACCGTGCGCGGCGGGTCGTGCGCGAACCCCTGTATCGGCAGGACCTGGAAAAGATCCAGGCCGACCCACGACACGACCCCTTGGCCAGCCTCGAAGCCGCCCGGCTCCTCGACGCCCTGCGGGGGCTGGCGCCCAAATACGCCGAGGCCCTGGCCCTGCGGTACATCGAGGACATGCCCCTGGACGCCGTGGCCAAAACCCTTGGGCTGTCCATGAGCGGCGCCAAGATGCGCGTGCACAGGGCCCTGCACATGCTGCGGGAACTCTACGGGAAGGAAGGAACACCATGAATGCGAAACATCGCACCGATGCATCGAACGACGAACTCGCCTCCGGCCTGCGCCGCCTCGGCGCCATGGATCCGGGTCCGGATTTCGCGGCCCGCGTCATGGACCGCATCGGCGCCGCCGCGCCGCTGCCCGGCCCGAAGCGGCGGATGGCGCGGGTGATCGGCTGGCTCACGGAGCCGCGAACCATCCGCGTCTCGCCCCTCGGCGGCCTGGCCGCCGCGGCCTGCCTGCTGCTCGCCCTGGGACTGTTCTTCACCATCAATCCCGGGACCGGAAGCGGCCGTACACCGGCAGGCCTGTCGCCCGTCACCTTCGTCCTGGCCGCGCCCTCGGCGCGGGAAGTGGCCGTCATCGGCAGCTTCAACGGCTGGAAGACTGCGGGCTGGACCATGCGCAACGATCCGGCCACGGGCCTGTGGACCCTGACGACGGCCTTGCCGCCCGGCAGCCACGAATACGTCTTTCTCGTCGACGGGACCACGCCCGTGACCGACGCCGCGGCGGCCCTCAGCGTCGACGACGGCTTCGGCAGCCGCAACTCCGTCCTGCTGGTGAAAAACGGCGATGGCGCGGCGCTTTAGCATCCTGCTCATTGCGTTCCTCGTAGCCGCGGCATGGCTACCGGGACCGGTGGACGCCCTGGCGTCCGCACTCGACGCGCCCCTGCGGCAGGCCCAGGACGACGGACGGCTGACCGCCGGCGATGCCCAGGCCATCGAAGCCGCCATCGACCAGGCCAGGGCCGACGGGCTGCCGCCTGCGCCCTTCATAGCCAAGGCCGAGGAAGGGCTGGCCAAACGCGTCACTGGCCGGGCCATCATCCAGGCCCTGGAGACCATGCGCAGCGATTACGCGTTCGCCCGAGACGCCCTGGCAAGGGAAGGTCGGGAGCCGTCGCCGGACGACGTCGTCATGGCCGGGGACAGTCTGCGGGTCGGACTCACGCGCCAGGAACTGGACGAGATGGCGGCATTGGCGCCGCCCGCGTCGCCGGCGGAACTGGCCACGGCGGCCAGAACGCGGGCAGCATTGAACGCCGTCGCATTTCCCTCGCCTCTGTCCGACGCCATCCTGCGCCGCGGCCTGGCCGCAGGTTCCCTGTCCGCGCAGTGGACGCAACTCTTCCGCGTGGTGCAGCGGACCCGCGAGGCAGGCATGGCCGACGCCGCCGTGGCCGACGCCGCCATGCGGACACTGGACGACGGGGGCGGGCCGGCCGAACTCCTGCAGGAACTGGGGCTGACCGGCCGTGACATCCGCAGAAGCCCCGGCAAAACCGCAAAATAGTCTGTGACCTTCGGGTCCGGCCAACGTATATCCTTGTGCCATGAAAAACATCATCCGTACGATCATCATCCTGCTGCTGCCCCTGACCATCGGAGCCTGCGCCACCATGGACGCCGCAGTCCGCAAGGTCCAAGGGGAATACCATGCGGTGCAGGGGCAATACTACCTGAACAGGGGAGATTTCGCCGCCGGCCGGGCGGCCTTCGCCCCCAGGGTGGCCCAGTGGCCCGACGACCCTGAACTGAACTACTTCATGGCCCGCTTCGAGCTGGGCGGAGACAAACCCGAGGCGGCGCTGCCGTTCATCCAGAAGGCCGTGAAGCTGGCCCCGGCCAACGCCGACTACCGCTTCTGGGAAGGCGTGACCTGGTGGGCGCTGATGAAGCCGGACAAGGAAAGGGCCGCCTACGAAAAGGCCCTGTCCATCGACCCGGACCACCTCTCGGCGAACCTCTACCTGGCCCACAACATGCTCGACCGCGGCAGAAACGCCGAGGCGCTGAAACTCTACGACAAGGCCCTCTCCCTGAACCCGGACGAACCCCAAGCCATGTTCAACAGGGCAGTGGCCCTGGAGCGCCTGAAGCGGGACAGGGAGATGAAGCTGGCCATGCACCGCTACCTGGAGAACTACCCGGACGCCCCCCTTGCGCGGCAGGGCGTGCGCATGCTGAACGAAGCCGGCGACTTCTCGTGGCGCAACCACGTCATCGGGCTGCGCACCATCCCCCTGAAGGCCGTGGAGTTCAGGCCTGGAACGGCGACGCTGACCGAAAACGGCGAAGCATCGCTGAGGCGCATCGGCGAGATGCTGAACGACAAGGCGGACCTGAACGTCCACGTCGTCGTCTACGTCAAGGGCGACACGGCCCTGGCCAGGGACCGGGCCCTGGCCGTCAGGGAATATGTTCGCCGCCAGTACCCGAAAGTCGCCCCGGCGCGCCTCGCGCCGAGCTGGTTCGGCAAACCCGAGAGCATCAAAACGGACACCGGGACGCACAGCCTGGCCCAGTCCGTCAACATCTTCACCAAGGTTCAATGACGTAAAGGAGAATCACCATGCGTACCATCCTCAAGTATTTTCTGGCCGCAATGCTGCTGACGACCCTGTCGGCCCTTCCGGTCATGGCTCAGGAAGCGGATGATCCCGGCGACGCCCCCGCACCGGCCTTCAGCAACCCGACACAGTCGAGCATTGCCGAAGGGCTGGCTGCGGCCGCAACGGAAAAAGCCGATGCAGAGCTCGCAGATGCGACGACAAATCTTGAAGCAGCAGACGACGCCAGAAACACTGCTGTCGCGAACGCGGCGGCAAACCCTGACGACACGGCGCTCCAAGAAGAAGCCGCGAAAGCGCAGCAAGCCTATGAGGACGCTTATGACGCATTCACCGCTGCAGCTGCGGCTGCCGATGTGGATGTCACGTCTGCCGACATTGCGGGTATGCGAGACCTTGGAATGGGCTGGGGCCAAATCGCGCAGGAGCTTGGCGTGCATCCCAGCACCATCGGCCAGAGCGTGGCCAACCGCAACCGCGCCATGAACAGCTTTGGCAACGCGTACGGTCTGACAACGCGTAACACCGCCACGGGCAAATCCAGCGACGCGGCCTCCGCTTCATCGGGCAAGGGCGGCAAGGCAGGAGGAAACGGCAAGGGTGGAGGTAACGCCGGTGGCAACGGCAAGGGCGGCGGTAACGGCGGCGGCAACGGCGGTGGCAACGGCGGTGGCAACGGCGGTGGAAATGGTGGAGGCAACGGCGGCGGAAAGAAGTAGCACCTCGCCATCTCGCTGATCATCGTTCAAGGGATCGGACACGGAGTCCGGTCCCTTTGTTTTTTCGACCCCCACACAGCCCGCCACTGCAGTCCGTCACGGTCTTCGCCCGGCCGGGCCCGACCCGCCATCCCTTTGGGGCGCGTACCCTTCCCTCTGGCAAAGGACGGCCAATCCGGTTATGGGCTGGTCATCAGCAACCGTTTCAGGAACATGCAATGCCTTCGTGTGCACATGGCGCAGCCCTCTTCTCGTACCCCTTTCTGTCCCTGTGCGCGGTGGCCCTGTTCGGCTTCGGCAATATCGCCGTGTTCTACGGCCTCTATCCCTACCTCATCTCCATCGGGATTTCGCCCTTCTGGTCCGGCTGGATTCTGGCCCTCGAACCTCTGACCGCCCTGGTCCTGCGTCCGCTCATCAGCCCCAGGCTCGGGCCCGGCAACGCCCTGCCGGTCATGTGCGCGAGTCTGGTCATGACCGCTCTGGCCCTGCTCGGCTACTGCCTGGCCAGGGACACGGCGTCCCTCGTCTGCCTGCGGATCTTTCACGGCGCGGCCTTCGTGGCCCTGGTCTCGGCGACCACGGCGCTGCTCGTGCACTTCATCCCGCCTTCCGCAAGCGGCCGGGGCTTCGGCATCTTTTCTTTGACCACCATGCTGCCCTTCGCCGTCATGCCCCCGCTCATGGAATTCCTGCTGCGCTTCGTGCCCAGCGCCGGCCAGGCCTACGCCTGGATCTCGCTCATGACCCTGCCGGCCCTGGCGCTGCTGATTCCGCTGCGCCCCCATGCCCGACTGGCGGCGGAAGCCGCCGCCCGGATGGGACGGACCGGGCCGGGGCCGGGAGCCGTCGCCATGGCCCTGAAAAACAGGAACGTGTCGCTGGTGCTCGGCGCGAGCCTGCTGACCTTTCTCAGCTCCACCCTCCTTTTCTTCTTCATGAAAGATTACGGGACGAGTCTGGGCCTGGCCAACGCGGGCCTTTTCTTCACCGTGTCGACAGGGGCGACCATCGCCGTGCGCGTCGCGGGCAGCGGATTTTTCGACCGGGTCGACAAGCGTCGGACCCTGGTGCTGACCTTCTGCGTCCTTGCCGGATGCTACGGCGCGTACGCCCTGGTCAGGGCTCCGCTGCCGTTCCTCCTCGCGGCAACCGTGTTCGGCGCCTGCATGGGCGTCGCCCTGCCGCTCCTGCAGTCGACCCTCTTCGTTCTGGCCGAACCGGCGCACAGGGGCCTGAACGCCAACCTGATGCTCTCCACCATGGACGCAGGCTATTTCCTGGGACCGTACCTCGGCGGCATGATCCTGGCCGCCGGCCTGCCCCACGCCTGGCTCTTCCGGCTCTCCGCGGCCATGGCCCTCGGCGCCGCCCTGCTCGTACACCGCAGCACGGCCCAGGACCCGCCGCCCCATTCCTGAACCTTCCGCCAAGGAACAAACCCGATGCACCCCACCAGAACCCGACAGGAATGCCTGGACTGGCTCCGCGCCACCCCCAGGGCCATCGAACCCGGACAGGACGTGAAGATCGCCCCGTTCAGGCCCGAGGACGCCGAGGGCGTCGCCCGGCTGTATTTCGCCGTCTACGGGGAGAACTTCCCCCTGGACTATGTCTACGACCCGGCCAGCATCGCGGCCGCGAACGCGGGGCCGGACCTGTACCAGTACGTGGCTCGCACCCCGTCCGGAGACGTGGTCGGAGTTTCGGCCCTGTTCCGGGCCGCCCCTTTCGAGGGCATCATGGAATCGGGGGGGCTCATGGTCCTGCCCGGGTACCGTAGCGGTTTCCTGGCCGTGAACCTGACCGCGGCGACGATCGACACCCTGCCGCAGGAGCTCGGCCTCAACGCCGTGTTCGGACAGTGCGTATGCGACCTGCTGAGCACGCAGAAGATGGTGCGGAAATTCGCCTACGGCTACTACGCCATGGAACTGGAAGCCATGCCGCCAAGGCCCGAGGAGAGCATCGACGGGGTCGGCGGCCGGATTTCGCTCCTCAACGCCATGCGCATCTTCCGCGACCAACCACACACCGTCCACCTGCCCAAGCGCTACGCCCGGTTCATCCAGGGCATCTACGCCGCGGCAGGACTGGAGCGCAGTCCGGGCGTACCCCTGCCGGCCACCGGACCGACCCGCTGCACCGCGACCGCCATGGATGCGGCGTCCCTGGCCAAGCTCCTGGTCCACGAACCGGGGACGGACTTGCAGGCCGCCATCGACGCCTTCGAAACCCGTCACCCGGGCCGCCACGCGTACCACCTGCACTTGCCGCTGGCCCATCCGGCCCTGCCGGAAGCCGTGGAAACGGCCCGCGCACGGGGCTATTTCTACGCCGGCGTGCTCCCGCTCTGGACTGGCACCGACGTGCTCCTGCTGCAGAAGCTCCCAGCCGAGCCGGACTTCTCCCTGCCCAGGCTCCTTGGCGACGAGGCCAAGAAACTGCTCGCCTTCATCCGGGCCGACCGGGAGTCCCTGGCAACCTGAAAACCGGGCCGGGTCTCCCCGGCCCGCAGCCTACCTGTTCAGACGCTTCTCGAAATCTTCGAGGGTCTTCAGCTCGCACGCCTCTTTTTCGCTGATGCTGACCTTGAACCGGTCCGCGATGGCCAGCAGGATGGCCGGGTAATCGACGGAATCGACGCCCTGCCTGGCCAGGGCCAGGCTGGGGTCGAGCCCGTCGACGACATCCGGCTCAACGCCGGCGTCCAGGAAAAGATCGAGCAACTCTTCGCGGGTGACAGTCATGGTCATCTCCTTGGTGTAACTGGTGACAGCGGCCTCAGCGCCGCAATTTGTGACGCTGGATCTTGCCGGTGGCCGTGCGCGGGAGGGACGGCAGAAACTCGACCATGGCCGGGACCATGTGTTTGGGGAGACGCTCGCGGACGTGGCGGCGCAAGGCCTGGACCAGCCTGCCGTCGGCTTCGACCCCGGCCGGGGGCACCACAAAGGCCGCCGGGTAGTCCAGGCCGTGCAGCGTGCAGCGGGCGACGCCGCACTCGGCCACGGCCGGGTGCGTCTGCAGGCAGTCCTCGACCAGGATCGGCGAAACCCACAGCCCGCCCGACTTGATCATGTCGTCGGCCCGGCCCTGGTACCGGTAGAACTCGTCCTCCTCCACGCACAAGTCGCCGGTTTCGAGCCAGCCTCCCGGCAGCATGGCCTTGGCCGTGGACTCGGGCCGGTTCCAGTAACCCCTGGCCAGGCCCTGACCGCGCACGCGCAGGCGTCCGGGCGTACCCGAAGGGACGTCGTCGCCCCGCTCGTCCACAAGACGGACCGCGTAGCCGGGCACAACGCGGCCCAGGGTTCCGGCGAGAGCCGACCCCGGCAGGTTGGACAGGAAGACGAAGCCCGATTCGGTTGTGCCCAGTCCGTCGAGAATGTCCACCCCGAGCCAGTCCCGCACCTCCGTGAACACGGGGGCGGGCAGCGCCTCCCCCGCCGAATAACACAGACGCAGGGACGACATGTCCTCCCCGCCCGAACGCGCGCGCAGCAGGGACTGGTAGACCGTGGGAACGGAAAAGAAGACGCTGACCCGGTGCCTGGCCACAAGGCCCATGATCTCTTCCGGATCCGGCGGCCCGGGGAGCAGGACCAGGGTCGCGCCCACCCCCAGGGCCAGTCCGATCTGGACGCCCAGTCCGTAGGCAAAGGGCATTTTGCTGGAGGACAGGAAAATGTCGCCTGACGCGTCGCCCAGCACGCAGGGGGCAAAGGTGCGTAGCGGCACGGCCAGGACGTCGCCGGCCTGCGGCACGCCCTTGGGTCTTCCCGTCGAGCCGGACGTATAGAGCATAAACCCGGAGTTGTTCCCGCCGGCGGCATTAATCAATGGAGCGGAAGCCTCATCCATCCGGCTGGCGGGTTCGCCTGGATCGGTTTCCAGGACCGGCCCAGGCCAGGACGTGTCGTGGCCCCGCCCGGCGCCGAGCACGAGCAGACGGGGCCCGGCGTCGTGCAGGATGAACTCCCGGTCGGCCAGACTGACGCGCTCGTTGATGGGCACGGCCACGGCCCCGACCGCCAGGGCGGCCAGAAACCACTCCACCAGGGCAGGGCTGTCCGGCAGCAGCAGGGCCACCCTGTCGCCCGGGGCCACGTCTCTGCGCAGCAGCTCACCGGCCAGGGCGCGGATGTCCCGCACCAGCCGGTCGTAGCTCACCCGCCGCCCTTCATAAATCAGTGCGGCCTTGGACGGGTGTCGCTCCGCGTGGCCTTCGAGAATGGACAAGACACAGTTCGAATCCATGAATTCCCCCTTTACGCACCCCTTGATCGGAACGGGCGTTGCCGCCGGGCTTCCGTGACCGTATTGAGCGACGTTCGGCCCCGCCCATGGCGAGGCGCCGGGGCCTGCCGGCGGCAAGGCCGTGCGGCGCATTGTCACGTACATGCTTTCCGCGGTCCGCACAATGACGGCAGTCTGCGGCGGGTGACCTGAACGGGCACCGCGCACGGGGCGCTTCGGGCCTTGTGTTGACAGAAAGCGTTTTTTTTTCGCAGAGTTTTTCAGTTTTTCCATCAAGGAGCGTCCATGCCACACGGACCCTACGACATCGGCCCCGCCCGCCCGCGCCTGGACGCCCTGTCCAAGGCCTGCGGAGCCGAGCGTTTCAGCACGGATCACTACCCGCCAGGCATGCTCTGGGCCGGGGTCCGGCGCGCCGGCATCCCCCACGGCCTGATCCGCGAGATCGACACGGCCCGGGCCGCGAGCCTTCCGGGAGTACACCGGGTGCTGACCCGGGCCGACGTTCCGGGCGCCAACCGTCAGGGCATCGTGCACAAGGACATGCCCGTGCTGTGCGGCAGCAGGGTCCGTCACGCCGGGGACCCGGTGGCACTGGTGGTGGCGGACAGCCGCGACGTGCTGCGCAGGGCCCTCGAACTCGTCCGCGTGAGCATCGACCCCCTGCCCGCCGTCTGCGACGTGGACGCCGCCCTGGCCGAAAACGCCCCCCTGCTCCATCAAGGTCACGGCTCCAACCTGCTGCTGGCCGCCGAAATCCTCAAGGGAGACGCCGAAGCCTCCTTAAAAAAATGTGACGTGATCCTTGAGGACACCTTTTTCACCCCCTCCCAGGCCCACGCCTTTCTGGAAACGGAAAACGGCCTGGCCCGCATGGACGAGGACGGCCTCCTCCACCTGACGGTTTCCACCCAGGCGCCGTTTCGGGACCGCTTCGAGATCGGCCACGCCCTGGGCCTTGCGCCATGGAAGATCCGCATCGAGAGCCCCTTTCTGGGCGGAGGGTTCGGGGGCAAGGACGGCAGCACGGTGCAGTGCCTGCTGGGCCTGGCCGCCATGCGCCTGCCGGGGCGGTGGATCAAGATGTGGTGGGACCGCGAGGAGAGCTTCCTGGCCGGGTACAAGCGTCATGCCGCGCGCATGGAGTACACCCTGGGGGCAATGGCCGACGGCACCCTCGAAGCCCTGCGCTGCCGGCTGTGGTACGACAGCGGCGCCTACGCCCACCTGGGCGGCGAGATCATGGAACTGGGCATGGAGCACGCCGCCGGGCCGTACCGGATCGGCAGCATGGATTGCAGGGGCTGGTGCGTGTACACCAACAACCCCGTGGCCGGAGCCTTCCGGGGCTTCGGCGTGGCCCAGGTCAGCTTCGCCTTCGAGGGCATGATGGACCGCCTGGCCGACCGCCTCGGCCGGGACCGTCTGGACCTGCGCCGCCAGAACGCCCTGCGCCGGGGGGACCGCAACTGCTCCGGCGTGACCCTGACCTCCTCCACGGGGCTGGACGAATGCCTGCGCCGCCTGCGCGAAGACGAACTCTGGACCTCCAGGCAGGCCTGGAAAAAGGCCGCCCCCCGCTTCACGCGCCGGGGCGTGGGCGTCGCCGCCGTGTTCAACGGCATGGGCTACGGCCGGGGGCTGGCCGACAACGCCATCGCCAAGATCGAACTCACGCCCGAAGGACATTTCACCATCTACAGCGGCGTGAGCGACATGGGACAGGGCAACGCCTCCACCTACGCCCAGATCGCGGGGGAGACCCTCTGCCAGGATGCTGGCCGCCTGCGCGTCGTACAGCCGGACACGGAACTGGCCCACCCGTCGGGATCGGCCGCGGCCGGACGCACGACCTACACCTTCGGCAAGGCCCTGATCCAGGCCTGCGAACTCATGGCTTCCAAGCTGATCCGCCGCGCCGCGCTGGCGCTGATGATCGACGAACCCGGCGGCTTCGCCCTGGTGCCCGGCGCGGTCCGGCACCTGCCCACGGGCCGGGAGCTGCCCCTGTCCGCCCTGGGCGCCATGCTCACGCGCGACGACCGCATCTGCGTGGCCGAATACCTCATGCCCGTGTCCCGCGAGGTGCCGGACACGGGCAAGGACTTCGCCCTGGGCTTCCCGCATCTCATCTTCCCCTACGCGGCCCACCTCGTGCGGATCGAAATCGACGAACTGACGGGCGCGATCCGGATCTGCGACTACCTGGCCGCCACGGACGGCGGGCGCGTCCTCAACCCGCAGAATTTCCACCAGCAGATCGAGGGCGCCGTCGCCCAGGGGCTGGGCTTCGCGCTGATGGAGGACTTCGCGACCTCGGAGGGCCAAGTCGGCACCCAGGACCTGTCCACGTATCTCATCCCCACCTGCATGGACCTGCCGGACACGCGTTCCCTGGCCGTGGAAACCCTGGAGCACAGCGGCCCCTTCGGCATGAAGGGCGTCGGCGAGGTAGGCCTGAACGGGCCCCTCCCGGCCGTGGCCTCGGCCCTGTCCGACGCCCTGGGGGGATACGCGGTCCGGGCCCCCATAACACCGGAAACGGTGCTGCACCTTCTTTCAGCCGGAGCACGGGCATGATCATCCATTTCAGCCTCAACGGCCGGGACGTGGAGCGCGACGTGCGGGGGGACGAGCGGGCCGTGGACATCATCCGCGAAGACCTCGGCCTGACCGGAACCAAGGAAGGCTGCGGCACCGGCGAATGCGGGGCCTGCGCGGTCCTGATGAACGGCCGGGCCCGGCTGTCCTGCCTGACCCTCGCCGCCCAGCTCGACGGCGCGGCCCTGACCACCATCGAGGGGCTGGGGACGCCGGACCGGCCGCACCCGCTGCAGCGTGCCTTCGCCGAGCACGGGGCCGTGCAGTGCGGATTCTGCACGCCGGGCATGGTCGTGGCGGCGGCGGACCTGCTGGCCCGCAACCCCGACCCGTCCAGGGACGACATCCGCGAGGGGCTGTCCGGGAACCTGTGCCGCTGCACGGGCTACTCGCGCATCCTCGACGCCGTGGAAAAGGCCGGACGATGAGGCGCGTGCATCTGCCCACCTCCCTGGACGCGTTGTGGCCCCTCCTGGATGACCCGCAGGCCCGGGTCATGGCCGGGGGCACGGACCTCCTTGTCAGGCTCCGCGCCAGTCTGCCGGCCGGCCCCATCTGCTGCCTGGAACGCATCCCGGCCCTGCGCGGCGTGTCCGTGTCCGGCCGTATCGTGCGCATCGGCTCGGCCACGACCCTGACGGAACTGCTCGAATCCGAGGACATCGCCGCCGGGCTGCCCCTGCTGGGCGCGGCCGTCCGCCAGCTCGGCTCCCCCCTGGTGCGCAACCAGGCCACCCTTGGCGGCAACATCTGCACCGCCTCACCGGCTGGCGACACGCTGCCCGCCCTGTACGCCCTGGGGGCGACCCTCGAACTCGCCTCCCAGGCCTCGACTCGCGCCGTGCCCGTGGAAAATTTCATCACCGGACCGGGGAGGACGGTCCTGCGGCCCGGCGAAATCCTCGCCGCCGTGTGCGTCCCGCTGCCGGACTCCGGAGCCATCCAGCACTTCGAGAAGATGGGCCGGAGACGGGCCCTGGCCATCAGCGTGGCCAGCCTGGCGGCCTGCCTCGAACTGGATGGAGGGCGCATCCGCCGTATCAGCCTGGCCCTGGGCAGCGTCGCCCCCACGGTGCTGCGCTGCCGCGAAGCCGAGGAGTGGCTGGCCGGACGTGAACTGACCGCGGACAACCTGACGCAAGCGGCCGAACTGGTGCAAGTTGCGGTGCACCCCGTCAGCGACGTCCGCGCCACGGCCGACTACAGGCGGCAGGTGGCCGCCAACCTGCTTCTGCGTCTCGAGGCACACCGGCCATGAGGGCGGCCCTCCTGACGGTCCTTTTCGTCGTCCTCTGCGGGGCGGCACAGGCCGGGACGCAGCGTCTGGTCCTGCACTGGCTGCCCCAGGCCCAGTTCGCGGGCTTTCTCATGGCCGAGGAGAAAGGCTTCTACGCCCGCCGCGGAGTCGACCTGGAAATTGTGCCAGGCGGCCCGGACGTCAACGTCTCCCGGCATCTGGCCGAAGGCCGGGCCGAATTCGCGACCATGTTCCTGTCCACGGCCCTCGAACGGCGTGCCTCCGGCATGAACCTGGTCCACATCGGCCAGATCGTGCACCAGTCGGCCCTGATGCTCGTGGCCCGCACGGACTCGGGCGTGCGCTCCCTGAACGACCTGCAGGGGCGGCGCGTGGGCATGTGGGGTCCGGATTTCCAGATCCAGCCCCGCGCCCTGTTCAAGCGCCTCGGCATCAAGGTGGAGGTCGTGGAGCAGGCGCCGTCCATGGACCTCTTCATGCGCGGCGGCCTCGATGCCGTGTCGGCCATGTGGTACAACGAATACCACACCCTCATGTCCTACGGCCTGAACGAAAAGGACATGACCGCCTTCTTTTTCCGCGACCTGGACCTCAACTTCCCGGAGGACGGGCTCTACTGCCTGCGCGAGACCTACGAGCGCGACCCGGCTGCGGCGCGGGCCGTGGCCCAGGCCACCCTGGAAGGGTGGGCCTACGTCTTCGCCCATCCCGAAGAGGCCCTGGAACTGGTCGTCCGGCGCATGAAGGAGCACAAGGTCAGGGCCAACCGGGCCCACCAGCGCTGGATGCTGGCACGCATGCAGGACATCATCCTGGCCGGGGGAGCCCCGCGCCTGAACCTGGACCGCGCCGACTTCGAGGCCGCGACCGCCGCCCTCGTGGAACAGGGTTTCATCTCCGACCCGCCCGGTTACGCGGATTTCGTCATGGAGCCAGGGCCATGAGACGCATGGCCATCGCCACCCGCCTGTCGCTGCTGATCCTGGCCTGCGTCACGGTTATCGTCGTCCTCGTGGCGGGTTACGCCTTCGAGTCCTCCAGACGGACCATGGTCGACATGGCCCGCGAAAACGGGGCGCTACTGGCACAGTCCACGGCCGGCCGCATCAGCGCCCAGCTCAAGGCCACGGCCAAGGTCACGGAAACCGTGGCCGCCACCCTGGAGGACGCGGACATGCGGGAAAGCGAGCTGCGCGACCTGACCCGCCGCATCCTCTTCAGCAACCCCGGCATCTTCGGCTCGGCCATCGCTTTCGAGCCCCACGCCTTTCAAGCCGGCCGCCGGTTCTTCGCCCCCTTCTCCTTCAGGCAGGAAAGCCACGTCACCTCCACCACCCTGGGCGGAGCGGATTACAACTACTTCGCCATGGACTGGTACCAGCTGGCCAGGGAGCTCAACCAGCCCATCTGGACCGAGCCCTATTTCGACGAGGGCGGCGGCAAAGCCCTCATGGTCACCTACTCCGCCCCCTTCGCGCGGGTCACGCCGCGCGGGCTGCAGCTCACGGGCGTCGTCACGGCCGATGTCAACCTCGATTGGCTGCAGCGCATGATCGCCTCCATCCGGGTCTCGGACAACGGGCACATCTTTCTGCTCTCGCGCTACGGGGCCTACATCGCCCACCCCGACGCGGAACTGATCATGAACGAGACGATCTTCACCCATGCCGAGGAGCTGAACCACCCGCCCCTGCGGGAACTCGGCACGGAGATGGTCTCCGGCAGGTCCGGGTTCGTCGAATTTTCCGACTTCCCCGGAGTGGGCGCCGCCTACGTTTCCTTCCAGCCGTTGCCGGACGAGCACTGGTCCCTCGGCGTGGTGCTGCCCAGGGACGAGCTGCTGGCCGGCGTGAACCGGCTGACCCGCGTCATGGCCGGCATCGGCCTGGCGGGGTTCGCGGTCCTGGCCGGGGTGGTCCTGCTGGTCTCGGGCTCCATCACCCGCCCCTTGCGCATCCTGACCGGTGCGGCGGCAGGCATCGCCGGGGGCGATCTCGACCAGCCCATGCCGTTCATCGCCCCGGGCGACGAGGTGGGCGATCTGGCCGCCTCCTTCGAACGCATGCGGGAGTCCGTCAAAAAACACATCGCCAACCTGACCGAGACCACCGCCGCCAAGGAACGCATCGAGTCCGAGCTGCGCATCGCCCACGACATCCAGATGGGCATCCTGCCCAAGACCTTCCCGCCCTTCCCCGACAGGACCGAACTGGATGTCTTCGCCTCCATCCTGCCCGCGCGGGAAGTGGGCGGAGACCTCTACGACTTCTTCTTCATCGGCGAGCACCGCTTCTGCTTCCTGGTGGGCGACGTTTCGGGCAAGGGCGTGCCCGCAGCCTTCTTCATGGCCGTGACCAAGACCCTGATCAAGGCCGTGGCCGAGCGCGAGCCGGAGCCGGGCCGCATCCTGGCCAGAGTCAACGACGAGCTGGCCGCGGACAACGACTCGTGCATGTTCGTGACCCTCTTCCTGGCCGTCCTGGACACGCGCACGGGCAGGCTCGTATACGGCAACGCCGGGCATCCCTCCCCACTGCTGCTGCGCGCCGGGCTCCCCCCGGAGCGGATCGCCGGCATGGAGGAGCCCATGGCCGGGGCCATGCCGGACATCGACTACAGCACCGGCACCCTCGACCTTGTCCCCGGCGACGCGCTCTTCCTCTCCACCGACGGGGTGAGCGAAGCCATGAACCCGAACCTCGAACTGTACTCGGACGACCGCCTCCTGGAAACCGTGGCCGGACATGCCCGCGCCGGAGCGCGCGACCTGGTCCGGGCCGTGTCCGCATCGGTCACCGCCTGGGCCGGCGACGCGGAGCAGTCGGACGACATCACCATGCTCGCCCTGCGCTATCTCGGCCCCGGCCAGCAGTGACCTTCACCATCACAAGGAGACAACCATGGATATCCAGACCCGGACCGTCGGGACAAAAGCGCTGCTCACCTGCACCGGCCGCATGGACGCCGTCTCCGCCCCCCGTTTCGAGTCCGCCTGCACGGAACTGCTCGGACAGGGGTGCACGACGCACGTCGCGGACCTGACCGGGCTCGAGTACATCAGCTCCGCCGGACTCCGCAGCATCCTGGCCGCCGGCAAGCGCCTCAAGGCCGCCGGCGGCAGCCTCTCCTTCTGCGGCCTGTCCGGCATGGTGGACGAGGTCTTCAGGGTTTCAGGATTCCTGAAGCTGTTCACGATCCACCCGTCCGCGGACGCGGCCCTGGAGGGGTGATGGAAACGACAGGGGCCGTCTGCCTGCGCATCCCGGCCACCCTCGAAAGCCTCGCCCTGGTCCAGGACTTTGTCGGCAGCCGGGGCGCCAGCCTGGGCCTCGGCGCCGAACTGGCTGCCAGGCTCGAACTTGTGGTCGAGGAACTGGTGGTCAACGTCGGCAGCTACGCCTACCCCCAAGGCGGAGGCGACATGGAGGTGGACTGCATGCTCACCCCGAATGGGGCCCGCTTCTGCCTGATCCTGCGCGACTGGGGCGTGGCCTTCGACCCCCTCGGCCGCGAGGCCCCTGACCTGGAAGCAGGGCTCGACGAACGGGAGCCGGGCGGCCTGGGCATCTTCCTGGTCCGGGAACTGGCCGACGAATGCACCTACCGCCGCCACGGCGACATGAACGAATTCAGGGCCTGCTTCGCCCTGACAAAGGATGGCCGCAGATGACACGCGAAAAGACCATCACCCTGAAGCTGCACGCGGACTCGGCCTGGATTCCGATGGTCCAGGGCGTGGCCGAGCAGTGCGGCGCGGTTTTCGGCCTCGACCACGGCAAGGCCCTGCGCCTGACCATGGCCGTGGAGGAACTGCTGGCCTACCTCGCCGAACTGGCCCCCAAGGCGCCCCTCGAACTGCGTCTCGAACCCGGCGCGAGCCACGTCGACACGCGGTTTTCCTTCACGGCCCGCGACGCCGACCTCTGGGCCATGAACATCACCGCGTGCGGGGACGCCTGCGCCGAGGACAACCTGCAGGCCATGGGCCTGCTCCTGGCCGCGCGCATGAGCGACGGCTTCGAGGCGCACCGCGACGGCGCAAACGTGACCCTGCGCCTGCGCATGGACCGCGCCTATCCGGGCATCGAAAGCCGGGAGGCGGAACGCTTCGCTCCCCGCGGCGAGGTGACGTTCGTACCGGCCGACGAGCCGAGCCTGATCAAGGAGGCCTGCGCCCTGACGGCGGCTCTCTACCCCCAGCGCCTCGTGCCTCCGGCCTTCAGGACCCCGGGCAAGGTGGTCGACCGGATCCGGGGCGGCGAGCTGTGCGGCGTCCTGGCCCTGGACCGCGGCGGCACGGCCTGCGGCCTGATGACCTGGGAACCGCTGTCCGCCACCAGCGTCTCCTTCTGCGGACCGTACGTCTTCACCCGGGAGAGGGCCGCCATCGCGCGAGGCCTGACGGAACGCCTCGTCGGCGCCGTGGCCCGGACCCCCGTTGCGGTCATCCTGAGCCAGATGCCCACGGAAGACCTGCCCGAGGGTGAAGCCGAACTGCTGGGGACCCTGCCCCTGGCCCAGGCCGACGGCACGCCGGACCCCCTTCCGGTCTGGTATCGGGACATGCGCGAGGACAACGGCCTGGCGGTATGGACCCACCCGGCCCTCGAAAGCTTCCTGCGGGAGACGTACGACCGGCTTTTCCTCGTGCGCGACATCCATCCCACCTCCCGGCAGGGAGAACAGGTGGCCGGGCGCTCGGTCTTCGCCACGTCCATCCGACCCGAAGCCAGCCAGGCGGTGATCATCCCCATGCTCGACGGCGAGGATGCCTCCGCCACCGTGCGCGGGCACGTCCAGCTGCTCCAGTCCGAAGGGTACCGCAACATCCTGGCTCATCTGGATCTGGCCTTTGGCTGGCAGGCGGCCCTGGCTCCGGCCTTTCTGGAAAACGGTTTCGAGCCTCGCGTCCTGCTCCCCCACGCGGGACAGGCGGACATGGTGGTGCTGCAGCATGCTGGATCTTGAACGCCTGGTGCCGGCCCACGTCCGGCGCTTCGAGGTCTACACGCCGAGCAGGCCGGACCAGGAGCTGATGCGGCTTTTCCACGTCGACCACCTGCACCGGCTCAACAACAACGAGAACCCACTCGGCCCCCCGCCCGAAGCCGCCCGCATCGTGCAGGGCTTCCCGCCCCGCCTGGCCCCCATCTACCCCAGCGGCGACGCCTACGTCCTGCGGCAAATCCTGGCCGGACGCTTCGGCAAATCGCCGGACCAGTTCCTCGTCGGCAACGGCTCCTGCGAACTCATCACCAGCGTCATCAAGGCCTTCTGCGTCGAGGGCGACACCATCGTCACCGCAGACAGGACCTTCGCGGTCTACGAATGGGTGGCCGAATTTTCCGGCATCACGGCCCGCCTGGTCCCGCTCAGGGATTTCGGGTTCGACGCCCAGGGAATGCTCGCGGCCCGCGACGAACGCACCAAAATCCTCTTTGTCTGCAACCCCAATAACCCCACGGGCACCTGGTGGGACACGGGGACCCTGCGCCGCTTCCTGGACGCGGTGAACGGCCGGCAGATCGTGGTGCTGGACGAAGCGTATTTCGAATACGTGGACCAGCCCGGTTTCCCCAACGGCATGAACCTCCTGGACGAGTACCCCAACCTGATCGTCTTTCGCACCTTCTCGAAGATGTACGCCCTGGCGGCCCTGCGCATCGGCTACCTGTGCGGTTCCCCGGCCGTGGTCGACATCGTGCGCCGCACCCACGTCGTCTATTCCGTCAACTCCCTCGCCCAGCAGGCCGCGGCGGCGGCCCTGGAGAACGACGGGCCGTTCATCACCCGGACGCGCGCCATGGTGGCCGCGGGCAAGGACAGGATAAAGGCCCTATGCGGGGAGCTGAATCTGGCGTGCCAGTGCGGGGAGGGAAACTTCGTCATGATCCGCGTGCCGGTGGCCGACACCCTGCTGTACCGCAAGCTCATGGCCAGGGGGATCATGATCCGGACCATGACGGGGTTCCGTTTTCCGGGCTGGATCAGGGTAAGTATCGCGCAGGAGGAGGCGATGGAGGAATTCTGCGGGGCCATGCGGGACGTGCTGCGCCCCTGAATGGTAAAAAGCGGCGTTGCAGGCCGAGGTCCCGACGGAGCGGACCTGGCCGCCCCGTCGGGAAAAAACTGATCAAATGGAGATCTTCGCGCCCAGAAGCGCCGCGAACTTGGCGATCCAGTCCGGGTGCGCGGGCCAGGCCGGGGCCGTAACCAGGTTGCCGTCGACGTGGGCCTTGTCCAGGGCGATGTCGGCGTACCGGCCGCCGGCGCAGGTCACGTCAGGGCCGCAGGCCGGGTAGGCCGAGCAGCTCTTGCCTTGCAGCACGCCGGCCGTGACCAGGACCAGGGGGCCGTGGCAGATGGCCGCAATGGGCTTGCCGGCCGCGTTGAACTCGCGCACGATCTCAAGGACGCGCGGGTTGAGGCGGATGTATTCCGGGGCGCGACCGCCCGGCACGACCAGGCCGACGTACTCGGCGGTGTCCACGGCGGCGAAATCCTTGTTCAGCGTAAAGTTGTGGCCGCGCTTCTCGCTGTAGGTCTGGTCCCCCTCGAAGTCGTGGATGGAGGTGCGCACGAACTCCCCGGCTTTCTTGTCCGGACAGACGGCCTCCACCGCATAGCCAAGCATGGTCAGGGCCTGAAACGGCACCATGACCTCGTAATCCTCTACATAGTCGCCGACCAGCATGAGTATCTTCTTGGACATGACGAAATCTCCTCGTGTTGAGAGTGAAGATGACGACGCCTGAAAACCGGCAGAGAGCGTCAGGCCTTGGGACCGTTTTCCTCCGGTCCCTTCACCGGCTCGATGTCGACGGGATCGGGCGTATTTATGGCGGATTTGAAATTCCTGAGGGCCCGTCCCATGTCGGACCCAATGCGGGGCAGGTTCTTGCCTCCGAAGACAAACAGGGCGATGACCAGAACGATCAGAAGTTCCTGAACACCTATGCCGAACATGAAGGCCTCCCGGGCGAAACAGGGTGATTGGACCCGAACCCCGCCTGCGCATTCGCTGCAGATGGTTGCAGTAACGCACTGCGGGCCGGTGCTCACGAACTAGTCGAGGTGCCCGAAAACAGCAAGCTCTCGCCCGCCCCCCACGACGGGAATCTCGCCGCCCGACAGGGCGACGAGAACGGCGCTCCTGAGCAGGGCGTATGCCGAATCCGGGGCCGCCGCGTCGGCCATCGTGCCCCGGACGCTGTCCAGAAATGAGATTTCCCCGTCGGCATTGCGGTCCGTCACGGCCAGGACCGTCGCCCCCCCTTCCCCGTACACCACGACTTCCAGGGAAACGCCGTACCCCGCGCCCTCCCGGATGGTCACGCCGGTCGGCCCGAGCCACGTCCGCAGCCGCGCCTCGTAGGCGCAGACCCCGTCCGGGCAGTCCGGCAGCCCGTCGTCGGCCAGGTCCGGCACCTGCGTGAAGGGCCTGACGAGGCCGAACAGGCCCCGCGCGCCGTTGAAGATGAGGACCGGGTCCCCGACCCGGCAGAGGTTGAAGAGCTTCTCCATGTCCCGGTTGTCCAGGGCAATGCAGCCCTCGGTCCAGTCCCGCTCCCGAAACTCGCCGAATTGCCTGGAGACGCCTCCGCCGTGGATGGCGATGGCGCAGCCGAGGCCCGTGTCGCACGGAGTCGGCCTGGACGCGAGCACCGCCTTGCGGATCCTCCTGTAGGCCGCCGGGGAGACCAGACCCAAGGCCAGCCCCCGCTGGGCGTCGACCAAGTTCGGATAGGACAGGCCGAGGGTGCGGTGGAAGCGCGTCTGGCTCTTGTGGTACGAGATGGAATACAGTCCCTCCGGGGTGGCCAGGTCATGGGCCCGGACCTTGTCCGACACCGGGTCCACGCCGAAGCTGACCGGAAAGCTGGCCGCCTGCCGTCCCCCAACGTACAGCGTCAGCTCCCTCGTAGCCTTGTCCACGACCACGATGCGCCGGGCCGACGGCTCTGCCGCCTGCAGCCCGGACGCGGAAAAAGCAAGCAGAAAGAGGAATAGCAATTGACTTCTAAAATTGTGGAGGAGTAACATACAGTCCTAAAAAGATACCGGCAACACTCAACGCATGGGAGGATGCACGATGTTGACGAAAAAAACGGTTCTCACACTGTCCATGACACTGTTTCTTGCCGCGCTTCTGTTTGGGGCCACGGGCTGCGCCAACCTGAGCAAGGAGGACAGGGCCCTGCTGGAGAGCACGCGCCAGTCGGCCGAAGAGGCCAAGGCCGCGGCTGCCAGGGCCGAAGCCGCCAGCCAGCGGCTTGAAGCCCAGGGCGTACGCCTCGAAAAGGCAGCCGCTAGCGCGGAACAGTCCGCAACCAAGGCCGAGATGGCGGCCGAACGAGCCGAGGCCGCGGCCCTCAAGGCCGAACGCATCTTCGACAAGTCCCTGAAGAAGTAGCTCACTCCTTCCTGGGGCGCGCCACGGCCATAGGCACTCCCGACTTTTCGGCCAAGGCCCTGTCCAGGGCCGCGCGGTCGAGTTCGAGAGGTCCTATGGCCGTCTCGTAATAGAGCATCTCGTCCATGACCTTGGCCAGCGAATTGCCGAGCCTGCCGTCGAAGTCCTCGAAGACCTGGACCCACAATTTCCCGTCGCCCCACCCGAACTTGATGGGCTCGTAGATGACCAGCACCTTGGCGCCGACAGGCACCAGCGGATAGAGCGCGCCCACGTCCTCGGGGTACATGCGGATGCAGCCGTGGCTGACCCGGCGCCCCACCCCCCACGGCTTGTTGGTGCCGTGAATGGCGTAGAGGTTGCGCGACAGCCGGAAGGCGAAATCCCCCAGGGGGTTGTCAGGCCCGGGCGGCACCTCGGCCGGCAGGTCGGGCTCCTCCCTGCGGATGGACTCCGGCACCACCCAGGTCGGGTTGGCCGTCTTGCTCTTGACCGCGTACTCACCCAACTCCGTCAGATACCCTTCCCGGCCGATGCCGATGGGCGCGGTGAAGAAGAAGTCGTGGCCCCCGTTCGAAAAGAAATAATACAGACGCATCTCCGCCAAGTTGACGACGATGCCCGTTTCCGGATGCTCGCGCGGCGGCACGAAGGTCAGGGGCAGGCGCACCAGGCTGCCCTCGCGCGGCACCCACGGATCAATGCCGGGGTTGGCGGCCACGATCTGGTTGTACCCGAGGCCGAACTCCCGGGCGATGTCCAGGAGCGTGTCATGCTCCCGCGCCTGGACCATGCGCGTCACGCCGTACACGCCCGTTTCGGGCTCCATCATGAAGCTGCGCAGGGCCCACGAGGGGCAGACCGCGAGCAGGACCCAGACGAGGGCCGATGCGGCGATGAACGGGCAACAGGTTCTTTTCATGTCTCCTCAATCCCCTGGAGTACGGACGCCGGGGCCGGTGTGCGCCCGGACGCGCCGCGGGACCGGCGGGCTTGGGGGCGGCCCGGCTGCGGTCCCGGAATTTTCGCTTCGAGCCGACGGCTCTTTCCCGCCATGTTTTCAACCATACCCTATCAGACTCGGCCGCCGCTGTCCCGGTCCCGGACCGCAGCCGTTCGCAATGCCCCTCATTCCCCGAGAATCCGCGACAGCCCCTGCGCCGCGGACTTGTGCACCAGAGCGATGACTTCGTCGCCCGCCACGAGCACGGTCTCGCCGTGGGGGATGACCATCTGCCCGCCACGCAGCACGGCGACCAGGATGCACTCGGCTGGGAAGGCAAGCTCCACGATCCTCTTCCCCGCGGCCGGCGCCTGCGGGTGCACGGTCTGCTCAACGATGGAGCAATCGCCCTTGGAGAGCTTGAGCAGGGTCGTCATGCCGCCCAGGGACATCTCCTCGGCGATGAGCTGGGCCATGAGCCCGGCCTGGTTGACGGCTGCGTCCACGCCCATGGCCGGCGTGAACATCCAGCCGTTTGCCGGGTCCTTGACCCTGGCGATGGTGCGCGGGACGCTGAATTCAAAGCGCGCGAGGCTCGTGGCCACCAGGTTCGTGGCGTCCGTACCGGTCACCGCCGCCAGGACGTCGGCGTCTCTCACTCCCGTGGCCTCCAGCACGGCCGGGTCGGCGCCGCTGCCGGTCACGACGCACCCGGCCGGCAGCGCCTCGTGCAAGGCCCGGAGTTCCCCGGCATGGCGCTCGATGATCCGGACCTGATGCCCCCCGGCCAGCAGCAGCGTCGCCAGGTGCGTCCCGACCTTTCCCCCGCCCACGATGATCACCTTCTTCATGGCTCACCTCACGTCAGGGCCAGAATGGAGCGCAGCCGCTCCGAGGATTCGCGCAGCACGGCGACGTAGACGGTGTCGTCGCGCTCGAACGCCGTTTCGGACGACGGCAGCAGAATCCGTCCCCGCCTGCCCACGGCCACGACGTGCATCTCGCCGAAGACCGTCAGGTACCCCGTCTTGCGGCCTTCGAGGGGTGGCGGGACGGGGAAGCACACGATCTCGGCCTGACCGTCGCCCAGGCTCGCCAGAACTTCGGACTCCGCATAGAGGAGCAGGTCGGCGATGCGGTTGACGGCCCAGTCGAAAGGCGCGACGACCTGCACGCCGAGCCGGCGGTAGAGCTCCGCGTTCTGCGGGTCGTGCAGGCCGGCCACCACCCTGGGGACGCGGAAGACAAGGCGGGCCAACCGCGCGACGACCACGTTGATCTCGTCGCTGCCCGTCACGGCCGCCAGCCCGTCGGCCTGTTCGATGCCGGCACGGACCAGGGTGCCCCGGTCGAAGCACCCTCCCGCGACCAACCGCCCGCGCAGCGACGGTTCGAGCCCCTCCGACGCGCCGGAGCCGTCGTCCACGAAGGCGACGTCGTGCCCCCCGCGGCGCAGGGCCAGGGCCAGCCCCTCGCCCATCCTTCCGCAACCGACGATGACGTATCTCATGTGACGACTCCCGTATGCTTGGTTTTCTCAATCCGGCGCTGCACCCATTTCCTGGCCTCGTCGGCCAGCAGGAGGAGCGGCGTCCAGGCGAAGAGGAACAGCCAGTTGAAGAGCGGAAACGGTCCTGTCCCGACCAGCCTCTGGGCCGGCGGCCAGTGGACGATGGCCGCGACGACGGCCAGTTCGCTGGCCACCCCGAGCCACAGGAGGCGGTTGCCGAAGGCCGGGACCCGCAGCGACGACGCCCGCTCCGTGCGCTGGGCAAAAAGGTTGCCGATCTGGGTCGTCACGACGCAGGCCAGGGCCATGGCCGTGGCGGACTCGTACAGCGGGCCGGCGGACGGCAGGTCGAGCCACTGGCCCCAATGTCCATTGGTCCAGTACAGGAAATAGAAGGCGGCCATGACCGCCAGACTCTGCAGCGGCCCCAGGAACAGGTAGGCCCGCGCCAGAAGGCCGGGGGTGATGACGTGCTCGCGCAGGTTTCGGGGCGGTCGGTCCATGAGGCCCGCCTCGGCCTTTTCCGCGCCCAGGCCCAGGGCCGGCAGCAGGTCCGTGCCCAGGTCCACGGCCAGGATATGCATGACGTTCAGGGCCAGGGGGATGCGCCCGCCGCTCAGGGCGAAAAGGATGAAGGGCACGGCCTCGGGGGTGTTGCTCGTGAAGATGTATGTCGTGAACTTCTTGATGTTGGCGAAGACGGCGCGGCCTTCCTCGATGGCGCCGACGATGGTCGCGAAATTGTCGTCCGTGAGGATGACGTCCGCCGCCTCCTTGGCCACGTCGGTGCCCGAGAGGCCCATGGCGATGCCGATGTCGGCCTTCTTGATGGCCGGGGCGTCGTTGACTCCGTCGCCGGTCACGGCCACCACGTGCCCCGCCCGCTGCAGGGCCGAAACGATGCGCAGCTTGTGCTCCGGGGCGGCGCGGGCGAAGATGACCTCCCCGCTCAGGGCATCGTCCAGGGCCGCCTCGTCCATGCCGTCGAGGTCCGCGCCGCTGACGATGCGCGCCCGCCCGTCCCGCCCGTCCCGCCCGTCCCGGATGATACCAATGCGGCGCGCCACGCTCTCGGCCGTCAGGCCGTAGTCCCCGGTGATCATGACAATGCGGATGCCCGCCCGACGGCACGTGGCCACGGCCTCCTCGACCTCGGGCCGGGGCGGGTCCATCATGGCCACGAGGCCCAGAAACGTCATGTCCGCCTCGACGTCCCCGGCCGGCAACCGGCCAAGATCGGCGCAGGCAAGCCCTTCGCCGCGCACGGTCCGCCTGGCCACGGCCAGGACCCGCAGTCCCGAACGGGCGAAGCCGTCGCCCGCGCCCATGATGCGGGCGCGGGCGGGCTCGTCCAGGGGCCTCTCGTCCCCGCCCGCGAGCATCCGGGTGCAGAGTTCCAGCACCTCCCGCGGCGCGCCCTTGGCATGGACCAGGGTCTCGCCGTCGCCGCGGTGCACGGTGCTCATGCGGCGGCGCCTGGAGTCGAAGGGCAATTCGCGCAACCTGGGCGTGGCCCGCTCCTCGACGGCCAGATCGACGCCCGCCTTCAGGGCCGCCACCCGCAGGGCCGCCTCCGTCGGATCCCCGATGACCGTCCAACGTGAACTGCCTTCGCCGGGCGGCTGCAAGCGGGCGTTGGTGCACAGCCCGGCGGAAAGCAGCAGCGCGTGCAAGCCGCCACCGCGGGGAACCTCCACCGCTTCGTCGCCGCGCCACATGCCGCCGTCCGGGGCGTACCCCGTGCCCGTGACGCGCAGGGCATCACCCTCGGGGACGCCGGGCAGCCAGATCTCGCGCACCGTCATCTCGTTCTGGGTCAGGGTCCCGGTCTTGTCCGTGCAGATGACCGAGGCGCAGCCCAAGGTTTCCACGGCCGAGAGGCGCTTGACCAGAGCGTTGCGTCCGGCCATGCGCTGCACGCCCATGGCCAGGGACAGGGTTACGGTCGGCAGCAGCCCCTCGGGCACGAAGGCGACGATCATGCCCATGCCGAAAACGAGTCCTTCGGCCCAGTCCATGCCGGCCAGCAGGACGGACAGGAGGAAGAACACGCACCCCGAACACACGGCGATGACCGTGACGACCCGCGTGACCCGGCGCATCTCCTTCTGCAGAGGACAGAGCTCCTCCGCGATGCCCTGAGTGAAGCCGGCGATCTTCCCAAACTCGGTGTCCATGCCCGTGGCGAAGACCACGCCCCGGCCCGTGCCCGAGACCACGCTCGTCCCGGCGAAGGCGACGTTCGGGGTCTCCAGCCGCGACATGCCCCGGCCGGCGACCGCCCCGTGGGTCTTGAGGACGCTTCGCGACTCGCCCGTCAGGGTCGACTGGTCCAGGCGCAGGTCTGCGGACTCGATAAGCCGCGCGTCGGCACAGACCCGACAGCCCTCCGCAAGCACCAGGACATCCCCCGGCACGAGGGTGACGGCATCGACCAGCAGGATCTCGCCGCCACGCACGACGCTCGCCTTCTCGTCCAGCATCCGGCGCATGGCCTCGGTGGCCTTCTCGGCCTTGTACTCCTGCCAGAAGCTGAACGCCCCGTTGATGACGTTCACGGCCCAGATGGAGAAGGCGAGCTGCGGCATACGGGCAAAGATGGCCACAAAACCGGCGATCCAGAGGAGCATGGCCATGAGGTGCGTGAAGTTGGCCAGAAACTTGAGCGGCAGAGACGCGTTGCGGGCGACGGCGATGGTGTTGGGCCCGAAGCGGGCCAGGCGCGCCGCGGCCTCCGGCGTGCCCAAACCGTCGGGACCGCTGCCCATGGCCCGGCAGACCTCGGCGGCCGGCAATGCTTCGAAGGACGCCGTCCGATCGAAAATATCGTGTTGACCCATGAAGGCCCGCCCATGCCCGCGGGAGGGGGACTCGTTCTCTTCCACCCGCACCGGATGCCGGGGCCGACAGTACCCACGGCGCCCGACGATCCGAAACGTACCTTCTCGTACCAGAATACAGCTCCAAACGTCCAACGAAACGCCCTCGATCCTGCGACATATCAAAACGCGTACGGAGAACGTTCCATACCTACAGGGTAGCCTTTACACCTTGCTGTACATCTACTAGCCTCGATCAATGACCACTCGGACTGCACAGCCCGGCACGTTCCGGTTCGACACGGGTTCGGATAACGCATGACACGTTTGCGATCGACACTTCAGGCCGCGGTTTTCTGGATCGTGCTGCTGGCCCTGTCCCTCGGCTGGAACTGGCAACAGGTCGAACAGTCGATGACGGGGCTGGCCGAGTCCGAAGCCAATGCCGCCTTCCAGAAGGACCTGACCTACAGGCTGTGGGCCGCCATGCAGGGGGGCGTCTACGTCCCGCCTTCGGAAAAGACGCCGCCCAACCCCCATCTGGCGCATGTCCCGGACCGCGATGTCGAGACGACCGCAGGGAAGGCACTGACCCTGGTCAACCCGGCCTACATGACGCGCCAGGTGCACGAACTGGGCAAGGAAAAGTTCGGCCTGCGCGGGCACATCACCAGCCTCAAGCCCCTGCGTCCCGAAAACGCCCCCGACGAGTGGGAATCCTCCGCCCTGCGCGCGTTCGCCGCCGGGAGCCGCAAGGAGACCACCCGGCAGGCCCTCGACGGACAGCCCTTCTTCAGGCTGATGCGCCCGCTCCAGGCCGATCCTCCCTGCCTCAAATGCCACAGCGTCCAGGGCTACGCGCAGGGGGACATCATCGGCGGCATCAGCGTCTCGGTGCCCATGCAGACCTATCTCGGACTCGCAGAGCAGCAGCGTCTGCGCCTGGTCGTCGCGCATCTCGTCATCGGCCTGCTCGGATTGGCCGGATTGATCGCGAGCCACGCCCATTTCCGCAATTTCAAACGGTCGCTGCGGGAGAGCGAGGACAGGTTCGAACAGCTGGCCGAACACAGCCGCACCGTGACCTGGGAGGTGAACGCCGACGGTCTTTTCACCCATGTCGGCAAGGCGGCCGCTTCCGTACTGGGCTATGCCCCGGAAGAACTCGTCGGGCGCATGCGGTTCTACGACCTCCACCCCGCAGAGGGACGGGAAGCATTCAAATCTTCGACCTTCGACGTCTTCGAACGCAAGGGGGTCTTCACGAACTTCGAAAACCCGGCGCGCACCCGGGACGGACGCGACATCTGGCTGTCCACCAACGGCTTCCCGCTGCTCGATGGCGCGGGCAACCTCCTCGGCTATCGGGGCAACGACACCGACATCACCGCCGAAAAACAGGCCCGGGCCCAACTCGCCCAGCGCGAAGCCATGCTCGCCTCGATGCTTGAAAACCTGCCCGTGGACTTCTGGGCCCGCGACCTGGACGGCCGCGGCATCATCCAGAGCCGGCTGAGCAAGGAGCACTGGGGGGATTTCTGCGGCCCGAACTTTGCTGACCAGCCCATGCACACGGACAACGCTGGGAAATGGGAGGCCAAGCACGCCCGGCTCTTTGCGGGGGAAACCGTCGAGCAGGAAGAGGAACTGACCCTGGCCGACGGACGGCGCCGCATCTTCCACTCCATGGGCGCGCCCATCGTCATGCACGGCGAGGTGGCAGGCATCCTGGGCCTCAACCTCGACATCACGGAGCGCAAGATCATCGAGGCCCAGCTGAGCCGCGAACGACTCCTCAGCGACGCCATCTTCGACAGCATCCCGGGTCTGCTCTACCTCTACGACCAGGACGGACGGCTGGTGCGCTGGAACCGGAAGCACAGCGAGATGACGGGTTACACGGACCGGGAACTCTCCACCATGCACCTCATGGACTGGTACCGGGACGACCCCGCCACGCAGGACAGGATCGCCAAGGCCATCGAGCGCGTGCTTGAGCACGGCATCGGCGCCGAGGAGGCTGATCTTCAGACCAAGGACGGGCGCCGGATCCCCTTCTTCTTCACCGCCGTGCGCCTGGAGCTTGAAGGCCGGACCTACTTCACCGGCATCGGCATCGACATGACCGACCGCAAGCGATCCGAGGAGGCCCTGCGCCAGAGCGAGGAGCGCCTGGCCCTGGCCCTGGAGGCCGCCACCGACGGCCTATGGGACTGGAACCTCGAAACGGGCGAGACGTATTTCAGCCCCCGCTATCTGGGCATGCTCGGATATGCGCCGGGGGACCTCGAACTGAACGTCGACAGCTGGGAACGCCTGCTCCATCCGGATGACCGCGAGGAGACCAAGCGGACCGAGCAGGACCACATCGAACGCAACGAACCCTTTTCCATCGAATTCCGCCTGCGCAACAAGGCCGGGGGCTGGCAGTGGGTCATGAGCCGCGGCAAGGTTGTGGATTGGACTGCAGACGGTCGCCCGCGGCGCATGGTCGGCACCCATGTGGACATCGACCAGCGCAAGCGCATGGAGAACGAGCTGGTCAAGGCCAAGGAGGCCGCCGAAGCATCTAACGCCGCCAAGTCGGAGTTTCTGGCCAACATGAGCCATGAGATCCGCACCCCCTTGAACGGCATCATGGGCACGCTGCAACTCCTGGAATCCGGAGCGGGTAACGAGGAGCAGCGCCGCACCTGCGCCCTGGCCCTGAAGGCCACGGGCCGGCTGACGCGACTGCTGTCCGACATCCTCGACCTGTCGCGGGTGGAGGCGGGCAAGATGCAGATGCGCGTCGAACCCTTCAAACTCCGCGAAGCCCTCGAACACAGCGTCGACCTCTTCAAGCCCATCGCCCTGCAGTCGGGTCTGGCGTTCAGCCACCACTTCGACCCGGCCCTCCCGGAATACGTGGCCGGTGACGCCGTCCGCGTCCAGCAGGTGCTCATGAACCTGATCGGCAACGCCTTCAAGTTCACGACCACGGGACATGTCACCGTGGAGGCCTCCCCCCTGCGGTCGAAAGACGACGGCAGCGTGCGGGTCTTCTTCGCGGTTTCGGACTCCGGGCGCGGCATCGACGACGCATCCCTGCGCACCCTCTTCCAGCCCTTCAGCCAGGTCACCACGGGGTTCACCAGGGATCACCAGGGCGCCGGCCTCGGGCTGGCCATCACCAGGCGGCTGGTGGCTCTCATGGGCGGCACCATTAACGTGGAAAGCGAGCCGGGCGTCGGCTCGGTCTTCTCCTTCAGCCTGACCTTCGCGGCCACCGATGCGCTCCCGACCGCACCGGAACCGGTCGAGGAGCGCCAGGCAACGCCGCACCCGGCGCGCATCCTTCTGGCCGAGGATGACGAGGTGACGATCTTCGCCACGCACGCGCTCCTCGCCAAGGCTGGATACGAGGTCAGCGTCGCCCGCACCGGGCACGAGGCGGTAGCCCTGCTCCGGGAGCAGGACTTCGGGCTCGTGCTCATGGACGTCCAGATGCCCGGCATGGACGGCGTCGAGGCGACGCGGGTCATCCGCAGCGATCCCGGCCTCGGGGCCAAGCGCGGCATTCCCATCATCGCCCTGACGGCCTTCGCCATGGACGGGGAGAAGACGGCCTTCCTTGCGGCCGGCATGGACGCACATGTGTCTAAGCCCGTCGGAATGAAGGAACTGCTGCGGGCCATCGACGCCGTCCTGTCGGGCCAGGCCGTCCGTTCATGACAGAACCGTCCTCGAAGGCCCGCCCCACGCGGGCAACATTCGTACGGATTGTTCGGGAAGGCTGATCGGTTATTCCAATCCGCGTTTTCGCCCTTGACCCCAACAGTCCTGTCGCGCCATGTTGATCGTTTCAACGCGGCGCGACATCGGGACGGCCCTCCGCTCATCCGCCGAACCAGGCCGGAGGCACCTTTTCCCGCCATGCGTGACGTCGGCCGGGCAACCCTGACCACTCATCCACGGAGTCCACTGCACCATGCTGCCTCTCGTCATCCTCCTCGTCATCGTCCTCACCGCCCTGGTGCTGTTCATCGGCGGCTGGCTGCCCGTGGACGTGGTCGGCCTCATGGTCCTGGCCGCCCTGGCCCTGACCGGCCTCGTCTCCCCGGAGGAGGCCATGGCCGGGTTCAGCAGCCCCGCCGTCATCACCGTCTGGGCCATGTTCATCCTCTCGGCCGGCCTGACCCGCACGGGCGTGGCCTACCGCATCGGCCAGCCCCTCCAGCACTTCGCCCGCGGGAGCGAGGCCGTGCTGGTCGTCGCCCTCATGACCGCGGCCAGCATCCTCTCGGCCCTCATCAACACCACCACCGTGGCCGCCATCCTCATGCCCGCGACCATGGACCTGGCGCGGCGCAGCGGCCGGCCGCCCGCGCGCCTGCTCATGCCCATGGCCCTTGGGTGCCTGCTCGGCGGGCCGTTCACGGGCATCTCCACGCCGCCGAACATCCTGGCCACCGACGCCCTGCGCGCCGCGGGCCTCACCCCCTTCGCCCTCTTCGACTTCACGCCCATCACCGCCGCCCTGGTCGTGGCCGGCATCGCCTTCACCGTCGTCGTGGGCCTGCGCCTGCTGCCCAAGGGGGCGGGGTCTGGGCGGGACAAGGGCGCCATCGAGTCGTCCTACGAGATCGGGGCGCACGTCTTCTCCATCGAACTGCCGCCGGCCTCGCCCCTGGTGGGCCGTAGCCTGGCCGAGAGCCGCCTGGGCTCGGCCCTGTACCTGACGGTGGTGGGCCTGCACCGCGCCGGGGAGCTGATCCTCGCCCCGAGGGCGCAGGAAACCCTGCAGGCCGGCGACCTGGTCATCGTCCACGGCCAGACGGACCAGGTCAGCCGCTTCCACGGCAGTCGCCACCTGCGGGTCGAGCCGGACGGGCCGCAGACCGGGGAAGTCGCGGACCGGCTGGAGGTCGTTACGGGGCTCATCGGCAAGGGCTCGTCCCTCGTCGGCAGGACCCTGGCCGAAAGCGGACTGCGCCGCGACCACCGCGTGCACGTCCTGGCCTTGGGCGCGCCTTCGGGAGAATGCCTGGGGGATTTTCGCCGCCATCGTTTCCAGGAGGGGGACCGTCTCGTGCTGCAGGGCGAACGCGCGGCCCTGGAGCGCCTGGCCGGCCAGGGGCTCGTCGAGGGCCTGACGCCCGTAACGCAGGCCCCGGCCGGGACGCCCGCGTGCGAGGAACTCAGCCTCTGCTCCGTGCGGGTGCCCGAAGGGTCCGCCCTGGCCGGCCGCAACCTGATTGAAAGCCGCCTGGGCAACGCCTTCGGCCTGACCGTGGTGGGACTGGTGCGCGGCAACGACGTGACCTGCCTGCCCGCCCCGGAGGAAACCGTGCGGGCCGGCGACCTGCTGGTGGTCCAGGGGCTGAAGCGGGACATCGACGTCTTCGAGGGGCTGCAGGACCTGGAAATCTCCGAGCAGTCTTCGCGGCTGGCCGCCGAACTGGAATCGCAGCAGATCGGCATGGCCGAGGTGCTGCTCTCGCCGCGGACGACCCTGGCCGGGAAAACCCTGAACGATCTGCTCTTCCGGGACCACTACGGCCTGAGCGTCCTGGCCGTCCTGCGCAAGGGGCGGCCCGCCCGCGCGGGCCTGCAGGACATGCCCCTGCAGTTCGGCGACGCCCTGCTGGTCTACGGCCCGCGCCAGAGCCTGGAGGCAGTGGCCCGCGACGACGACTTCCTGGTCCTGGACCAGGCCGCGGCCCAGGCCCCACGCCTGCACAAGGCGCCCCTGGCCGCGGCCGTCATGGTCGCCGTGCTGGGCAGCGCCATCCTGGGCCTGGCGCCCATCGCGATCGCCGCCCTGGCCGGGGTGGCGGTCATGGTCGTGACCGGCTGCCTGAAAATGGAGGAGGCCTACCAGGCCATCGAATGGAAGGTCGTCTTCCTCATCGCCAGCATGCTCCCCCTGGGGGTGGCCATCCAGAACACCGGGGCGGCGCAGATGGGGGCCGAGGCCCTCATCGCCCTGGTCGGGGACATGGGCCCGCGCTGGGTGGTGGCCGCGCTCTTCGGGGTGACGGTGCTGGGCACCCAGGTCATCCCCACGGCGGCGCTGGTGGTGCTCATGGCCCCGGTGGCCCTGGGCGCTGCGGCAAGTCTGGGCATCTCGCCGCAGCTCCTGATGATGACCGTGGCCATCGCCGCCTCGTCGAGCTTCGCCAGCCCCCTGTCCCACCCGGCCCACCTGCTGGTCATGGGACCGGGCGGATACAGGTTCACCGACTACGTCAAGGTCGGTGTGCCGCTGACCGTCATCTCGCTGCTCGTTTCGGTCTGGCTTCTGCCTCTGCTGTGGCCCGCCTGAGGGCTGGACGGACCGCCCGCGCGGGACAGCCATTCCCGCAGGGCCACGCCGGAGAACCACCGTATTTTATGCGTATTCGATCTACTTGATCACTTGATGGGAAATGGTACGATGCGCGTGACGACATTCCCACATACCGGCAGGACCGAGTGCGATGCGCCGCGCGATTCCCGACTGGCGCGCAGTGGATACACATCGGGAATGCATGCAGCACAACGGAAAGCGTGCACGCCGAGACCGGCGGCCTGACGGCCCGAAATGCCCGCAGCAGCCGCCCGATGCACAAAGCGGAGAAAACTAGATGCCCGAAGCCAAGCGTCCAACGGTTCTCGTCGTAGATGATGTCGCCGAAAACATTCAGATTCTGGGCGACACGCTGCGCAACGAGTATGCCGTCCTGGCGGCCAAAAGCGGCGAAAAGGCCCTGGAGACGGCGGCCAGATCCCTGCCCGACCTGATCCTGCTGGACGTCATGATGCCCGACATGGACGGGTTCGAAACCTGCCGCCGCATGAAGCAGAACAAGGCGCTGAAGGACATCCCCGTCATCTTCGTGACCGCCCTGACCGATGCGGTGAACGAGGCCAAGGGTTTCGCCGTCGGCGGCGTGGATTACATCACCAAGCCCGTCTCGCCGCCCATCGTCCGGGCCCGCGTGGCCACGCACATCAGGCTGCGGGCCACGGAAACCCGTTTGCGCGACACCCTGCAGAAGACCCTGGCCGGGGCCGTCAGCCTGTTCATGGATCTGCTGATCCTGTCGAACCCCGTGGCCTACAGCCGGGCCTCCCGCCTCAAGCATTACGTCAAGCTGATGCTGCCCCATCTCGACAGGCCCGGAGCCTGGCAGTTCGAACTGGCGGCCATGTTCTCCCAAGTCGGCTGCCTGAGCATTCCCCCCGACATCCTGCAGGACATCTACGCCGGCCGCAGCGTGGAGGACTCGGACCGCGTCCTCTTCGACCTGCATCCCCAGGCGGGCTGCGAACTGGTCGGCCGCATCCCCAACCTGGAGAGCGTGGCGGCCATCATCGCCCGCCAGGAGGATGACCCCTGCTCCTGTTCGGAACACGAGAAGGGGGAAAGCGAGACCGTCGCCCTGGGAGCCTGCGTGCTGCGCACCATCCTGGCCTACGACCGCCTCGTGACGTCGGGGCAGGACCGCGAAATGGCCCTGGGGCAGCTCAAAGCCAATACCGGAGAGTACGAAAGCGAGGTCGTCGCGGCCTTGGAGAAGGGGCTGCAGACCGACGAATGGTCCATGAAGCCCCGCAAGGTGTTCGCCAGCCTGCTCATGCCCGGCTACATCCTGCAGACGGACGCCGTTTCGAGCCAGGGCAAGCTGCTCCTCAAGGCCGGAACGGAACTGTCCGCGCCCATGATCCATTCCCTGCAGCGCATCGCGGCCAACGCCTGCCTGGAGGAACCCCTGGCCGTCCTCACTCCCGAATGACCCTCCGGAAGACGGCGCATCAGCCGCCATCCGGGCGCAGCGCCGCGCGCAGGGCCTGCAAGGCTTCGGCGTAGTCGTAATTCTGGATACACCGGTCGATCTCGGCCACGGCCGTCCCCAGCACGGCGGATGCAAGGGCCTTGTTGTCCTCGAACACGTCGTTGGCCTGCGTGTCACCGCTCTCCAGCAGGGCCTCAAGCCCTTTGAAGACCTCCGCCGCCTTCGCCTCGTCCTCTTTTGACACCGAGGCCTGAGCCTCGGCCTCCACCAGGCCGGGCAGCCTGCACCGCAGCGCCGCCACCACCGCGTCCAAGGCTTCACCCAGCGGGATGAGAGCGATGCGCAGAGCGTCCATGTCCCCATCGGATTTGGCCAGCCTTTCCAGTTCGGCCGCCAGACGCTGCACGGCAGGCAACCCGAGGGTGGCGGACACCCCCTTCAGGGTGTGGGCCGTATGCTGCACGGCGGCCTTGTCGCCCGCCGCGATCTGCCCGTCCATCAGACGCGCGTCGTCCGCATGGCGTTCCGCGAACTGCCCGAGCAACCGCACGAAACGATGCCCCTTGCCGCGCACCGAGCGCAGTCCCTGCTGCACGTCCACAAGGCCGAGGGCGGCCAGGTCATCCAGCGACCCGTCCATTCCATCACAGGCATCGCCGGTCGGCATGGACTCGCCCGGCGCGGCGGAAGCGGCCCTGACCGGCAGCCAGCGCGCCAAGGCCGCGTAGAGCGTGGCCGGGACCAGGGGCTTGATGATGTGCTCGTTCATCCCGGCCTGCAGGCAGCGGGCCTTGTCCTCGGCAAAGGCGTTGGCCGTCATGGCCAGGATGGGCACGGATTCCCGGCCCGGCATGGCCCGGATCAGGGAGGCGGCCTGCAGCCCGTCCATCACCGGCATCTGCACGTCCATGAGAATCAGATCGTAGGATCTGGCCGTGACCATCTCCACGGCGACAAGACCGTTCTCCGCCAGGCTCACCTCCATCCCGACATCCTCCAGCACCTGCCGGGCCACGTCCTGGTTCAGGGCGTTGTCCTCGACCAGGAGAATGCTGGACCCGCGGCGACCTGCAAGGCCGATCAGGCTGTCCTTGCCGGGCGGAACGGCCTGTGGTTTCGGGAGCAGGCATATGGCCTGGGCCATGGCGTCGTGCAGCACCGAGGGCGTCACGGGCTTGACCAGCACCTGGGAAATGCCGGAGCGAAGCAGTTCCTTGCGCGGAATGTCCTCGGAGTAGGCGCTGACCATCAGAAACGCCGGTTTCTGGGTCAGGGGCAGCCGGTGCATCCTGGCCGCCGTTTCAAGACCGTCCATGGACGGCATTTTCCAGTCGATCAGAACCATGGCGAAGGGATCGCCAAGGCGATCTGCCTCCTGGGCCGCGACCAGGCCCGCTTGACCGGAATCCGCCATATCAGGGCGCATCCCGAGCTTCATGAGCATGCCGCCCAGAAGCTCCCTGCTCTCCTGATGATCGTCGATGACCAGTACCCTGGCACCCTTGACCGGTTCGAGACATATGGCCTGCCTCGGGCTGGCGGAAGAGACCTCGAAGGGGATTTCGACCCAGAACGTGCTGCCGATTCCCGGTTCGCTCTCCACCCCGATGCGCCCTCCCATGAGTTCGGTCAGCTTCTTGCTGATGGCCAGCCCCAGGCCCGTCCCTCCGAAGCGGCGCGTCGTGGACCCGTCGGCCTGCTCGAATTCGAGGAACAGGCGATCCCGGCTCTCCGGGGCGATGCCTATGCCGCTGTCGCGGACCTCGAAGCGCAGAAGGGCCCGGTCGTCCTGGACGCCGACGCCACGCACGGAGATGGCGACGCCACCTTTTTCCGTGAACTTCACGGCGTTGCTGAGCAGGTTGAGCAGCACCTGGCTCAGGCGCAGCGCATCGCCACGCAGCACGGGCGGCACGTTGTCGAGATCCGCCACCAGGTCGAGATTCTTGGCCGCGACCTTCTCGGCCACGACCTGACAGATCCGGTCGAAGACCCGGGACAGCTCGAAGTTGTCCTCCTCCAGAACGATTCTCTTGGCTTCGATCTTCGAGAGGTCCAGGATGTCGTTGATGATCTCCAACAGGTGCTGGGCAGCGCCCGACAGCTTGTCCAGCTGTCCCTGCTGCCGGGACGTCAGGGGGTCGCGCCGCAGGAGATGCGCATAGCCGATGATGGCGTTCATGGGCGTGCGGATCTCGTGGCTCATGTTGGACAGGAAGGCGCTCTTGGCCTGGCTGGCGGCCTCGGCCGCGGCCTTGGCCCTGGCCAGTTCGGCGGTGCGGGACTCGACGAGGGCCTCCAGGTTCTGGCTGTACTCCTCCAGGGCCTGGGCGCTCTGGACCCGCTCCGTGACGTCCTGGATGATGCCCACGGCGGCCACGGGACGGTCTTCGTCGTACGGCATGGTCGCCCGCGACTCGACCCAGCGGACCTCGCCGTCGGGCCGCACGATGCGGTATGTTGTCCGGTACTGGTCCCCTTCGAGAGCCTTCTGCCACACATCGAGCACCGGTCCGCGATCGTCCGGATGGACGCGTTCGAAAAATTCCTCGACCGTGCAGTGCTTGCCTACCGGAATCCCGAAGATGCGCCAAGTTTCATCCGACCCTTCAAAGAGCCCCGCGACCCTGTCCAGCCGCCAATGACCGGTATGGGACACCTCCTGGGCCTGCTTCAGGATCGCCTCGCTCTGACGCAGGGCCGTCTCCGTTTCCAGGCGCTTGCGGCTGAGCAGGGCCATGCCGATCTGGTCGGCGACCTGACAGCCGAAAGTAATTTCGTCTGGCAGCCAGGCATGGGGCCGTCCCACAAACTCGAAGCAGACGACCCCGACGCTTTGCCCTTCACAGACGATGTTGCAGTCGAGCATGGACGTGATGCCCAGGGGCCGGAAGTAGGCTTCCACGTATCCCGCCGTGCGGGGGTCCGTCATGGCGTCGCTGGCGTCGATGTAGCGGGTGGAAATCATGGTCCTGAACTCTGCCGGAAACATCTCCGCCACGAGAGACTCCTCCCGGGAATGGCTGTCCGTGGCGCGTACATAAAGGTCCACGCAGTCCAGGCGGCTCCGGGTCCCGTTGAAGAGCCAGACGGAAACGCGGTCGATGCCGAGCATTTCCCCGAGCATGCCGGTGATGACCCTGGAAAAGACCTCGATCTGCCCTTCGACGGCCGAGTCGGAACGGCTCATGGCAGCCAGGAGCCGGCTTTGCAGTTGCAGGCGCTCGGTCAGCAGCAGCTGTGCCCTCTCCCGCGCGTTCTGTTCCGTGATGTCCCTCCAGACGGCGCAGATGTACGGCCGCCCGCCGTGCTCTACCCTGCGCATGGCCAGGTCGACGTCCCGCGCCTCCCCGCTCTTGCACAGGTGCCTGGTTTGGAAGGCCAGGGACTGGCCCGTTGCCAGGGCAGCCATGTTCCGGGCGATTTTTTCCGGGCTGTGCTCGGCCTGGATGTCCCGCACCGAGAGGCGGGAGAATTCCTCCGGGCCGTAACCGAGGCTCCGGCAGGCCGTCTCGTTGAAATTGAAGATGCTCCCGCTCTCGCCATCGACGAGGATAACGGCGTCGGTCGTCTGGGCGAACATGGTCTCCAGCAGGGCCTCGCGCTCCCTGGCCCTTTCGGAGGCCGTCTTGCGCGCCATGAACTCCGCAATCCGGTCGCAGATGTTTCTGGCCAGCATCCGCTCCTCCTCCAGGAACGGATCCCCGTCTCCGGGGGGGGCATCGAGGTAGACCACGCTGACCGTGATACGCCCCTCCCCGTGCCAGCTCTCCTCGACGAGGGTCCAGGGGGTGGAACGGAAGGATCGCGACGCGAACCTCGTCCCGCCCACGTCGATGCAGGCACCCGCCATTTCAGGGTATTGCCAGCCGGGGGGGATGAGTTCGGCCACGCGCTGCATGGTGTCGCCCAGAGGCTGGGCGGCATCCATGAGGGCGTCCAGGATTGCGTAGAGGCAGCGCTGCTCCTTGATGCGCTCGCGCAGCCGGTGCTGCTCCAGTTCCAGGGTTTCTTCGAATATCTTGCGGTCCGTGATGTCGCGGTTGCAGATCCGCAGCCCCAAGAAGCCCCCGTCGGCATCGAGGATGGGACGGCCGGCATGGCTGAGCCAGACGGTTTCACCCGTCGGCCTGACAATCCTGAACTCCAGATCCTGCTCGGCAAGGAGATTGCTGCCGACGGCAGAGAAATGCTCCTCCCACCGCCGCCTGTCGTCTGGGTGGATAACCTTGGCGGCCATGAGCTGCGGGTCGGCCATGAACGCCTCCGGCGGGTAGCCGGAAATCCTCTCGCAGGCCGGTGAAACCCAGACGCAGGTCCCGTCGGCGGCCCGCCATTCCTCCCAGTTGAAGGTATTGTCAGAAATGACGCGCAGGCGCTCCTCGCTCTGGCACAGGGCCTCATCAGCCTGCTTCCGAGCGTGCCTCTCCCTGAGCGTGACAACTCCGAAAACGAGGTCATCAGCCAGTTGTTCGAGCAGTACCGCCTCGGGCGCATCGAAAAAATCTGGTTCGCTGGAGTAGATCGTCAGCGCGCCCAGACAGCGCTCGCCGTTGAGCAGGGGCAGGGCGATGGCCGAAAGCAAGTTGCGGGACCGCGCCGCCTCGTACCAAGGCATGGAGGGCGCGTCGGGGTTCAGCAACGACCCGATCTGTGTTTGCCTCGTCCGGATGGACCGGCCTGTGGCGCCCTGGCCGGTTTCGGACTCCCCCCACGTCATCGCGACTTCCGCCAAAAACCCACCTGCGTCCCCGAATTGCGCCACAGGTCGGACGGACCGCGCCGCATCCTCTTCGGCTAGGCCGATCCAGGCCATGGTATAGCCGCAGTCTTCGACCAGAATCTCACAGACCCGGGTCATGAGTGAGGTTTCGTCCACGGCGCGGACCATGGCCGCCCCGCATTCCGAGACGGCCCTGAGGGCCCGGTTGGTCGCGCGAAGCTCGTCCTCCGCGTGCTTGAGCCGGGTGATGTCGTTGATGGCGAACATGTACACCGGCTCGTCCTCGAAATGGCCGCGAGTCGCCGACAGGAGGGCCCAATAGGGCCGTCCCTTGGCGTCGAACATTCCGACCTCCTGATCGTAGACGCCTCCATCGCGCCGGAGTCGTTCGAGTATGGCCTGCCGCCTCTCCATGGATTGATAGAATTGCGCCCCCGGCACCCCGCGCACCTGCTCCTTGGTCACGGAAAAATTCTTTTCCGCACGGGCGTTGCAGTAGCGGATTCTCCCGTCCTGCACCCCGACGATGAAAATCGGGAACGGGGCGTCCTGCATCAGATTCCGGAAACGCTTCTCGCGGGCCTCCAGGGACTTCCGGACGGCATGCTGTTCCGTGATGTCCCTCACGATGGCCAGACATCTCCCTGACCCTTCGGACAAGGCGCTGAGTCGGGCTTCGAAGCGTCGGACTTCGCCGCGCATGTCCAGTTCGTACTCGTACCTGACCAAGCCGCCCTTTTCGATTGCGGCGGCCATGTTCCCCTCGAAAGCGGCCGCAACGTCCGGAGGCAGCACTTCAATGATCCGCCTGCCGAGAAAGGTTTCAGGGGGGGCGTACATGCTCGACGACTTCTGAGCCCGGTAATCCCTGATGGTGCCGTCGGCATCAAGGACGAAAAAGAGGTCCGGAATGACTTCGAAAACCGAATCGAGGAGATGTCGTTCCCCTTCGGCCATGGCCTTGGCCTGGCGGGCTTCGGTGATGTCCGTGATGACCACCGCGCGGCAGGACAGCCCGCCCCAAGGCAGGTCGTGGGAGCAGGCCGTGACGTCGATCACCGAACCGTCCTTGCGCCGGTGGTGCCAGGTCCCGGGGAAGCGCACGAAGCCCTGCAGCCCTCCGAACATGGACGTGACGGCGTCCACTTCGTCGGCAACGAACAGGTCCGTAAGCCTCAGGCGCGAGGCTTCGGCGGCGTCGTAGCCGTACAGGCTGGTGAACGCCTCGTTCACGGCCACGAGGTCGAGGTTTTCCCGGTTGTAGATGTACATGGGCGCGGGGTTGCGCTCGAAGAAGACGTCGCGTGCGAGTTCAAAGCCCGTTTCAGGGATGCGTGCGCTGGTCATGGCTTGCGCCTCCTGCTCATGCGTCGGCGAGTCGAAGTTGGATGCTTGCGAATTCCGTCAGGATGGCCTCGAAGGCGTCGACCACATCCGGGTCGAAATGCCGCCCCTTCTGCTGGAAAATGAAGATGGAGGCGTCCTTGATGCTCCAGGGCGTCTTGTACACCCTGGGCGTGGTCAGGGCGTCGAAGACGTCGGCCAGAGCCATCAGGCGGGCCGGGAAGGGGATGGCCTGCCCGGCGAGGCCTTCCGGGTAGCCCGTGCCGTCCCACTTCTCGTGGTGGCTCGTGGCGATGACCATGGCCACTTCGAGGACCCTCAGCGCCTCGGGGGTCTTCTCCTCGCTGTCGCTGACACTCAGGGAGACGGCCTTGTCGATGGCCTTGCGGATCGCCTGCCCGCCGAGGGCGGTATGGGTCTTCATGATGGTCCATTCCTCCGGCGTCAGCTTGCCCGGTTTCAGGAGGATGTTGTCGGGGATGCCGATCTTGCCGATGTCGTGCAGGGGGGCCGCCTTGACGATGCGGTCAAGCCGGGCTTCGTCGAGAACCTGCCCGTATCCGGGATGGGACTGCAATCTGCGACCCAGGGCCTGCACGTAGGCCTGGGTGCGCGCGATGTGGTTGCCCGTGTCCGTGTCCCGGGTTTCGGCCAGTTCCAGGATGACGCTCATGCTGACGTTCTGGATGACCTGGGTTTCCCTTGTCCTGCGGCTCACCTCGGATTCCAGCCAGGCGTTCTGGTCCTTGAGACGGTCGCGCGACTGCTTGATCTCCAGGTGGGCCCGGATCCGAGCCTGCATGATGGCCGGGTTGATGGGCTTGGTGATGTAGTCCACGGCGCCGAGATGGAGGCCGAACTCCTCGTCCACGGCATCGTCCAGGGCGGTGACGAAGATGACCGGGATCTCCCGGCCTCTGTCGTCCTCGCGCAGGCGGGCCAGCACCTCGTACCCGTCCAGCCCCGGCATCATGACGTCCAGCAGGATCAGGTCCGGACGCGGGTCGGCGCTGGCCAGACGCAGGGCCTGCTCCCCGGACTTGCAGACCCTGACCTTGTAGTCGGGCTGCAGCAGCTGGCTGAAGACGGACAGATTGGTCGGCTCGTCGTCGACAATGAGGATCGTCGGCCTATTCATGGGTGGAGCCCCCGCTCGACATTGGGGTGGAATGGTCGCCCGGTGAACGGCGGGAAAGCCAGCGGAGCAGTGTGGCAAAAAGCGCGTCGGGATCCACGGGCTTGGGGATGAAGTCGTTCATGCCGGCGCTCCGGCACTGCCTTTCGTGCTCGACGAAGGCCTCGGCGGTCATGGCCAGGATCGGCACGTCGCCGTACCCCGGCAATTGCCTGATGCGGCGGGTGGCCTCCAGGCCGTCCATGACGGGCATCTTCACGTCCATGAGGATGAGCGCGTAGGCCTTGCCCTGGGCGCGCTGAACGGCGGACAGCCCGTGTTCGGCCTCGTCGACGGCCAGGCCGGCGTCCTCGAGGAGTTCCCGGGCGATCTCGCGGTTGATGTCGTTGTCGTCGACCAGCAGGACCGTGGCGCCCGCGTGATTGCGCTTCAGGGCGGCTTCGGCGGCATCGCCGGAAACGATCGAGCCCTGATCGGCCGCCATCGAACTCTTGCGCAGAAAAACCGTCAGCCAGAAGAGGCTGCCCGACCCAACTTCGCTCTGCACGCCGGCCTCTCCGCCCATGAGCCTGACGATCTCCCGGGTCATGGCCAGGCCGAGGCCCGTGCCGCCGTATTTGCGGCTTGTGCCGATCTCGGCCTGCTCGAAGCTGGAAAATATGCGCGCCTGGGCTTCCGGCGGGATGCCGATGCCCGTGTCCCTCACTTCACAGCGGATCACGGCCCCGCCGGGATGATCCTCGACGCAAAAGACACGCAGGACCACGCCGCCCGCATCCGTGAACTTCACGGCGTTGGTCACGTAATTGATCATGGCCTGCCGGAGGCGCGTGGCGTCGCCGACAAGCCCTTCGGGCATGCGCCCCGCCTCCACGCGGATGACGAGGCCCTTGGCCGCGGCCAGGTCCTCGAGCATGGCCGCCACCCCTCCGACCAGCGCGCCCATGTCCAGCGGCGCATCCTCGAGGCTGAACTTGCCGGCCTCGATTTTCGACAGGTCGAGAACGTCGTTGATGACGGAGAGCAGATGGCTCGAGGCGTCCTCGATCTTCTGCAGCCGATCCTGGTGTTCCGGAGGAAACCCCGCGCGCCGCAGGAGATGGGCCATGCCGGTGATGGCGCTTAAGGGGGTGCGGATCTCGTGGCTCATGTTGGCCAGGAAGATCGACTTGGCCCGGTTCGAAGCCTCCGCCTGGGCCTTGGCTGCGCGCAGGTCGTCCATGGTCTGCTGGAGCCTGCGCTCGGCCTCCTCACGCCTGCAGATCTCGCGGGTCAGCCGCAGGGTCCGGCTGGCCAACTGGTCGTACATGATCATGACGGTCTCGATCATGGCCCTCGTGGCCCCGGTCATGAATTCGTCGGCCTCCCGCTTGGCCTCCTCCAGAGTCAGGCCGGCACGCAGGCCGAGCACGGTCCTGGCGAAACGCTTGTCGGTCTCGATGATGTGCAGGGCAAGCCAGTGCGTCAGAAACCCGGCCAGTTCCTCGATGACGTCATTGAACGGTTTCAAGGCCTCCCGGGCCCTGATTTCCTTCAGCCTTTCCACGAACAGGGCGTGGGTTTGGGCATGCTGGGCGGCCAGGGGGTCTGACCCCAGCGCCTCGTCCCAGACGTCTTCCTCGGTCCGGAAATGGACGAGAGCGTAGTCCTGGAGACGTTCGAAAATGCCGCACAGGGCCGCCGCATCCTCCTGACAGGCCAGATTCCCGACCAGTTCGTTGAGAATGTCCACCAGCCCCCTGTGCTGGACGTCGATTTCCGGGATGCCGGTCTCGAACCTGTCGTTCCAGGGGAATATTTCCAACATGTCGTTTCTCACTTCAACCTGCTCCGGGGAAATGTTGTCGAACAGCAATTGGTGAGCGTCGGAAGACCGCCAATAGACAATCATACCCGATAACCTCACGATTTTCCATGGAATTCATGAAAGAAAATGCCCAGCGGCTAACACACGGCCCCTTGGGCGAGATCCTGCATGCACACCTGGCGCCACGAATCGATCCTCACCTGCCAATCCGGCCACGACGCCCAGCAATCATCCAGGGGGCGCTGCGCGTACCCTTCATGAATGCGGACCAGTTCGTGATCGAGGGAATTGGCGATGTGCAGGACCGTCTGCGGGGACATGAGCGGCTCCGAACCGGACTCCGGGACCTGATGCCAGCGCACCGCCCCCATCTGCTCGTGACTGAAGCCCCACAGACCCAGAAGATAGGCTCCGACCTCCGCGTGGGTCGTCCCGAGAATCTCCATTTCGGCGACATGGACGGGACAGTTTTCCGCCCGGACCTTGTCCAGCACGAGCCGGAATTCCTGCGGCAGCCCAGTGCGCAGGATGAGTTTGCCGATGTCGTGCAGCATGGCGGCGATGAAGCAGTCGTCCCGGACCAGGTCGGGGAGGCCCTCCTTTTCGGCGATGCATTTGGCGAAGCCGGCCACCCGGATGCAGTGATCCCAGAGCAGGCGAACCGAAAACCGCTCGGAACCGCTCTCCTCCAGGGTCGAGAACAGATGCGTCGAGAGCACCAGGGTTCTGAGGGTCTGCGTGCCGAGCAGGGTCGCCGCCTGATGGATGCTCGACACCCGCGCGGAGAAGCCGAAGAAGGAACAGTTGACCACGCGCAGCACGGACGCAGTCAAGGCCATGTCCCTGGCAAGGATGTCGCCGACACGTTTCAGGGGCGCGTTCTTGTCGGCCAGGGTCGCGACCAGCTCGGTGTACACGCTCGGCAGGACTGGCAGGGTTTCGATCCTGGCGACGAGCCGCTTCAAGTCCCGGCCGGCGAGGATGCCATGCAGATCCAGGGCCTTGTTGATGGCCTGGACAAGGTCCTGGGTGCGGCACGGTTTGCTCAGGTACTGATGGGCGAGACAGATGTTCTTGAGCACGCCTTCCCTGTCGGAATACCCGGACAGGATGATCCGGGCCATTTCCGGGTTGCGGTACTGGATCGTCTTCAGCAGCTCCGCGCCGTCCATGCCCGGCATGCGCATGTCGGACACCACCACGTCGTGGGGAGACTGCGCCAACGCGTCCAGGGCCGCCCTTCCGCCCAGGGCGAAGGTCATGTCCCACTCCCCGCGCATGTTGCGCAGGCTCAGCCTGAGGCTGTCGAGGATGTTCTGCTCGTCGTCGACGAACAATATTTTCGGCTTCATGCGTTTGTTTCCTCCTGCAAGCTGCAGACGGATTCCCCGCCCAGGGGCAATTGAACGATGAACGTGGTCCCGATGCCCGACTCGGACGTGTAGGTGATCAACCCGCCGTGCTTGTTGACCACGATGTCGTAGGCGATGGCCAGCCCCTGGCCGGTGCCCTTCCCCAATTCCTTGGTGGTGAAGAAGAGGTTGAAAACCTTGTCGCCGACATCCTTGGGAATCCCGGCCCCCGTATCCGTGATACGGGTTTCCAGGCAGTCCCCTAACTTCCTGGTACTGATGAAAATGTGCCCCTTCCCGTCCGTGCCGGCGACCTTGTCGGCGATGGCGTGGGCCGCGTTGATGACGATGTTCAGGAAGACCTGCCCGATTTCGTCCGCGAGGCCGTATACGGCGCTCAGGTCCGGGTCGAAGTCCGTCTCCACGTCCGCCACGTACTTCCACTCGTTGCGGGAAATGACCAGGGTGTTCTCGATGATCTCGTTGACGTTGACGAGCTTCTTGCCGACGCCGCGGGCATGGGAGAAGCGGTTCATGGCCTGGACGATGGAGCTGATGCGCTGAATGCCGTCGAAGATCCGTTCGAAGGTCCTGGGCACTTCGGGTCTGACAAAATCCATGTCGATCTCCGACAGGATGGGGCAAACCCGGTCCAGCGCGCTGACCTGCGCGCCTTCGGCCTCGGCGCACAGCCCCTCGACGGAGACGACGACCCGGTCCATGTCCTCGAAGACGTCCTGCAGGAACGTCACGGAATCGCTGACGAACTGCGTCGGGGTGTTGATCTCGTGGGCGATGCCCGCCGCGAGCTGGCCGATGGCCTCCAGCTTGGCGGCCTGGGACAGTCTGGCCTCCAGCATCTTCACCTCCGTGATGTCCTCGCCCAGGACCAGATAGCCCGATTGAACCTGATCCTCGGCCAGCAGAGGGCTGACGGTCAGGACCAGACAGGCGGCGGACCCGTCGGCGCGGTCGTAGCGGACGCTCGCGGCCTTGAAGACCGTCCCGGTCTCCCGGCAGTGTTCCACGCCGTGCCTGACGCTCTCCCAGTCCCAGGCGATGGGCAGTTCCATGAAAGGCAGGCCTTCGGCCTCGGCGGCCGCCAGACCGAAGGCTTTGTGCGCGGCCGCGCTCCAGCGGAAAACCAGGCCCTGTCCGTCGACGACGATGAGGATGGCCGAGATGGCGTCCTGGATGAGGTTCAAGTCGCGCAACGCGCGCAGGCGCTCGGACATTTCCTCGTGCAACTGGGCATTGGCCTGGGCCAGTTCCATGGTCCGCTCCCGGATGCGTTGCTCGATCTCCCTATAGGCCTCTTCGGCGAACCCCTTGGCTTCATGAAGAGCCTTCTCGTAGAGGCGCCGCAACTCGGCGTTGGTCAGGAGTCCGGCCATGACCTTGAGCAGGCTGATTTCCGTTTCAGTCCACGTCTTGCTCTCCCGGACTGCGTCGAAACCGACGAAACCGAAGCAGCGCGACCCGTGCACCAGCGGCAGCGTGATGAGCGTCCGTATGTCCTGGGCTTCGAGGATCTGGCGCAGGGGGGCGTCGGCCGGCATGGCCAGGACGTCCGGAACGTGGATGAGTTCGTTGCGCAGATGCGCGTTGACCCACTCCGGGAGGAGTTCGGTCGGAACGCCCTGCAGGTTGTCCTTTTCCGGGGAGATGCCCGGAGCGCACCATTCGTGGGTGTTGTTCATGACCCTCGACTCGAAATCGTAGGCAAAGAGATAGGACCGATCCACCTTGGCGAACTCCCCGACCATGGTCAGGGCGTTGAGTATCCCCTGGTCCATCTCTTCCAGCGGGATGTTCACGAAACCGATGGCCAGTTCCATGATCACCCGCTGCAGAGCGTTGCTCTGCCGCAGTTCCTCCTCGATCCGCTTCGTGTCGGACATGTCGATGCTCAGCCCGATGATGCCGCCGATGGTCCCGTCCCCATGGACTACGGCCACCTTGCGCGTCGCCGAGATTATGGTCCGGTCCGGGTATTCGAAGACATCCTCCGAATCGAGGCTGGTGCGCGCGCCGCTCAGCAGTTCCGCATCGTCACGTACGAACTTGTCCGCCAGATGCTTCGGGAATACCTCGTGGTCGCGCTTGCCGACAAGTTCCTCGGGGGTCATCCCGGCCCGCTCGCAGGTGGCGGAGTTGGCCATCACATAGACACCGCGGGCATCCTTGCAGAACGCCGCTCCCGGCAGGGCATTGAAGAGGGTGTTGAACTCGTCCATGCGCTTGCGCAGTTCCCTCCCCGAACGACCCTGCTCCTCGTTGCGGGCGACAAGGACGGCGCGCTCCGTATTGGCGCGAACGATGAACACGACCCCGGCCAGCAGCATGACGCTCAGCAGTGCGATCAGCAGGGACAGGGGCCAGGTAGGCGAACCGAGAAGGATGTTTTCCGGGATGACGGCGAAAATCTTGAAGGACGAGCCGAAGACAGGCGCCATCGCGACCAGACAGGGGCCGGTCCGGTTCCGAAGGTGTGTCCCGATGTCCGGCATCGACGGCAGGAGGCTGACATCTTCGTTCAGTCCGGTGAACGCCTGCGGAAAGTTCAGCCGCGTTCCTGTCTGCGAATAGAGGTATCGGCCGTCGTAGCCGAGAAAATGAGCCCTCGGCCTCATCGAGCCGTCGTCCTTGAACAGGTTCTGCAGGAGACGCGGAAAGGACAGCCGCGCGACAATCTGCCCGACCTCCTTTCCCGCGTGCAGGACAGGGTGCGCCATGAGAATGGAGGGGTGCGGGGTCCCGGGGGCGTCCAGGATGGTCCAGGAAAAGCCGTCGTCATGGACCGGCTGCGATCCGGACCACAGTTCGCGTTTTGGGATATGCCCGACGGATGTCGCGTTCCCCGAAGCCGAAAACGCTCGCGTCAGGACACCACCCGCAGCGTCCATAAGGGCGAGCGCCTCGAATACCGGCGACACTCCGACTTGCCGTGCGGCGAGGGTTTTGGCGAAGAGGGTTTCAACCTCCTGCAGGCTGCCCGGCATCTCAAAACGGCTGGACTTCCCCAGGGCCACGTTTTCAAAATACGTCTCCACAGCCCTGCTTTCGACCACGACTTCCAGGTCGTGGTGCCGCTCCAGAAAGAAGTATTCCAGGCCGCCGGCCAGACTGGCCGTATCCGCCTTGAACTGGACCAGGGCCAGTTCCTTTCGCTGGACGTCGACCGCATGAATCCGCCACAGCAGATACGCTATCGCCACCACGAAGACGAGGCTGACGAAGGCAATCATCAAGCCCCGTTTGGATTTCGGTTCGAAGGGATGGTTGGGGTCGATTCCGTTCGTCATGGCTGTGGAGCTCCGACCTGAGCGTGTCAGGGCATGAAAAAATCCGGAAAGTACCTGTGAATCAGAAGGGGTCTATTCAAATCATACTCTTACCCGGAAATTATTGCAAAGCCGTCAGGGCGTCGGGCACATTCAGGAGGGGTACATCGATATCGCCGGAAATCACTTTCAGAGCCCGACCATTATCCACCCGTCTCTCACCGCTGCGGCGGAACGACTCACCCCAAGCCTCCATTTCCGGTAGTTCAGCGGACCGGCGGGACCTGCACATTTCGATTAGTCTCTCGCGTACTACTGGGAAAGGGCGGAGAATACGGAAAAAATACGGAAAATCCCGGCCGGGGGTGGCAAGCCGGACGCGCCGCTGATAAGGAGTATCATTACAACATGGATATGCTGTACGTTCGGCCCGGTTTGAATGCGACCCAGGCAGGAGACACTTTTGGAGGGAACGCGTGACGGACAAGATTCTTCTGGTAGACGACGATCCGGGGATTCTCGAAGGCCTCAAGGTCGTGCTGTACAGAGGCTTCAACCTGAGAACGGCGCTCGGCCCCGAAGCTGGTCTTGAAATGCTGCGCTCGACGGGCCCCTACGCCGTAGTCGTCTCAGACCTGAAGATGCCGGGCATGAACGGCATAGAGTTCCTTTCGTGGGTTCGGGAGATCTCCCCCAATACCGTACGGATCATGCTGACGGGTTTTGCGGACATGGATTCCGCCATCGCCGCCGTGAACACCGGAGAGGTCTTCCGGTTTCATACCAAGCCCTGCCCTGCCTCCATCCTGCGTCAGACCCTCAAGGACGCCTTGGACAAGCATCAGGCTGCTGCAGGCATGGATGAGTCGGAGCCGTCCCGCGGCGCGGACACAGATCCCATACACGCCTCCCTGCTGCAGGCCTCGTTGACCGCCAAGGAGCTGCGGGTGGTCGATCTGATCCGACGCAACGCCAGTTCCAAGGAAATCGCGCAGATGATGAACATCTCAACCAGGACCGTTGAGACCCACCGCGAGAACATTCGGCGCAAGCTCGGACTTGCAGGCACCCGGAACAACCTCTACGCCCACCTCAAAGCCCTTTCGGACTAGAACGACGCCATCGTCTGCGAATTGCCGTTGAGAGAACGCGGCGCCCAGGCCCGGCATCTCGCGCAGTTTCTGATCAAGGCCGTCACTATCGCCGCTTCAACGAGCTCCACCAGCCTCTGCTCCACCCGCCCCCCCTGCTGTTCATGGAGCCAACCACCAGGTTTCGTCGGGGATCATGCGGACAGCCGCCGACGCTGGTAAGTCCGTCGAAGAACGCGTACATTGTGGCATCATCTCTGAGACTCCCGGAGCAGGGCAGCCAGAGCCGAGGTTCACGCGAAACCGATAGAATCGCCAAGGAACTACACATGCTGCATTCCCACGAATTTCTGAAAAAAGTTCTGGACTCGGTATCGGAGCACATTGTCGTAACGGACTGCTCGGGAGTGATCATCCTGACCAACAAGGGATGGGACCTTTTCGGCCGCGAAAACCAGTGCCGGATCGAAGGCGCATGGGCCGGGGTCAACTATCTCGAAATCTGCGAAAAGGCGGCCCGGATGGGTGACGAGTTCGGGAGCGCCGCTTCCGAGGGCATCCGTCAGGTGATCGCCGGGAACGCGTGCTGCCAGCTCGAATACCCGTGCCACAGTCCCGAGGAGAAACGCTGGTTCATGATGAGCGCCAACTCGTTTCAGCACGAAGGCCGGACGTATCTCGTCATCGAGCACCGCAACATCACCCAGCGGAAACTGGCCGAGGAGCGGGCCATGGAATTGGCCCGGCTGGATGGCCTGACAGGTCTTTTCAACCGGCGCACCTTCGACGAGTTCCTGCAGAGCGAATGGCGGCGCTGCGCGCGCCTGAATCTGCCCGTCACGGCGGCGATGATGGACATCGACCACTTCAAGATTCTCAACGACACCTACGGCCACCAGTACGGAGACAAATGCCTGGCCCGCCTCGGCGCCATCCTCAGGAAATATGCCCGGCGCCCCGGCGACATGTGCGCGAGATACGGCGGCGAGGAATTCGTCATGGTCTTCGGCAACAGCACTGCTGAGCAGACGCTGCCCCTCATGCACGCGCTCATGGACGAGATCCGGGTGCTCGGTATCGCGAACGAAAAAGCGCCGACGCGGAAACACGTCACCTTGAGCATGGGGCTCGCCACCATGCTCCCTTCAGGGGCCATGCACCAGCAGGATTTGCTGATACGGGTCGATGAATTGTTGTACCGGGCAAAAAACAGTGGCCGGGACACCATAATCGCCGACACGCCATGAAGCGGCTTTGGAGCCGGACCGCCCGTCTGGCGGGTTGACTTCCGCAACGCCCTGTGTTCAACGTCCGTGTTCCGGAGCAAAGAACCTCCGGGCGGATCGTCCGGAACCAGTCCGTGAAAGACGGAAGCCGCTCTCTTTCACGCACGCCTCCGGACAGGCAGACCCTGTCGACCCAAGGCTTTGGCCATCCTCGGCCAGAGCCTTTTTTGGTGCCGCCCTGCATTGACATCACGGGGGCGGGTTACTAGATTTCCTCCTTTGCTTGTCATCTGACGAAGAGCGCCGCGTTCGCTCACGGAGCCCCATGCATCCCAAAGACCTCATCGCCCGCATCGAATCCACGGCGCCCCTGCATCTGGCCGCGTCCTGGGACAAGAGCGGTGTGCAGATCGCCTCTGCCGCGGCCGAGGTCCGGACCATGTGCGTGGCCCTGGACCCCACGGTGGACACCCTGCGCCGGGCGGTGGACCTGCAGGCCGACTTCCTGCTCTGCCACCACCCCCTGGCCCTCTCGCCCCGGCTCCCGAGCCGCCTGGACGAGTACCACGAGGTCCTGCGGCTGACGCTTAGCTCCTCCATGTGGCTCTACAGCGCGCACACGTCCCTGGACGCCAACCCGGACGGCCCCGTCAACTGGCTGGGGCGGGCACTTGGGCTGCGGGACATGTGCGTCCTGGAGGTCACGCGCCGCGAGACGCCGACGCTCTTCCGCGTGCCGGCCCATCTGGACGCCGAAGCCCTGCGGGGCTTCGAGGACGCCTGCACGCATCGCGACGCTCAGATCTCGGAATGTGTGCTGTGGCCCGAGGACGCCGCAAGCTTCCGCGCCAGGGCCGCCGGCCTGGGCCCGTGTCAGGAGATCAGTCTGACCTCCCCTGCCCGCGAGTTCGGGTTCGGCTGCATCGGCACCCTGCCCCAGGCCCTGACCTGGCTCGATTTTTCGGCCCGCCTGCGCGAGGTGCTGCGGGCCGCTCCGCGCAGCGTCGGCTTCGCCCGGGACTCCGTGACCACCGTGGCCTACTGCCCCGGCTCCGGCGCGGACTTGGCCCCGACGGCCTTCGCCCGCGGCGCCGACGTCTTCCTCACGGGCGACGTGAAGTACCACCAGGCCCAGGCCGTGCAGGACCTGGGTCTGACCCTCGACGTCGGCCATTTCAGCCTTGAGGAAAACATGATGCGCATCTGGAGCGAAAGCCTGGCCCACGAACTCGCCGACGCCGGCGTGCGGGTCGTCTTTCTTCCGGGCCGCGACCCATTTGCCTGAAGTCTCCCCGGGGACAGCCCGGATTCACGATACGTTTTTTGAGGAGGAGTAACCTTGAGCATTTATATCCAACAGATCGAACAGCTCGTCGTGCTGCAGAAGGTCGACTCGGAGATGATCACCCTGGAGCGCATTCTCGAAGAGGCGCCCAAGCAGCTGCAGAGCCTGCAGGAAAAGAGGCAGTACCTGGAGCAGCAGCAGGGCGTGATCCAGGAGAAAATCGACGTCCTCATGGAGCAGAAGGGCCGCATCGAGGGCGAGATCGAGAACGACGCCCAGAAGGTCAAGAAGAGCAAGAACAAGCTCATGATGGTCGAGAACACCAAGGAATATCACGCCATGATGCGCGAGATGGACACCATGGAGAAGATGAACCGCATGCGCGAGGAGGAGCGTTCCAACCTCCTGGCCGACCTTTCGGACCTCGAAGGCCGCAAGGACGCCCTGCAGAAGGACATCGACGCCCTGTCCGAGACCATCTCCGCCCAGCAGGCCAACCTCGATCAGGAGCTGGCCGAAAAGCGCACACGTCTGGCCGAACTGGACAAGGACAAGAAGAAGGCCTCCGAGGCCGTGCCCGCGCCCATCCTGACCCGCTACAACTTCATCCGCGACCGCATCCCCAACCCCGTCATCGTCCCCGTCAGCGAGGGCGTGTGCAAGGGCTGCCATGTCGTCATCCCGCCCCAGACCTTCATCGACCTGCAGAAGGGCGAGCAGATCCTGAGCTGCCCCAACTGCCTGCGCATCATCTTCTGGGAGCGCCACTTCTCGGGCAACGAATGATTTTTACGGAGCCGGACAGGCTGTCGCCGCCGGCCGCAAGGCCGGGGGAGGAAAGTCCGGACACCACAGGGCAGGATGCTGGATAACGTCCAGCGGGGGTAACCCCGGGACAGTGCCACAGAAACAGACCGCCCAGGCCTCGCGGCCGGGGTAAGGGTGAAAAGGCGGGGTAAGAGCCCACCAGTTGTCGCGGTGACGCGGCAAGCTAGGTAAACCCCATCCGGTGCAAGACCAAATAGGAAGGTGACCGGCCCGGTCGATATCCTTCGGGTAGGTTGCTGGAGACGGCGGGCAACCGCCGCCCTAGAGGAATGACAGCCGCCCGGCAACGGGAACAGAATCCGGCTTATCGTCCGGCTCCGTAATTTCGATCATGACCAATCCACTCTGGACCATCATCCTGGCCGCGGGCCAGGGCTCGCGCCTGGCCCGCGAGACGGGCGGCGCGCGCAAGCAGTTCCTGCACCACGAGGGACGCCCCCTCTACTGGCGCAGCGTCGCGACCATGGCCGCCGTCCCCGGACTGGCGGGCGTGGTCGTCGTCTTTCCCGCGCCGGAGTTGGACGAGCGCACCCGCGAACTGAATCTTCTCAAGGATACCAGCCCCGTCGGCGTGCCCGTCCTGGCCGTGGCCGGCGGAGAGCGGCGCCAGGACTCCGTGCGCCTGGGCCTGGCCGCACTGCCCATTGGCTGCGGCCGGGTCCTGGTCCACGACAGCGCCCGGCCATTCTTCAGCCCGGCCCTCGTCCAGACCCTTCTCGAAGCGTTGGCCGACGGCATCGACGGCGTCATCCCCGGAATGCCCGTCACGGACACCGTCAAGCACGTCGAGGACGACACGGTCGTTTCCACCATGCGCCGCGACAGCCTGCGCGCCGTGCAGACCCCGCAGCTCTTCCCCGCCGCCCTGCTGCGCCGGGTCCATGAACGCGCCCTGGCCGAAAGCTGGGAGGTCACGGACGACGCCAGCATGGTCGAACTGGCCGGCGGCACGGTTCGCGTCGTGCCGGGCGAGGCCGCCAACCTGAAGATCACCAACCCGGAGGACCTGCGCATGCTTGCTTCCCCCACACCGGCCCCCGTGCCCTGCACCGGCTTCGGCTACGACGTCCACGCCTACGGCGGCACCCGGCCCATGGTCCTCGGCGGCATGCCCATCGCCGGCGCGCCCCTGGTCAAGGCCCACTCCGACGGCGACGTGCTCCTGCATGCCCTGTGCGACGCCATCCTCGGCTGCCTGGGCCTTGGCGACATCGGCGAGCACTTCCCGGACAGCGACGAGAAGTTCGACAACATCTCCTCGGCCGTCCTCCTCTCGGAGGTCATGGACAAGGCCCGCCGCATGGGCCTGACCATCACCCACGTGGACCTGACCGTCATCGCCCAGACCCCGCGCCTGTCCCCCCACAAGGCCGGCATCCGCTCCAACGTGGCGCGGCTCATGGAACTCGCCGACCAACAGGTCAACGTCAAGGCCACCACCGAGGAGCACCTCGGCTTCACGGGCCGCAAGGAAGGCATCAAGGCCGTGGCCGTGGTCACGGCCGCAAGGACCCCGGCATGACGAATTTCAGGACCGGCGGCCCCTGGGTCACCCGCTTCGCGCCCAGCCCCACGGGCGTGCCGCACCTGGGCAACGCACGCACCGCGGTGCTCAACTTCCTCCTGGCCCGCCAGAGCGGCGGCACCTTCCTGCTGCGCTTGGAGGACACGGACCGCGAGCGCTCAACCTTCGCCCACGAGGCGGCCATCCTGTGGTCCCTGGCCTGGCTGGGCCTGGCTCCGGACCGGCCCGTGCGGCACCAGAGCCTGCGCCTGGACCACTACCATGCGGCAGTGGCCAGGCTGGCCGACGACGGCCGCGCCTATCCCTGCTTCTGCGCCGAGGCCGACCTCGAACGCGAACGCGCCGAAGCCGCGGCCAAGGGTCTCCCCCCGCGCTACAGCGGACGCTGCGCCGCCCTGACGCCCGCCGAACGCGCCGACCGTGTCGCGAAGGGCGAGCCCCACGTCATGCGCTTCCGCCTCCCGGATGAGGCCGACGTCGCCTTCACGGACCTCATCAAGGGCGACATGCGCGTCCCGTCCGGCGCGTTCGGCGATTTCGTGCTCCTGCGCCAGGACGGCTGGCCCAGCTACAACCTGGCTGTGGTCGTCGACGACATCGACATGGCCGTGACCCTAGTCCTGCGCGGCGAAGACCACCTGACCAACACCGCCCGCCAGATCCTGCTCTACCAGGCCCTGGGCGGTACGCCGCCGAGCTTCGCCCACCACGGCCTGCTGGTGGACACCGAAGGCAAAAAGCTCTCCAAGCGCAGCGGCGCCCTGGGTATCCCCGACTGCATCCGCGCCGGCCTCGAACCCATGGCCGTGGTCCACTACCTCGCCTCCCTGTCCGGGGCCCTGCCGACCAAAAAGCTTTTCGAGTCCCTGAACGACATGGCCCGGGCCTTCAACCCCTTCGCCCTGGGCCGCGGCAACGCCGTCATGAACCTCGACGAGCTGCGGGCCTTGAGCGCCCGCTACTTCCGCGCCGCCGACCCTGACAGCCACGTCCGCGCCCTGGATGACGCCCTGCCCGCAAGCGACCCGTGGCACGCCCTTCCCGACGGGCTGCGCCGCGACCTCGTCCTCGGGCTGCGCGACAACGCCGCCGCCGTGGACGACCTGCGCGCCCTGCTGCCCCACTTCACCGCCGACGAAATCCGCTACGGCGCTTCGGCAATTTCGGAACTCTCCACCGGCACGGCCGTCCTTGACGCGCTCCTCGACGCCCTTCCGACATCGGAGCCGCAGACGCGCCTGACCGCAAGCGAAGCCTCCGAACTCCTCAAGCAAACCGCCGCCCGGGCCGACGTCAAGGGCCGCGCACTGTACCATCCCATCCGCCTGGCCCTGACCGGATCCGATTTTGGCCCGGAACTCTCGGCCCTGCTGACCCTCCTGACCGTTGACAGAATCCGGGATCGCGTCCATGCGGCCCTGAACATGTTTCGCCCAAGAACCAACAAGGAATGAGCATGCAGATCTACAACAGCCTCACCAGGAAAAAGGAAGAATTCGTCCCCCTCAAGCCCGGCCACGTCTCCATGTACGTCTGCGGCATCACGGCCTACGACTTCTGCCACATCGGCCACGCCCGCTCGGCCGTAGTCTTCGACGTCCTGGTCCGCTACCTGCGCTACATCGGCCTCGACGTGACCTTCGTGCGCAACTTCACCGACATCGACGACAAGATCATAAACCGCGCCAACCGCGAAGGCTCTGACTTCGAGACCATCGCCCGCACTTACATCGACGCCTTCTACGAGGACATGGACCGCCTCGGCATCCTGCGCGCCGACATCGAACCCAAGGCCACCGAACACATCGCCGAGATGATCGCCCTGTGCGAAAACCTCATCGCCAAGGGTCACGCCTACTCCACCGCCGACGGCGACGTCTATTTCCGCGTCCGCTCCTACCAGAGCTATGGCAAGCTTTCGGGACGCAACATCGAGGACCTCCAGTCCGGCGCACGCATCGAGCCCGGCGAACAGAAGGAGGACCCTCTCGACTTCGCCCTGTGGAAGGGCGCCAAGCCCGGCGAACCGTCCTGGCCGAGCCCCTGGGGTCCCGGCCGTCCCGGCTGGCACATCGAATGCTCGGCCATGAGCGAACGCTACCTGCCCCTGCCCTTCGACATCCACGGCGGCGGCCAGGACCTGGCCTTCCCCCACCACGAGAACGAGCGCGCCCAGACCGAGGCCGCCACGGACAAGCAGTTCGTGCGCTACTGGGTGCACAACGGGTTCGTGCAGATCAACTCGGAAAAGATGTCGAAATCGCTGAACAATTTCGTGACCATCCGCGACATTCTCGCCAACTACCTGCCCGAGGTGCTACGCTTCTTCCTCATCACCAAGCACTACCGCAGCCCCCTGGACTACACCGCCGACGCCCTCGAAGAATCCGAACGCGCCTTGAAGCGCGTCTACCTGACCAAGGCCGCCGCCGAAGCCCACGTGGCCGGAACCAAGTGGACCAACTCCCCCCTGCCGGCCGAAATCGTCGTCGAATCCACAGCCCTCGAAGCCAAGTGGGACGAGGCAATGGCCGACGACATGAACACCGCCGCCGCCCTGGGACACGTCTTCGTGCTCATGAAGACCGTCAACCGCATCCTCGAGGACAAATCCCTCAAGAAGTCCGAACAGGGCCGCGACCTCGTGCGCCACGCCCTCAAGCTCTTCGAGCGCTGGGGCGAAGTCCTCGGCCTCTTCCTCACGCCAAGCGCCGACTTCCTGGCACAGCTCAAGTCCAGCCGCGTCCGGCGCAAGCAGATCGACACCGCCCTCATCGAGGCGCGACTCGCCGAGCGCCAGGAAGCGCGCGCCGCCAAGGATTTCGACCGCTCCGACGCCATCCGCGACGAACTCCTTGCCCTCGGCGTGACCATCCAGGACACGGCCCAGGGGGCGCAGTGGGATGTCGAGTAGGGGATGAGAAATGCGGGGCTCTGCCCCGCGCCCCGCAAGGGGCTCGCCCCTTGACCCGTTTATCATGGGGATGATGGGAAGGCCGTGTGAGCGGCCTTTCTTTTTTTGCGGGGTGAAGAGGAAGAGATGCGGGGCTCCGCCCCGCGCCCCGCAAGGGGCTTGCCCCTTGACCCGTTTATCATGGGGATGATGGGACGGACGAAATCTCTGTGCTGGAAGCCGTCATCGCGAGGCGTCTTCGCCGCGGCGATCCATGCTTTGTCCGCCTTTGCCCTTGGAATGTCGAAGTTTCTCGCGTGGGAGAGCACCCGCTCAAACCGAAGAATGCTTGGCCGGAATCCGGCGGGTCGAACCCGCTATTTAAACAGCTGCTTCAGCCCTTCCAGGCCCTTGTTCAGGCCTGAACCCACACCCTTGATGGCATCGCCCACGGCCCTGCTGCCGGACAGGCCGAGGCTTCGCAGCACGGCGTTGGTGTCCGGCGCTATGGTCGGTTCATGGACAGGGCCGCTGACGCGGACGGGGAAACTGCGCAACCCGAGCGCGCCCTCGTCAAAGGCCCCTTCGCTGCCATCGAGGTGCAGCGTGAGGCGATAGTCCATGACCATGGGCACCAGATCCGTCTGGCCGCCGCCGGTGATGCGAAAACGCGGCGCCAACAGCAGCAGGTCGCGGCTCGTCTCCACCCCCTGCACGATGTTCCCGCTTCCCGAAAGCACGGAAAACACCGTCCGCTCCGGCTCCGCCAGGCCCGCGGACTGCCCCTTCAACGCCCGGATGCCGTCACGCACCTTTGCGCCGATGTTCACGCCGTTCAACGCCCCGTTCACGACCCTGAAATCATATGTTCCTCCCAGGTTGCGCAGCAAGACCGGCACGGCGTGCCCTTTCGTCTCGACGGATGCCGAACCGCCCGCAGTGCCCGTCACGAACTCCTGACCATGCAACGCCCCAAGCAACGGGCCGATCTGCAGGCCGGAGAGCACATGACTCCAGGAATACGCCGGGGTGTCCGTCCTGACGTCCAGAGCGCCAGACGCCTTCAACCGTCCACCGTATGCGCTTGCCGCCACCTCGTCGAGGACCAGCCGCCCGCCTGCGGCATGTGCGCGAAGTATGGCGTCAGTGCAGCGGACATTGGCCGCGGTCAGGTCGCCAACGGCCAGAGTCGCGTTGCCGTTCAATGCCCGCAGTTCGCGCATGGGCAGGGTGCTGGGTTCGCCCGTTTCTGACGACGGCCGGCCGGCGCTTTCGGCCGAGCGGATGCGGTATCGGTCGAGGTTCAGGCTGTCCACGCGCAAATCAAGGGAAACGAACGGGTTCTTCCGCCCCTGCACCGAAATGCCGCCCTGCATGGTCGAATTGTCCAGGACAAGACGAAGATCCGAAACTTCGACACCCTCGTCCACGGCGGCCCAGTCGCACGAAAACTCCATGCGCTCCAGGGCGGTTGGATCACGGAAAGCCGGAAGCGGGAGATGCAGGCGCGCACATGCGTCCTTGGGGCTGAAAGGAGCCACCTCCATGTTGCCCGCACTGCCTGCGCCCGGCATCTGTCTGGTGGCGAAACGCACGTCGAGCCCCAGCCCCTGCAGCCGACCGTTGTCCAGACGGCCGTCCGTGGAGAAATAGTCGGCCGACAGGGCGATGGTTTCCGGACTTTGCGGAAGCCCTTCCCCGCTGAGGCGCGCGGTCAGGTTCAGCTTCTCCGCCATAAGGCGGTCCAGTTCAAGGACGGCCTTGGCTGAAAAAGCCAGCTCACCGCTCATGTCCCCGATGATCGCGGCGGCCCTGGTATCCACGTCGAACGGCTCCCCGAAGGCAAAATCCGAGACGTCCAGGTGAATCCCGCTCACGTCGAAATGATTGTCCTTGAGCCGGTCGTCCCAGACCACGCGCGCCTCGGTAACGCTCAGGCCGTCCACGATGAGCGAGGCCAGAGCCGGCACCCGCTTGTCGCGCTTCAACATGGAACCGCCGCCAGCGGCCCCCGAGGGCTCTTCCGGCGTGGCCAGATCCATCCAGTTTCCGCGACCGTCAGCGTCACGGGTGAGGAAAACGGACAGGCCGTCGACATCCAAGGCCACGACCTCCAGACGTGACAGGAGAAGAGGGAACAACCGCGCCTTGAGGCGCGCGTTCTTCAATGTCAGGAACGGCCCCTCGAAACCCTGGCCGTTGCGCAGTTGCACGCCATCTATCGATACGGCCAGATACGGGAAGAAGCCCAGTTTGAGGTCGCCGTCGATGATCAATTCCCGGCCGGTGTTGTCGCGTACGGCTGACACGATCTGCGGCTTGAAATCATTGGGGTCGATCCCGAAGAAAAGAACGCCCGCAAGGGCGGCAAGGCCCAGAACCGCAACGAGCACGGCACGCAAGATCCATTTCGAAGCCATATTCGTACCCATCCGTGGATGATGATTTGCTGAGTGTCCGCGCACAAAGTCTCTGACCGGGACACGTGCGGCGCAATGCCAAAGCCGCGGATGGAAATCCGCAGATTTTCCGAGACGTCTTCCAAGGCGTCTTGGGACGCTTCGCACCAGCATAACGGGAAAACAGGCCGGAATAAAGGGAAGATGGCCGTGGAAATGGATGAGCCCGGATCAGAGCGGTGTGCTGGGGCCAAGAAAACGGAAAAGCCGGCAGAACCGGCTTTTCCAAGAACGTGCGGGATGCGGGATCAGCCCCAGGTGGACGACGAGATGCGCGCTCCGGTGGAGGTGATCAGCAGGCAGTCGTGTCCGGGCAGGGACTCCGTGAGGCGCAGGGCCTCGCGCGGGTGCATGAGGCTCAGGGCCGTGGCCAGGCCGTCGGCTTCCTTGACCGTCGGGGCCTTCACGCTGACGCTGCGTACGTACTGCGGCGAGGCGCCATTGGTCGGATCGACCAGGTGATGCGATTTCTTCGACGGATCGAAGAAGACCTCATAGCCGCCGGATGTGGCCACGGCGCCGGCCTTCATGTCGATGACCGCCGGATAGTTGCCCTGCTTGTCCGGATCCTCGATGGCCACGCGCCAGGGACGGACCAGGCCGTCGGACGCGCCGCCCACCCGGATATCGCCGCCGGCGTCGATCAGGAAGTTGGCTACCCCGGCCGTGGTCAGGGCTTCGGCCGCGCTGTCGGCGATGAAGCCCTTGGCCACGCCGTCGAGGGTCGCGGACATACCGGCGGCGTCAAAACGCAAGTTGGAACCGCTGCTGCGCAGCCGAGAACCGTCAACCAGCGCCAACGCCTCCTTCAGATCCTTGGCGTCAGGCTTGCCGTGACTGCGCTCCAGCAGGTTGACCACAGGGGCGATGGTCGCGTCGAACCTCCCGGAGGAACGCCGGTGCAGATCGCCGCTGAAGGCGACGACGTCCAAAAGTTCCTGGGGAGCGCCGTTCAAACGCCCGTCGCGGTTGAGGGCGGACAGGGCCGTGGACGGATCGAAACGGCTGAAAATGCCGATCTGGCGCTCGACCTCGGCGAAGGCGCGGCCAATGGCCTCCTCGCCGAGCCCCTGCGACGGGGCGAGCACCGTCATGCTCACGAAGGTACCCATGAGCATCCGCTGTTCGGACGTTTTGATCACCCCTGACGCGGCGAAGGCCGGAAGAACCCGGATGGCGGGAGCCAGTGCCGCACCGGCAGCGAGAACGCCCAGAGTTTTCAGGAAAGCCCGGCGGTCGTGTATCTGAGTCGCATGCTTCATGTTCGTTGCTCCGATTCTGTGGCGTGGTTAGGCTTGCAGGTCCGCGACATGGGACTCATCAGGATACCTGGCCGGCTCCGTATCGGGGGCGGCGGAGATCATGTCGGGGTTCAGGCAGCGCAGGATGTCGCGCGGGCACTTCTCGACGCAGGCTTCCCCGCAGGAGGGGCCGTACGCCAGACACGCCTTGTGGTCGATGTGGATACGCTCGTCGACCATGGTGATGCACTGGGCCGGACATTTCTTGATGCACGCGCCGCAGCTGATGCAGCCGGCCTCGCAGACGTCCTTCACGGCCTTGCCCTTGTCCTGGGACGAACAGAAGACCATGACGCGCGAACGCCTGGGGATGAGCTCCAGAATGGAGTTGGGGCAGGTACGCACGCAGGTGCCGCAGCTGGTGCATTTTTCTGGAGAGATGTGTACCAGGTCGCCTTCGATCCACATGGCGTCGAAGGGGCAGGCCCGGACGCAGTCCCCGAAGCCGAGGCAGGAATACTTGCAGGCGTCGGGGCCGTCCTGGACCAGCTTGGCCGCAGCACAGCTCTGGATGCCGAAGTAATCGAACTTCTTGGCCACCTTACCCTCGACCTTGACGCACCGACGAAAGGCCACCATCGGGTCGGCGTCGCCGGCGGCCTTGCCGGTCAATTCGGCTATGCGCTTGGCCACATCCGGGCCACCGGCGCAGCACTTGTTCGGCGGCGTGCTCGGGTCGTTGATGACCGCTGCGGCATACGCCTCACATCCGGCGAAACCGCAGCCGCCGCAGTTGGCGCCGGGCAGGGCCTCGACAACCACCTCGAGGCGAGGGTCCTCTTCCACGGCGAGCAGCTTTGAAGCGACGGACAGAACGCTGGCCGAGACAAAGCCTAGTCCAAACAAGGAGACAACTGACTCGATGATCATACGTACTCTCTCCGCTTCGTTAAGCTATCATGCCTTTGAAGGCCAGGAATGCCAGGGACATGATCCCCGCCATGATCAGACCGCTCGGGACGCCTTGCATGGACCGCGGGATCCGCGTCACGGCGAAACGCTCACGGATGCCCGCCATCAGCACGATCGCCAGCAGAAAGCCCAGCGAGGCGGCGATGGAGTACAGCGTTGCGGTCACGAGGTCGAATTCCAGACGCTGCACGAGGATGGCCACGCCGAGCACGGCACAGTTGGTCGTGATCAGCGGCAGGAAGATGCCCAGGGACTTGTACAGGGGCGGCACCATTTTCTTCAGGAACATCTCGACGAACTGAACCAGCGCCGCGATGACGAGGATGAAGAAAATCGTCTGCAGGTATTGAAGATGGAACGGCACCATGACGTACTTTTGAAAAAGAAACGTGATCACCGTCGCGAGGACCGTGACAAACAGAACCGCCGCGCCCATGCCGATGGCGACGCCTTTCTCCTTGGAGCACCCCAGATAGGGACAGTTGCCAAGGTACTGCGCCAGCAGGATGTTGTTGACGAAGATGGCTGAAATAAAAAGGAGGAAAATTTCCATGAGTCACTCTCCCTAGAGTTAGCCTTTGGCCGGTTCCATGCGTTCCAGCTTCTTCTGGGCGGCAATCTTGTCCATCATCTTGCAGGCGCCGCATCCCGAGCATCCGGCGTCGAAATTGGGGTCAAGCTCCACGCCCTTTCTCTTGGCCTGCCAGATGGTCAGATAGTTCATGCCCGCCAGAATGAGACCGAGGCACACGAACGCGCCCGGGGCCTGCACCATGAACGTGAAGGGATGAAAATCCGGCCCGAAGAGGCCCACGCCGAACAGCTTTCCGGCGCCGAAGATTTCGCGGATCGCACCCAGAAAGGTCAGCGACATGGTGAAACCGATGCCCATGCCCAGGCCGTCAGCCAGGGAGGCCAGGGGCGGGTTCTTGCCCGCAAAGGCCTCGGCGCGACCGAGAATGATGCAGTTCACGACGATGAGGGGCACGAAGATGCCCAGCTGCTGATACAGCGGAAAGGCGAAGGCCTGCATGAGCATCTCCACCGCCACGACCAGCGAGGCCGCGATGGCGATGAAACAGGCGATACGTACCTTTTTGGGAATGATGTTGCGCACAAGGGAAATGATGACGTTGGACAGGGCGAGCACGAAGACGACCGCCGCGCCCATGCCCAGACCGTTCTCGGCGTTGGTCGTCACGGCCAGTGTCGGACACAGGCCCAGCACCAGGCGGAACGGCGGAATTTCCTTCCACAACCCTTTGGTAAATTCTTGCACCAAGCTGGCCATTCTATAGCTCCTTAGAAAAATCTTCTGTTACCAGGAAGTCTTGATGGAGTCTTTGAGACTTGTGTACCATGTCGCAGCCTGCTTGGCCGCAGCCGATGCGCCTATGGAGGAGAAGGTCGCGCCGGACACGGCGTCGATGCCGCCGCCGTCCTTCTTGAGCGCGGCCTTGTCCAGGGCGAGGTTCTTGAACTGCTTGGTGAAGGCCGGCTCCGCAACGCGCGAACCCAGACCAGGGGTCTCCTTGTGGGTCGTGACGCCGATGCCCAGGATGGTATCCTTGGTCACGTCAAAGCCCACGAGGACGTTCACGTCGCCGCCATAGCCCTTGCCCGCGGCCTCCATGGCCACTGCGATGAGCTTGCCGTCCTTGATCGAGGGAAAGACGTTGATCGTCTGACTCTCGTCACCGGGCTTGGGCATCTTCTTCCTGTCGGCAATGGGGTCGTTGGTGCCTTCAAGAAAAATCTTCTTCAAGGCCGGCCCCTGCACGTTCATGAGCACCTGCTCTTCAATGATGGGCGTGGTCCAGACCTTGAGGCCGGACAGCACAAACCCGGACAGTCCCGTGATAGCCGAGAGAACGACAATCATGCGAACGATTTCCATCATGGCGACTACCTCCCCCCAAAGGGCTTGGGTTGAATGAGATCGATAAGGGGAGTGCACAAATTGATCAGCAGTACAGCAAAGACGGCCCCGTCAGGATAAATGCCGTAGGTCCGGATGATGATCAGCAGGGCGCCTCCGAACAGGCCATACAGCAGCATGGGCAGCTTCCAGACGGGCGAGGAGGACGGGTACGGCATCAGGAAAAAGGCGGCCAGCATGGTCCCGCCGGACAGGAGATGAAACAGGGGCGGCGCGTAGAGCTTCGGGTCGATCATGTTGTAAACCAGCCCAGTGAGGAACACACCTACCAGAAAGGAAACCGGGATGAACCAGCGCAATTGCCTGGTCGCCAGGAGGTAGACGCCGCCCAACGCCACCAGCAGCACCTGCGAGGCTCCAAGCGCTCCAAGATTGCTCCCGAGCAGCAGGGACGTGTTGGAGATGCCCGAAACTGCATCGGCCCCGAAGTACTTGAGTTCGCTCAAGGGTTCGACGAGATCCCATTTGAGGAGCATGCCGTTGAGGTCCATGAAGTCCGGCCAGGAAACCGTCAAGACGGCCCAGCCGATAGCCGGGGCGCAGACCGGGCTGCCTCCGAACCCGCCGAAGACCATCCTGCCGAGGATGACCGTCACGGCGCTGCCGATGACCACCATCCAGACCGGGGCCGTCGCCGGCAGAAGAAACGCGAAGACAACGCCGTCGAACAAGGCGCTGTAATCATCCGCAGTCGATTCCTGACCCATCCACTTCTGCATCAGGAATTCCGTCACGACCGCCGTAAGCCCCGCCCAGGCGATCACTTCAACCGCATCATAACCGTAACGGTACACTGCCATGATCGCGGCAGGCAGAAGAGCCAGCAGCGAATGCAGCATCGTCGATCGGACGGTTCTTCCGCAGTGCCATATCGGCGCCGAAGACACGCTGAATAAATTTTTTGTAACTTCCTGGCTAGCCATGTGCTCTTATCCTTTCTTTGTTCTTATCTTGTTGCACCAAAAAGAACGGCAATGTCATCAATCCTGGAGTCGACAGGTCGCCACATCAGCATCCTGGGCAGCCAGGAATTGCTTGGCCAAGAGAATGTATTGCAGAACAGGCCGGTTGGCCGGACAAACGAACGTGCACATGCCACATTCCAGACAGGCACCGACATGCTCGTTTCTCGCGCTGTCGAACATCTTGAATTCGGCGAAACGGGACAGCATGCCCGGCTGGATGCGCGCCGGACAGGCCAGGACGCACTCGCCGCAATTGATGCACGGGTTGGGCTGAACCGGAGGAAAGAGCCCCTCCTCCACCAGCGTGACCGCCGAGCAGTTTTTCGGGACGCCTGCGGACAGGTCGAAAATGGCCTCGCCCCGCATGGGCCCGCCGAGGGCAACCTTCTTGTCCGTGCCCGCAGATGCGCCGGCCACGCTCAGGAGATCCTGTACGGCCATGCCAACGGGGACGACGAAGGTCTTGTCGCCGATGCTGACCACGGTCTCCGTGAGGGGCAGCTTCGCCTCGGCCACGCGACCCACGGCATAGAGCTCCGCGACGGAAATGACGTCCACGTTGTCGGGCCGTTCGGCACCCGTGGCCGCATAGACCACGAGGGGGTCGATGGTGGCCGGGTAGGCGTCGCTGGCGCCCACCGTCGTGCAGCCATGCAGGGAGATCTGCTTGCCCGAGGCGACCACGAGCTTGATCGTGCCGGGCTTGAGAGCCTTCTCGATAAGCTGGATGCCGGCCTTGAGGGTGACCTGGGCGTCCTTGACCAGCTGTTCGCTGACGATGACCCCCGGCTCGGGGTTGAGGCCGTTGATGATGAGGGTGCGTGTGGCGTGCAGACCGCTCGTGTCGATGCCGAGTTCGAGCAGCTTGCGGCAGAGTTCCTCGCCGGCCAGCGTGTCGAGTTCGGCGCAGGGGGCGGGACGCGCGGGGACGGCCGCCTCCTCCCCTTCCTTGGGCGCGGGGATGGGGCCGATGATGATGGCATCGGGCAGGATGTCCTCGACCATGCCGTCGATGCTCGCATGGACGAAACCGAGATTGTAGGCACCCTTGGACGGATTCTCGGCGATGACCTGGCCGCGCCCGACGATCTGCTTCTTCTTGACCACGGGCTTGTGCTTCTTCTGAATGGGAATCCGGACAGCAGCGGGTGCGGGGATGTCCTGGAGACTGCCCTTGATTTCAACCGAGGTGTTCAGGCGTAATTTCATCATGATGGTCTTACCTGGTATGACAGCGGGTACAGGATTTATCGCCAAAAGGCCCTTTGCCAGCCTCTTCGTGACACTTCATGCACTGATCGTGGAACGAATCCATGCGATGCGGCAACGGAGTGGCGTCCGTATCGTAATGGCAGGAATTGCACGAAGGCTGCGCGGGGCCGGTCTTGCCGGGAAGCAGTTCATGACACTCGCTGCATCCCTCCAGCTTCTTTTCGTACATCTCGGCGTGGCAGCTTTCGCACTTGGCGTGCACTGCATCGCGCAGGGCAGGGGTGTTGCCGTCGGCCTTTTCGCCGTGGCACTGGTTGCACGCGCCCGGCTCGGCCTCGATGCTCGTGTCGTGGTGACAGTCGGTGCACGCGGTCGTGTACTGGGTCACGTGATCGTCATGGCTCCATTTGAGCTTGCCCATCTCGGCATGGTGACAGCGGGTGCAGGTGTCGGCCGGCAGTTGAGTCTGATGGTCCGAAGTGAACTTGGCGTCGAACTCGGTCGCATGGCAGGAACCGCACGGCAGCGGCGTCAGGCCCGGCGTCTCGCTTTCATGATGGCATTTCGCGCAGTTCCCGCCACTACTCTCTACGTATTTCACGTGACGCGAGTGGGTGAAAACTACATCGCCGCCTTTATTGTCCAACCGAAGACGAACAGGCAGCTCTTCCGAAGGGGCTGGCGTGAACTGGCCGCCCAGGGCCAGGATTGCCAACATACCGCAGACAATGGTGATGGGTACGTAACGTTTTTTCAAGGCAGTGTCCTTGTGCTCCGGTTTGACGCAACTAAAGACAGGATGCTTCCCGCAAGCATCCATCTCAGACAAGATACAAACAGCTGGACGATTTAAACCTATTGAAAAATAGGCCTGCGTGTTGCCCTATTCAATTATCGATTTTTTGTAAACATAAATCTCGAAACATTCTGTAACTCAACTGTTTTAATCAGATTTTATCGACCGTGAACGTCATACGCGAAAACCGCGCCCAGACCGGCGCACCGGCCATCCGCACCGCCAAAACGCCATCCCCCGCCATCCTCGGGCAAACGCTGCAGCACAATGAAAAGAGGGCCCGGAAGTCTGCACTCCCGGGCCCTCTTTCAATCGTCGTCATCCCCTTGAAGGAGGGGCTCCTTGCCATTTATCGAACGGACTGCCGCCATCCCGACGAACGCAACCACGAAAATGACGCTCGGTCTCGTTCGAGACGGTGGGCAGCGATGTCGCGACAGATCATTTCGTCTCGTGCAAGTCCTCGCCGATCTCCTGCAGCAGGGCGCGGACGGCGGCGAGCCGTTCACGCTGCCGGCCGTCGAGCCGGCGGTCGAGATCCTCGGCCGCGTGGGCCATGGCCTTGACCTGGTTTTCCATGGCCATGGCCGAGGTGCGGCGCGGCAGGGTCGCAAGCTCGGTGACCTTGCCGTCGAGGACGGCATGGCGCGCATCCAGTTCCAGCACCGCGCCGTTGAGGCGCTTGAGCTCCTCGATTTCGCGGCCGAGCCCTGCCACGTTCTGGTGCAGGGCGTAGAAGAAGACGAACAGGAGCAGAATAGTGCCCGCGGCCAGGGCTGCCGCTATCCGGTCCTTCCCGAAAACGTCCTTGGTGTTCATGGATCCCTCCGGCGGTGATGTCATGCACCGCCCGCTATCCCAAAACCCGGTCAGCCTCAACCTCAGTTGATGAGCGCCTGCAGCGGCGCGGGGATCGCCCCGCCGCGACTGACGAAGCCGCCCGAGACGGCGTTGCTGCGCACGGGCATGATTTCGGCTTCGCCCAGCAGGCCGCCGAAATGCACCTTGTCACCGGCCTTCTTGCCAGGCACGGGGATGAGCCGGGCGGCCGTGGTCTTCTTGTTGATCATGCCGATGGCCATCTCGTCGGCGATGATGCCGGAGATGGTCTCGGCCGTGGTGTCGCCGGGCAGGGCGACCATGTCCAGGCCCACGGAGCAGACCGCGGTCATGGCCTCCAGCTTCTCCAGGCAGAGCTGTCCGCCGGCGGCCGCTGCGGCGATGTTCAGATCCTCGCTGACGGGGATGAAGGCGCCGCTCAGGCCGCCCACGCGGGAACTGGCGAAGGCGCCGCCCTTCTTGACCGCGTCGTTGAGCATGGCCAGAGCCGCCGTGGAGCCGGGCACGCCGATGGCGCCCAGGCCCAGGGACTGGAAGATCTCGCCCACGCTGTCGCCGACGTTGGGCGTCGGGGCCAGGGACAGGTCCACGATGCCGAACTCCACGGCCAGGATGCGGGCCACCTCGCGGCCGATGATCTCGCCCACGCGCGTGACCTTGTAGGCCGTGCGCTTGATGACGTCGGCCAGTTCGCCCAAGTGGGCGCCGGGGTTGTCCTGCAGGGCGCGGTCGATGGCCTTCCTGACCACGCCGGGGCCACTGACGCCGACGTTGATGACCGAACCGGCCTCGCCCACGCCCAGATAGGCGCCGGCCATGAAGGGCACGTCCTCGGGGATGTTGGCGAAGACCACGAGCTTGGCGCAGCCCAGGCCGTCGCGGTCCTTGGTGCGTTCGGCCGTGGCCTTGATGGTGCGGCCCATGAGCCCCACGGCGTCCATATTGATGCCGGCGCGGGTCGAGGCCACGTTGACGGACGAGCACATGCGCTCGGTCACGTCCAGGGCCTCGGGGATGGCCTCGATGAGGGCTAGGTCGCCCTTGGCCATGCCCTTCTCGACCAGGGCGCCGAAACCGCCGATGAAGTCGACCTTCACGTCCCGGGCCGCCTGGTCCAGGGTCTTGGCCACCTCAACCATGCCGCGGCTGTCAAAGGGCGCGGCTGCCACGGCGATGGGGCTGACGGAGATGCGCTTGTTGACCACGGGGATGCCGTAGCGGTCGCCGACCTCGTCGCAGACGGCGACAAGGTCCTTGGCCAGGGTGGTGATGCGCTTGTATATGGCGTCGGTGAAACGCGGGAGATCGTGGGACGCGCATTCGAGCAGGCTGATACCAAGCGTCACGGTGCGCACGTCCAGATTCTCGTTCTTGATCATGGACAGGGTGGAGAGGACCTCGCGGTCGTTGAGCATGTCGGGCCTCCTAGACTCGGTGAATCGTTTCGAAAATTTCGCGGTGCTGGACCGAGACGTCCAGCCCGAAGCCCGCGCAAACCTGCTGCATGACCTGCCGAAGCTGCCGATGATCGACGCCCATGGGCATGTCGACCTCGAAGATCATGATCATCTCGTCCACGCCGTCCTCCTGGGTGATGATGGCCCGGAAGTTGACCACGTTGCAGGCCAGGGAGGCGATGGCCGTGGTCACGGCCGAGATGGTGCCGGGCTTGTCCACGCCGCGGGTGGTGATGACGAAGGGCTGGCTCTGGGCCGGGACCGGCGCGGCGGCCGAGGTCATGGGACTCAGATGGGCGCTCAGCCCCATGCCGCCCAAGGCCTCGTTCAGCGCGGCGCCGATCGTGTCCAGGGGGTGCCCCTCGGGGTTGAGAACGATGAATATGGATGCGAACTCCGTCTGCAAAATGGTCTGGCTGACGTCCTCGATGTTGCAGCCGTGCGCAAACAGAATGGTCGATATTTTTGCCAGAATGCCCGGCTTGTCCTTGCCGATGACCGACAATACGAATTTGTTCATGGAACCTCCGATCCTCAGGAAAGTCACGATCTATGGCCCGCGGCGCGGGCATGCGTCAAGCCTTATCCCGTCCCCGCTCTGGCCAACCGCGGCGACTTGGGCTAGGGCTTCGGCCACCGAACACATCAATTTTACTGCGAGGTACACATGGCGCACATAGGAACCCCCCTCTCCCCCACGGCCACCAAGGTGCTCCTGCTCGGCTCCGGCGAACTGGGCAAGGAAGTGGTCATTGAACTGCAGCGCCTCGGCGTCGAGGTCGTCGCCGTGGACAGGTACGAAAATGCCCCGGCCATGCAGGTCGCCCACCGCTCCCACACGGTGTCCATGCTCGACGGGCAGGCCCTGCGCCGCATCATCGAGAGCGAGCGGCCGGACTTCATCGTCCCCGAGATCGAGGCCATCGCCACGGACACCCTGCTGGAACTGGAAGCAGAGGGGGTCACGGTCATCCCCACGGCCCGCGCCGCGAAGCTGACCATGAACCGCGAGGGCATCCGCCGCCTGGCGGCCGAGGAGCTGGGCCTGGCCACCTCGCCCTACCGCTTCGCCGAAACCTACGAGGAATACCTGGCGGCCGTGGAGGCCGTGGGCACGCCGTGCGTGGTCAAGCCCATCATGAGTTCCTCGGGCAAGGGGCAGTCCGTGGTCAAGACTCCGGCCGACGCCGAGAAATCGTGGAAATACGCCCAGGAAGGCGGTCGCACGGGCAAGGGCAAGGTCATCGTCGAGGGCTTCGTGGACTTCGACTACGAGATCACCCTGCTGACCGTGCGCCACATCGGCGGCACGACCTTCTGCGAGCCCATCGGGCACTACCAGAAGGACGGCGACTACCAGCAGTCCTGGCAGCCCCAGCCCATGAGCCAGGCCGCCCTGGCCGAAGCCCGGCGCATGGCCGAGGCCGTGACGGGCGCCCTGGGCGGCCGCGGAATCTTCGGCGTGGAACTGTTCATCAAGGGCGACACGGTCTATTTCAGCGAGGTCTCCCCGCGCCCCCACGACACGGGCCTGGTGACCCTCATCTCCCAGGACCTCTCGGAGTTCGCCCTGCACGCCCGAGCCATCCTCGGCCTGCCCGTGCCCGTCATCCGCCAGCACGGTCCCTCGGCCTCAAGCGTCATCCTGGTCGAAGGCACATCGAACCGGGTCCGCTTCGGCAACCTCGAAGCAGCCCTGGCCGAACCCGACACGGACCTGCGCCTCTTCGGCAAGCCCGAGGTCGGCGGCAAGCGCCGCATGGGCGTGGTCGTAGCCCGGGACGAGAGCATCGACAAAGCCGTGAACAAGGCCAAGAAAGCCGCGTCCCTCGTGACGGTCGAACTCTGAGCCGCGCGGTGCGGGGACGGGTCCAGGCCTGTCCCCGCGCCACTTGTCTTCCGCCTCCGCTTGGACTAGAGAGCAGCCGTCCAGGCGATATCCGCCCCCCTCCGGCACGCGAGCGGCGCGCATCCGCCCAGCCCAAACGACCGGTCCCTGCCCTTCCCTTAAGGAGACAACATGTTGAGAAAATTTGCCTTTGTTTTGTGTTTCATGCTTGCCTGCTCCACGGCCGTCGCCGGGGAAAAGGAGCACCGGGCCCTGGCCGAGGAACTGATCAAGATCACCGAAGGCGACATGGTCATGGAAAAGATGAAGGCCCAGGTGACCATGATCTTCCAGCAGATCACGGCCCAGATGAACGTCCAGGAAGCCGACAAGCCCAAGCTCGACAAGTATTCCAAGCGCTTCGACGCCATCCTCAAGGAGGACATGGCCTGGGACAAGGTCAAGCCGCAGTATCTGGACCTGTACACGTCCGTCTTCACCGAAGAGGAGACCAAGGGCCTGGTGGATTTCTACAAGTCCGACCTCGGCAAGAAGGTCACGTCCAAGATGCCCGAGCTCATGCAGCAGAGCATGACCGTGGCCCGCACCTACATGCAGGGCGTGGTGCCCAAGCTCGAAACCCTGACCGAGGAAATGCGCAAGGAATTCGAGCCCGCGGGCGCCAAGGCTCCCGGCCAGGAGGCTCCGGCCGCCAAGGCCGCGCCGGCCGGATCGAAGGAAGGCAAGAAAGAATAGGTTTTGCGCGCGAAGTGAATGAAAGGCTCCGTCGGTTGCTGCCGGCGGAGCCTTTTATATTGATGTCAGGCCAACAGGGCGCGGATTTCCCGCCGGGCGGCCTCCAGGTACTTCGGGTAGTTCGCCTTGACGGGTTCGGACAGTTCCATGGACCAGTCGCTGATGGTCAGGGGTTCGATGCCGATGACGACGAGCGTCTGCGGCTTGTGGCCGAGCAGCTCCGCCATCCTGAGGGAATCGAGAAGGTCGATGTCGTGCAGCGAGAGGCGCTGCTCCCCGTTCTCCCGCAGATTTTCCTCGGTGAAGCGGTAGATGGTGCCGGGCTCGCGGCCGCCCTTGACGCAATCGAGGACCAGCACCCGCTCGTATTCCTGAAAAACGTAGAAAATGTCCTGGGTGAAGGTCGCGCCATCCAGAAAATCGACCTCATCGGGGTTCCACTCCTCCCGGGACAGGTCCTGCACCGCGTGCACCCCCGCCCCATCGTCGGTCAGCAGCAGATTCCCCACCCCAAGCACCAAAAGTCTTTTCATGCCATGCTCTCCGAAATCCTGCGCCGCCTGGTTGCGGCGCGTTGCGTTGTGGCGTCGTTCAAAAAAAAGGGCCGGTCGCCCGGCCCTTCATGATCCATCGGATACGAATCAGTCAACGTTGATGACGTGTTCTTCACCGGTTTCAGCGTGCAGCACGTGCACGGCACAGCCCAGTCACGGGTCAAAGGCGCGAACGAGGCGCCCGACGTTGACGGGATTCTTGATGTCCGGAACCGGCACGCCGATCAGAGCCTCCTCGATGGGACCGCGCTGGCCCATGTCGTCGCGGGGGTTGGCGTTCCAGAGGGTGGCGGACACGATCTGGTAGCTTTCGATCTTCTTGTCCTTGATCTTCAGGTAGTGCAGCAGGGAGCCGCGGGGGGCCTCGGTGAAGCCGGTGCCTTCGCCGACGTCCGGGAGCTCGGGCTTGGCGTAGGTTTCTCCGCCGGCCGTGACATCCTTGAGCCATTTCTCAACGGCCGTGGCCACCATCCAGGTCTCCTCGGCGCGGGCCACGTGGCGGCCCATGATGGAGAAGGCCTTGTCGCCCAGGTCGCGGAAGTTCTTGGCCTCGATGCCATACAGGTCCTTGAGGAGCTTCTGGCCCACGGGGCTGAGTTCGGGGTTTTCCACCCACATGCGGGCCAAGGGGCCCACTTCGCAGGGTTTGTCCTTGTAGCGCGGAGCCTTGACGAAACTATAGGCGCCCTTCTTGTCCGGGTTGGGGACGGTCTCGCCGACGCTGTAATGCAGGCCGCCGGGAGCGGAATAGTCGAAGAAGGAATGGCCTACGTATTCCTTGATCAGCTTGGGATCGAAGGCTTCGTCCTTGCCGTCGAGGAAGACGCCGGGCTTGAGCAGGAAGGTCTTCTGCTCGTCGTCCTGGGGGAAGACGCCGAAGGCGATGACGTTCTTGTAGCCGACGCCGGTCGCGAACAGGTCGGTGTACACGGAACCCAGAGTGTAGATGAGGGGCAGGTACTCGTCGACCACGAACTTCTGCACTTCCTTGAAGCGGGCGGCGTATTCGGCCAGCTTCTCGGCGGTGGGAATCTGGGTCGCGCCGCCGCCGACCATGCCCTGGACGTGCGGCATGCGGCCGCCGAACATGGCCACCATCTCGTGGCAGATGCGGCGGACTTCAAGGGCCTTCAGGTACTGGTTCAGGCCGTAGGTGTTCGTGGCCTCGGCCTTGGCACCGTCCGTGATGCGATCCGTGAGCAGGTCCGCGTTGGCGTATCTGGGCACGAAGGGGGAGACATCGGGTCCCTTGACGTAGTCCAGGGCGGCCAGATGATAGAAGTGCAGGATATGGGACTGCAGGTAGTTGGCGCCGAAGATCAGGTTGCGGGTGATGCGTCCGTTGGTCGGGACCTTCACGCCGAAGGCCTCGTCCTGGGCCATGACCGAAGCGGTGCAGTGGGCCGTGGGGCAGACGCCGCAGATGCGCTGTACGATCTGGGAGGAATCCCGGGGATCGCGACCTTTGAGAATCTGCTCGAACCCGCGGAACATGCCGCCGGAGCACTTGGCGTCGACGACCTTGCCTTCCTTGACTTCGACCTCGATCTTGAGGTGCCCTTCGACCCTGGTCAACGGGTCGATGGCAATCTTGATTTTCCCGTCAGTGGCGGGATTAGCTGCTTGTGACACGTGCGTCCTCCTTGATTATTCCGCTACATAGAAAGGAGACTTCCCGTCCGGGAAATCCGGTTCCACACAGCCGATGCACACGGCGTTCTCGACACACCAGTTGATGCCGTTGTTCCAGCGGCGCTTGTAACAGTCGGCATAGGTGGACGGGCCCTTGCAGCCGAGCTCGGCCTTGCAGCCGGGCTTGGTGAAGGTGGGGGCGAAATCCGACGCGTCGTACTTTTCGAGGTACGGACAGTTTTCGTGGATGTTCTCGCCGAAGAAGAGCATCGGGCGGCCTTCATCATCAAGCTCGGGCAACGGGTGCTCGTTGGGGTTGAGGACATGGCTCCAGGCGGCGACAAGGGTGCCGACCATCCAGTCCGGATGGGGCGGGCATCCGGGCACGTTGACCAACAGCTTGTCGATCTTTTCGGCGGCGAAGAAGTCACGCACGCTTGTGGCGCCGGTGACGTTGCCGGCCGCGGCCGGGATGCCGCCGTAGGCGGAACAGGTGCCGACGGCCACGGTGGCCAGGGACTTGGGCGCAAGGTCCCTGATCAGCTCGGCCATGGTCACTTCGTGGTGATGGCCCTTGGCGTCAAGGGTTTCACCGACGATGCAGTAACGGCCTTCCTTGGCGGTGGGGATGGCACCTTCGACCAGCAGGAAGAAGTTGCCCTTGAACTTTTCGGCGATGGCGTACATGTGCTCAAGCGCCATCTCGCCTTCGCTGGCCATGACGGTGGGATGGAACTCAAGGCTGATGACATCCAGCAGGATCTCCTTGATCCGGGGATGAACGGCGTTGAGCAGGGACACGGAACACCCGGTGCAGCCCTGACCCTGTACCCAGATGACCGGGGCTTTTTTCGCCCCTTCGGTCATGGCATGCAGGATGCCCGGATGATAGATCTGGGAAATGCCCAGTCCGGCGACACCTGCGGAGCACAGTTTGACGAACTCACGTCTGCTTAAACTCATACCCTCCTCCTTCAAAAAGGTAATAGCGTGCAGAGACTTCGGCCTTTTTTTCACGAGCGCTTCGATATCCTCTAAATATTCAATGTGTCAACGCGCTTTGGATCGAAATTCACGATTGTTGCAATCTGCATACGGCGGTGTAGGACATCGCGCGAAATGCGAGGGGCCCTTCAAAATTGGGACGCGACAGGTGACACCTTTTTTGACTAGAGTATTACGAATTCCCGATTACACTGGTCAATCAACCATGAATTGCGGCACGCGCACCCCATGGTCCACCGAGCCGGCGAACTTCGTTGACCTTTCGCGTCGTGGCGCCACCGGCGCACGTGCAGGGTTGAACACACGAAAGCCGTCTGCGCCAAAACCTGGGGGTATCGAAGGGGGGCGTTATTTTCTGCGGGGAAAATAGGCGGTCGTGGAATTGTGTTCCCACAGGAACTGGTGAATGTGGTAACCGTCGGAGAAGAAGGTCACAGAGCCGAGAATGGGCGACGGGGAGTCGGACGTGTCGCCGTAGACATAGATGAAGCGGTTGAAACGGTAGAGCTTCCGGTGCAATCCCATCCTTTCGGCGTGCAGGATGAGATGGCCGCTGCGGGCCCGGTCGTCCTCGATCCAGACACGGCTGGAATCGTGCAGGGTGTACTCGCCGACATAGTTTTCCTCGACGAACTCCTCCGTGGCCACGCCATGCATGAACCTGGCCTCGGCGCCGTGCTTGAGGGCGTCCTGCCCCGACTCGTTGGCCAGGACCGTCGTACCGGGCCGCTGCGCCACCTGTCCGATGGGCACCGCGTTCTGCGCGGCGGATTCGGGGAGCCGGGGCTCGGGCGGAGGGGTTTGCGCTACCGGCTCAGGGCCGGAGATTGCGGCCGGGGCCCTGGGCGTGGCGCCCTTTGCCGCCGCCTCAGGCTGGCGGGCCGGCCTGGGCCGGTGAACGGGCGTCTTCGGGAGCGGCTTCGGCGCATCCTCGATCCGCTCTTTGGCTGACGCCGCCGGCTCGGGAGGAACCTGCGCCGGTTTGACCGCCGGGGCCACGATGTCGAGCAGCAAGGTCCTGTCTTCAACGTGTCCGACCGTTCGGAGGTCCAGCCCCAGGAGAAGGACCGCATGCAGGGCAATGGACAGAAGCGCGCACAGGACGAGAAAAGGCACGCCTCCAGCGGGTCGCCCGGCGTCCGATTCCCTCTCGCCCGTTTCCGGTCCGTGGCGGGAGGCATTCTTGCAGGCAAGAAGGGAAAGCGACAACTCGGGTGCGTTCATGTTGTTCTTTGGCCTGTGCGGTGGTATTCAAAAAACGGCTCACATCCACCACCGGGGGAAGCAATGCGAATTCTTCTCACAGCGTTTCTTGCAATCCTCTTCGACACTTCCGCCGCCTTTTCCGAATGCACTATAAGCATCATCCACAGTTACCACAAGGAGTACGCCTGGGAACAAAGCCTCACCGAAGGACTGCTGCAATCCCTGCCACGTGGCGCGGCCATCCGCCACTTCTACCTCGACACCAAGCGCACGCCGCAGGCCGAACACCGCGCGCGGGCCGACGCGGTCTGGGAGGAAATCAGAGCCGCGGCGTGGAGCCTCATCATCCTCTGCGACGACAACGCGGCCAAATACCTTGGCCCCCGGCTGAAAAACGGCCCCACCCCCGTGGTGTACCTCGGGATCAACCGCAACCCGCGCGACTACGGGCTCTTTCCCGCCCCGAACATGACAGGGGTCCTCGAACGCCCCCTGCTCAAACGCTCCCTGCACTCCATGTGCAAACTCGTGAACACCGACGACACCAAGGTCCTCATTCTCTTCGACTCCGACGCGACGTCCGACGCGGTGGTCCACGAGGCCTTTGAGGGAAAATCAAGGCTCAACCTCGGCAAGGTGCAGGTTGAGCTGAAGCAGTTCTCCCTGCTCGACAACTGGCGGGAGGCGCTTCTGAACGCCAAGGCCGAAGGGTTCGACACGGTCTACATCGGGCTGTACCACACCCTGCGCGACAGCGCCGGCAAGCACGTGCCCGAGGACGAGGTCCTGGCCTGGGCCAACGCCAACACGCCCGTTCCGATCTTCGCCTTCTGGGATTTCGCAGTGGGCAAGGGAAAGACCATCGGCGGGCATGTGCTGAGCGCTTTCGACCAGGGGCAGGCGGCAGGGAAAATCGCCTGCCGGATACTGGCCGGGACCCCGCCCTCGTCAATACTCCCCCAAACCGCCCAGGCCGGAACGTACACGTTCAGCGCGTTTGAACTGGACCGGTTCGGGATCAAATTGCCCGACGCGATACGCGCACAGGCCGTCATGGTCCCGTGAGCAGCGCCGACGGATCCGAAAACCGGCCTTGACCGCCGATGGCCCGCTTACTACTGAACATGCCCATGACCACAACAGCCCAAAAAAAGCAGCTCATCCTGGAGTACGAGAAGAAATTTGCCCACAAACTGGCCGCCTTCGTGCTCGACAAGCCCAAGCCGCCCTTGTGGATGATCTTTGTCCCGGTCTTCTTCGTCTTTTTCGCGCAGAAAATGAAACAATATTCGAGCGGGTTGGAAGAATTCGTCCAGAACTACACCAAGCCGCGCCGCCTCGCTCTCGACGCGGCCTTGGACTCGCAGGAGACCGGCGCGCCCATCGACACGGCCGGCCTGCTCGAACGCGCCGGCGCGATTCCCGAGCAATCCCGTCCGCTTTTCCAGGACTGGATGGCTGCCCTCACGGATCATTACCGCACGCTCTTCGAGGCCTCCGGCGGCACGCCCGAAGCCCTGATCCGGTCTGGATACCGCAGCAAGACGGATTATCTGCTCCAGTGCAACGTCCTCAACAAGGCCGAGAACGCCTTCACCGAATCCCTCATGCCCAGGATCGAAGGGGACGGCCAGGACATCCGCAACGTCGTGGAGAGGATGAAGGTTGCCGTCGTCGACCTGCGCCGCCAGGAAGCCGACGCCATCTTCCGCTAGCCGGCCAGCTGACCCGGCGCGCTTTCGGAGCGGAAGTGCGCCGGCACGCTCAGAGCATCTCCTCCATCTGGGCGAAGAAATCGCCGCGCTCAAAAACCGGGCCGTATTCCCCCTCCAACCGGTCCAGACTGCCCAAAAACGCGTCCCAACCCTCGATCTCGCCGACCTTCTTCCTGTCGGCGAAAATCTTGAAGCGCGTCCCCCGGGGGCACTTGGTCAGATTGATCTCGAAGCTGCGTCCGGACGCATAGACCGTCCAATACGCGGACCAGCTCGTCCGGTCGCCTTCCGTTTTCTTGTACTTTTCGAAGTAGGCCTCGAACACCTCCACGATGCGCGCGTTGTCCATGATTCCCTCCTCGCGACTGGTTTTCTGAAATTCAACGCCTGTGCATCCACAGGTCCGGATTCCCCTTGCCTTTGACCACTCCCCGCAATATTGGTAGGACCAATTTCACGGGAGCACAACCTTGAGTACACCGCAACAGCAAAAAAGAATCTACGAAGAAATTGCCGTGCGTCTGCAGGAGCTGGTGGAAGTCGACGACTTGCAGCCGGGAGACCGGTTGCCGCCCGAACGCCGCTTGGCGGAATTGTTCGGCGTTTCGCGCAATTCCATGCGCGAGGCCATCAAGAGTCTGGAACAGACGGGGCTGCTCAAAAGCAGGCCGGGAGCCGGAACCTACATCGCGGCGGCCAGCCCGACGGAACTGGCCCGGCAACTCGGCGAGGCCTTCGCCCGGGAACGGCACAGGCTTGAGGACATTTTCGAACTTCGCCTCCTGCTGGAGCCGCAGATCGCGCGCCTTGCGGCGCGGCGCGTCTCCCCGCGGGCCATCGAACGGCTGGACGACCTCATGCACACCTATGAAGACGCCGTGAGGCATGGGGAGCCTGTCCTGGAGATCGACCAGGACCTCCACGATACCATCGCGGCGGCCACGGGCAACCACGCCATCGTCAGGCTTATGGAGCAGATGCACGACATGCTCTTCGAAAGTCGCGACGAAACCTTGCAGTCGCCGGAGCGCAGCCGCAACGCGCTGGAGGACCACCGAAAAATCCTGGCGGCGCTGCGCCTGCGCGATGCCGACGGTGCCTGCGCCGCCATGACGGAACATCTCGAACACACACGGGAAATCGTATTCACCTCAAAAAAAGGAGCATGAACTCATGAAGGAAATTCGCAAAACAGCCCGCGACCTGATGACTGGCTACTGCCGCGTCTGCCCCGTCTGCAACGGGAAGGCCTGCGCCGGCGAGGTTCCGGGCATGGGCGGCCTGGGCACGGGAACGGCCTTCATGGCCAATGTGCAGGCCCTGGCCGACTGCACGTTCAACATGCGCCTCGTGCACGACATCACGGAGCCGGACACGAGCACGTCCCTGCTGGGCCTTAAGCTGTCCATGCCCGTCATGGCGGCCCCCATCGGCGGCGTGTCCTTCAACATGGGCGGGAAGAGGTCCGAAGAGGAGTACATCACCGCCATCATCGACGGCTGCAGACAGGCCGGGATCATCGGCTGCACCGGCGACGGGGTCCCGCCGTTCATCCACGAGGCCGGCTTCGCCGCCATCACGGCCGCGGGGGGACACGGCATCCCGTTCATCAAACCTTGGGAGGACGCGGAGCTCTATGACAAGCTCGCCAAGGCCAGGGATACGGGCGCATCCGTCGTCGGAATGGACATCGACGCCGCCGGCCTCATCACCCTGCGCAAGATGGGACGGCCGGTGTCGCCCAAGCCGGTGGCCACCCTGCGCGAGATCATCGCCAGGGCCGGCCTCAAGTTCATCGTCAAGGGCGTCATGACCGTGGAGGACGCCCGTCTGGCCGCGGAGGCGGGCGCGGACGCCATCGTCGTCTCCAACCACGGCGGGCGCGTGCTCGACCACACGCCGGGAACGGCCAAGGTGCTGCCGGGCATCGCGAAGGAAATGAAGGGAAAGATCGCCATCATCGCGGACGGCGGAATCCGCAGCGGCGGGGACGTGCTGAAGATGCTGGCCCTCGGGGCCGACGCGGTCATGCTCGGCCGACCCTTCAGCATCGCGGCCATGGGTGGCCTGACCGAGGGCGTCACGGCCTATGCCCAGACGCTGCGCACGGAACTCATGCAGGCCATGGTCATGACCGGCACCCGGGCCGTCACGCAGATGCCCGCAAACATCCTCTGGAACGGCTTCCGGGCGTAAGGCCCCGGGCACAAGGCGCAAAAAAAGGGCCGGATGGCCGGCCCTTTACCCTCTGTACTTGAGTCCCGTCTCGTACACCGGCAGCCCCCGCTCGGGGATCTGCTTGGTCCAGCAGACGGCCACAGGATAGCGGTCGAACTCGCCGAGGGAGGATTCATTGGGGGTGTACCCTTCCAGCGAAAGCTCAAGCTTGGCCCCGGGCTCGATGGGCGTCCGGGTCTTGAGGCAAAGCCCGCCGTCGCCGTAGTTGATCATGCGGGCGTAATGCGTCTTGTGCTGTCCCTCGTAGGTGTACCGGACAGGCACGAGACAATCCTTGCGAATGTGGGTGCGCTTGTTGGCAATCATATCGACCTCCTTACTCATGCGCAGGAACCCGATCGTCGGGATCCGGACATGTTCCGATGAACTTTCTTTAATCACTACCCCAAACCCGCCCAAGAGGCAAATCGCCAAAATCGCGGTTCGACAAAAAAAGTGCTTGCCATTTGGAAGCCCGCTCTATATTAACCGACTTCGCTTTCGGGGAGACCCGAAACCGCGAATACGGCGAGGTAGCTCAGACGGTTAGAGCATGCGGCTCATATCCGCAGTGTCGGGGGTTCAATTCCCTCCCTCGCTACCAAAAATTCAAGGCTCCGATTTTCGGAGCCTTTTCTTTTTTGCCTCCACTTTGTCCTCGGAACGGATCGTCAATCCCCCTCTTTTGCATCATGGTGCATCGTGCCAACCGACCAGATTCACGCAACTTCATACCGAAGACAAACTTTTCGAAAATAATCGCACTCCCCCAGGATCATTGCAGTCTGCGCCCAGTACTCATGCAACACTCGCAGCCGCGTTTCAGTGCCGCGCGCACGGATCACCGGGAACCTGAAAACTATTACAGAAAAAAGATTATTGAAACCCAATCGGAATTATGAAATAACTAAAAAAAATTATTGAACAAATAAACTTGTGACTCGTGATCCGGCAGGTCCTGGTGCATCATGGACGCTCTTGAAAAATCCGCTCCACGCAAAAATACCAAAATTTCATTTCGTACCGATGAACTCACGCTCGCTAAACTCAAGGCTGCCTGTCGGATCGAAAACAAGACAATTTCATCTCTGATCGAAGACGTTCTCACGGAACATGTTCTGCGTCAGGAAGCGCCCATGACTTCTCCTGATGAAAAACGGCAATGTCAACGAAAGCAGTGTTCTATTTCAGCTGTCATATTCTCAACAAAAGATGAATCTGCTTTTTTCTATCATGGTACGATTGTAGACATGTCCTTATCTTCGATGCAGATTCTTTTGAAAAATGTTCACGCCGAGCATGCGTTTCAAAGTGGGTTTGAAATTCTTTTTTCTCTCCCTCATTGCGACCATCCAATGCTGCTTCCATGTCGTTTTGTGAGGGCAAGCTATCTTCATGGGGAAACTATGCTTGTCGCTCATTTCAAATCTACGAATCCTGTCGAAGAAAACATTATCAAGCATTTCCTGACGAACTGCAATCTGACGAATGACAGCCTCGCAAAAAAGAGGCACAGGTGACTACAGCTTCCTGACTGCATGCAAGGATATTGACAATGGAAACGAAAAGTTTGTTGAAAAGAAGGGTATTGCGCGACGACGTTGCAGAATACCTCATGGAATCCATCTTGCGCGGAGACCTCAATCCTGGCGACAAGATCATAGAATCCAAACTCGCCCGCGAGCTGTCCATCAGCCAGGGAGCCGTACGCGAAGCCATCCGGGACCTTATCGCGCAGGGCGTTCTGGAGACAGAGCCGTACAAGGGAACGCGGATCAGGACGCTGAGCAAGGAACAACTCAACGACTACTATGACGTGCGCACCGAAATCGAGGCCCTCGCTGTCCGCTGGAGCGTGATCAAGCACCGCTCAAGATACCTGGACCTCGACTACCTCAAGAACTGTGTCGACAACATGGCCGTCTGCGTCGAAATGAACGACACCAAGAACATGCGCAAGAACGACATGGCCTTTCATCTCGCCATCGTCCAGGGCGCCCACAGCGAATCTCTGGCCAAGGCCTGGCACTCCCTCGGCAACTACTACTGGACCTATATCGCGGTCTACTACGACCACGCTGCGTCCCTGCTCAATGCACAAGTTGACAAGCACCGCATGATGTACGAGGCCATCGCTGGCGCCGACATCAACGCCTATGCCCAATGCGTGCGCGGCCATTACTTCGACGCCAACACCCTCTTCCCTGAAAAAATATCCGACTGACGGTTTCGGACGAACATAGCCCAACCACGGTCCCGAGCCTGGTTGCACGAAGGCATGTACCGCAGCAACGTAAGCGGCACATGCCTTTTTCTTTGTATTCAGATTGGTGACCGTGCGGTATGCGCGAAAAAAAAGGCCGCCTAGTGACAGGCGGCCTTGAGGATTGAATTCTCAACCGGCTACAGAATTCGCGGCTGGATGAAGATCAGGAGTTCGGCCTTGTTCTTCGTGTCGTACTTGTTCTTGAACAGCCAGCCCAGGCCGGGAACGTCACCCAGTCCGGGAATCTGGCTCTTCTCGGAAGTTTCCGTCGTCTTGAGTACGCCGCCTATGACGATGGTCTCGCGGTCGCTGACCATCATTTTCGTCTTGGTCGACTTGGTGTCGATGTCCCGGCCGTCGCTCTTGGGGCTGTCGTCGCTGATGTCGAGGTCGAGGATCAATTTGTTGTCAGGCGTAATCTGCGGCAGCACCGATATCTTCAGCACCGCTTCTTCGTATTCGGTCGTCGTACCGCCGCTTTCCGACTCCGTGGCCGTTGCGAGCTTCGTGCCCTGCTGAATTTCCGCACGGTTGTTGTTCAGGGTGAGGACACGCGGCGAGGATATGGTCTTGACCAGGTTCTTCTGCTCACCAAGCTGCAAGGATGCATCCAAGGCGAAAAGGTCCTCACCGAGGAATTTGCCGACTGTTCCGCCCAACGTTATGCCGTTGGCGGTGTTGATGGCGTTCAAGCCGGTTGACGTGAAGGTGCCGCGCCATTGTTCATTCGGCAGATTCGGAGTGGTTTCGGTCTGATAGGTCGTGCCCCACTTGACGCCCAAACTGCGCTGGAATTCGTCGGTGGCGTAGACAAGGCGGGCCTCGATCATGACCTGGCGCTCGGCCCGGTCCAGCTTCTTGATGAAGCTGTCGATCCGGTCGAGGGTCTCCTCGGTGTCGGTCACGATCAGGATGTTCGTGCGCGGATCGGAGGAAACGGTGCCGCGGTTCGGCGTCAGCAGGGTCTTGACCTTGCCCTCGAATTCGGCGGCCGTGTTGTAGTTGATCTGGATGTACTCGGTCTTCAGCGGGGCCAGGTTGCGCATGCTCTCCTGGGCCTGGATGGCCGCCTCGCGGGCCTTCTGCAACTGGGCGCGTTCGGCTTCGAGCTTCGTGGCCGAGGCGATGCGCATGATGTTGCCCTTGATGACCATGCCCAGATTCTTCTGCAGCAGCACGAGGTCAAGGGCCTGATCCCAGGGGATGTCCACAAGCTTGAGGGAGATGTTCCCGGAAATGTCGTCGTCGAGGATGAGGTTGTAACCGCTGATTTCGGAAATGAGGCGCAATACCTGTTCGACGGAAGCGTTCTGCAGGTCGATGGAAATCTTCTCACCCGTGTAGTTTTCCTTCATGCCCGGAAAGAGCGTGTTCAGCTCCTGGATCTCGCTCTCCTTGTACACCGGGTCATCGGATGCAGCCTTGTCGACGTCGGCCATGGCCGCGGGTTGGGCGGACTTGCCGGTCTTGACGAGGACATACGTTTCATCGCCCTTGCGCAGCACGGACAGAGCCGGGTTCTCGGCGCCGGCAAAGACCAGATAGGCGTTGCCGTCCTTGTCGTTATAGGCGGTCACGGTCTCGATCTTGGTGCCGAGCTTGCTCACGTCATACTTCTTGAGCAGGGATGGCTGGAATTGCGCCTTGCGGAACGTCAGCTTGAACCCGTCGGCCTGCTCGGGCACGACCTCGAAGGGCAGGCTCGAATAGGTCACGACCTGCAACGAATCCTTCGTCGGCTTGAAATTGAGGGTACTGATGACGTTCTTCGGCAGCTCCGGGGCCGGGATGTCATCGGAAACGAGCATCAACCGCCCGAGGCTGTCGGACTGGCGGGAGAGCAGGAACTTGCTCTTGGAATTCAGGAAGACGTTCAGCGCCTTGACCTGTCCGCCGTCCATCTCCTTTTCGAGCCGGCTGACCAGTGCCGTCTCGTTGAGGGGCAGAACGAAATCCGTGACACCGGGAGTGAAGAGGATCTTCACGAGCTTGTCCCCGTCGAAGTCCGCATAGAGCTGCGTTCCCGCGTCGATGGGCACGTCGATCATGGTCTTGCCCAGGGATTCCGACAGCACGGCTTCACGACCGGAGGCGGGCTGCTGGGCATCCGCGGTACCGGTATCGGTGAGGGCAGGCTTGGAGTGTGTTGCGCATGAAGTCAGCACAACGATACAACTTACAAGTAAGAATCCAGATATCGCTCTGAAAATCTTCATAGCACTCTACTCCTTCTCTTGCCGCAATCTTAAATTAATTGTTCTCTTTTTCGCTTCACCGAATACGTCGATGACATCCTCTTCAACAACGAGCATTTCGTTTCCGATGGATGTCACGACACCGTCATAGAGTCCTATGGTCATACCGGGGCGTATCAGGTAGCTCTTGCCGTCAGGCAGTTCGACCATGGCCAGGGAAACCCCGGCGCCCTTGTTCAGGATGCCGATGAGCTTCAGGCTGTGGACGTCGACCGTCTCCAGAGGAGTGGTCGCCTTCTTTTCGAGCTTGGCCTTCTTGGCCGCCTGCATCGCTTCGAATTCACGAATCTTGATGAACGAGACGAAGGGATCGATTTTCCCCGCCCCGCTGTAGGGGGGGGTACGGGAACGTGATCCAGTCGGGGAATTCCCCGTCGGGTTGACCGGCTTGGGGCGTCTGCGCGCTGGCCGAGACGCAGAGGAAAAGGACCAGGGTGGGGAGTAAAAGAAGTGCTTTCATGGCTGCGTCACTTTTTTGCTTGTTTTGCGGCTTCACGCGCCTTGATTTCCGCCTCGGTCAGGGCCCTGTAAACCTGCAGCGTCAGGCTGGTGTTCAGATATTTCTCCGTCGGGGAGAAGTCGGACACCGGGCTGAAGGTGACATTCTGGATGCTGACGAGGCGATCCAGCCTGGACAGCCGGTCGAAGTAGGTCACCAGACGGTGGAAGGTCCCGCTGATCTGCAGCTGGATGCTCCTCGTGGCGTAGAACTCCTGGACCTGCTCGGCGCCGGGCTGGAACAGGATGAATTCCACGTTTTCGTCGCGCCCGAGCTGCTCGAAGGAGGACAGGAGCATCTCCAGCGCCCTGGCGTCTTCGGGCAGAAGCGTCTTGGCGTAGTACAGCTCCTTCTTCCGCAATTCCAGGCTGCGACGCAACTCGGGCAGGTTCGCGACCTGCGCCCTGAACATGGCGATGTCCTTGTCGAGCTTTTCGATCTCCTGCGTGGCCTTGGCGATCTGGGTGAGCTTGTCGTCCAGGATGAAGTACCAGTACCCACCGTAGACCGCGAGCGTCAGGCCCAGAAATATCAGAAACTTCTGCAGGGCGGACAACGCACCTAATTTTTTGGAAACTGCGGATTTATCCATTTGTCGTTCCATTCGTATTTGTGTTTTCAAAATACTCCTGGGCCATCACGGAGCACTCGAAGGCCACCAACCCGAGCCCGTCCACGGCCCGGCGGGACGTCCTGCGAGTATCCACCAATTTGATATACTTCGACAATCTGAGGCGCTCCACGTAACTGGCGAATACTTGGTTGTCCAAGGCGACCCCGCTCAGGGCGATATTGCCGTTGGCGTTAATCGTGAAAGTCTCGAACCACATCTTGTCCTTGGGCATGTTCACGACGATCTCGTCGATGTATTTGACGGGAAGTCCTTGGCGCAGGCGGATGTCCTTGATGACCTTGATCCGCGTCTCTATGTCCTTGAGTTCCTGAATGACGCTGTTGACGATGGCGACCTCTTTTTCAAGCAGCGCCTTCGTTTGCTGCTTCGCGGCCACGGATGCCTGCAGCGTACTGAGTTCTGAAGAAAAATAATAATCGACACCATAGACAGACCCAAGCATCAACAAAATTCCCAGAATGAAGAAGACTGCGCCTTTTTCGACATTGGTCGACTTCGATCGTTTTTGCTGAGGGAGTAAATTGATTTTTATCATAATAAGTTTCCAGTATTAAATTGCTCTCAAGGCAAGGCCGAAAGGAACAACCATCTGTGGTCCTATCTCATCAAGGTACTCTTTCTGGAACGTATTGTTATCAACGTAAATTTTGCGGAAAGGATTGTGATAATGCACTTCAAGATTCAATTCCTTATGAAAAACATCCCGAAGCCCTCCAAGCAATGCCCCTCCCCCGGACAAGTAAAGAGATTCAGCAGGAGTTACGTTACTCGATGACGAATGATAAAATCCGATGAGGCGCCTCAGTTCGTCGCACCAGTTCTTGAAAATCTTGTTCACGGCCTCGGAGATGGACCGCAGTTCCTTTTCCCCGAGATCGTCCTTTCCGCTGAGCTTGATGCGCTCCGCGTCCAGACGCTTGATGTTCAGAATGGATGCGAGAGACTCCGTGACAGCCCTGCCGCCAAAGGAAACCTCGCGCAAAAAGGAAGGCTGGCCGTTGTGGTAGATGCAAAAAACGCTCTGCGCGCCGCCTATGTCGAGAAGATAGACGGGCTTTTCCTGAAACTCGGGATAATTGTGTTCGAAGCTGTTGCACAGGGCGAAGGAGTCAACGTCGATCACCGACAGGGAAAGGCCCGATTGCGAAATGACGTCGCTCAGATTCTGCACCACCTTCTTCTTGCTGGCCACGAGCAGCACGTCGTAGCTCTTTTCTTTCTGACCGGGGCCAAGGACCTGGTAGTCGAGGAAGACGTCGTTGATGTCGAAAGGAATGTACTGACGCGCGTCCTTCATGACCGTATCGCCGATGGCCTTCGCAGATTCGGCCTCGAACACGACCCGCTTCACGATGACCGCATGGCCGGCCATGGATGATACAACCACCTGCTCCTTGAGCTGAAGCTCGGACCAAAGCCCGTTGATCTTCTTTGCGGTGGCCGAACTGTTGTCCAGATCACCCGGCTGCCATGGGCAACGGGCTATGCTTTCCAGGACCAAGTCGCCTTTTCCCGGCCGAATCTTCACCATCTTCAGCCATTCACTTCCAAGATCCAATCCTACGCCGGCGTTTTTCTTTGAAAAAAAACCTAATTTTTTCACAGCGTTACGTCCTCAGTGATTATTTTCGCGACCCAAGACCCTGCATTTATTCGTTGATACTTTTTTAACTAACACAAAATGCGTCGTCAAAGCAAGAAATAATGAGTAGAAAAACAATGCGCGAGCTAAAGAACTTTTCGCATCCTGATACAGACGCTTTGGCTCAAATCCTGACTCTTTTTGTCAATACACGTACACACTCGATCCAAACAGCCACACAATGCCCGCATCGATGCGTCATGCTGAATTCGATTCACGCCTCGTATACGCACCGCGTCGCTCCAAAAAGGATCACACAACGGCTCCAGGGTCGAGAATCAGCCGCACGCATCCCCTCGCACTATGTAGCATCGCCAAGGCTGGCTTTCGCAGCACCGCCCCTATGCGACGAAAAAAGCCCGCTCCGGAAAGGAGCGGGCTTGCAGTAGTTCAACAGCCCAAACCCGATGAATCATGACGGCAGGCATGATCCATACGTACCGGATGCATCGCGCAGGATCACCCTGTAGGGGATTTCTGCGCAGTCCGACGCGCGCCGTCCTAAATCCGTTCCAGATTGGCCAGAAGGATCTGTCCGAACTCAACGCATCCAACCTGGCGAGCGCCCGTCATCTGCGAGGCCAGATCGACGGTTACGCGTCCGTCGGCAATGGCCAGTTCCACGGCCTTGCGAATTTTCGTTGCGGCCTCGTGCCAGCCGACGTGATCGAGCATGAGCGCGCCAGAGAGAATGAGGCTGCCCGGGTTGGCGAGGTCCTTGCCCTCGATGGTCGGGGCCGTGCCGTGGGTGGGCTCGAAGAAGGCCAGTTCGGAACTCATGTTGACCCCGGGGGCCAGGCCAAGGCCGCCGACCTGGGCGGCAAGGGCGTCGGACAGGTAGTCGCCGTTCAGATTCGGCGTGGCGATGACATCGTAGTTCTCGGGGCGGATGAGCACCTCCTGGAACATGGCGTCGGCGATCCTGTCCTTGAGCACTAGGGCGCCGGGAGGGCAGCAGTCCTGGCCTTCCAGGACGAGGCGGCCGGCAAACTCCTCGGCGGCCAGTTCGTATCCCCAGTTGCGGAAGGCGCCTTCGGTGAACTTCATGATGTTGCCCTTGTGGGCCATGGTCACACTGCGGCGCTTCTGATCCAGGGCGAACTGGATGGCCCGCCGGATGAGGCGCTTGGAGCCTTTGGCCGTCATGGGCTTGATGCCGATGCCGCTCTCGGCGTCGACGTTTGCGCCCATCTCGTCACGGAGGAAGGCGATGAGCCGCTTGGCCTCGGGGCTGCCCGCCTGCCACTCGATGCCCGCGTAGACGTCCTCGGTGTTCTCGCGGAACACGACCATGTCCACCCGCTCGGGGTGCTTGACCGGGCTTTCAATGCCCTTGAAATACTGGATTGGACGGATGCAGGCGAAGAGGTCGAGCGTCTGCCTGAGCGTCACGTTCAGGCTGCGAAACCCTTTGCCCACCGGGGTCTCCAGGGGCCCCTTCATGGCCAGGTCGGCACCCTTGAGGGCTTCGAGCGTCGATTCGGGCAGGTAGGAGCCCGTTTCGGCAAAGGCCTTCTTGCCCGCCAGCAGTTCCACCCACTCGAATCCGCGTCCGTCGCCATAGGCAACCTCCACCGCCCTGTCCAGAACCGGGCGGCCGGCGGCCCATACTTCCTTTCCTATCCCGTCTCCCTCGATGAAATATACCCTGCGCTTCATATCTTCTCCTCTCACGAATGAATAAAACCCCTCCCGGGATTTTTTCGGATAGTAAAAGATTATTGATCGCGCAACTGACAAAAAGGGGCCTCAGCTGAAGCAGACCTCCACCATCATCGGTCCGTACTGCGTTTCAAATGGTATGGCCAGTACGGCGCTCGTGGAAACGTGGCGGATGATGTGACCGGAGCCGGTGATGACCGAAGGGATGGCGCCTTCGAAAATCATGCCCATGCCCACAAGGCCCTTGCGCGCCTGTCCGGAGATCATGTTGGTCAGTTCCCCGACGGCGTCGGTCACCGCATCGTTGATCTCGGTCTGCTCCTCATAGATCATCGCGCTGACGATACCCAGTGCAGTTGCGGCCGTGAACGTCAGCGACATCGTCCCCCTGCTTTTGCCCTTGGGGTTGGAAAAGCCAATGACGCCCGTAATGTCTCCCTTTGCGCTGGCATCCTGCTTCACAAAGGGCGTTCCTGCCTTGGCCTCCGTCATGGCCATGGTCTGCAGGACCGATGTCGTTGCCTCCACGAACTGCGCGATGATCCCCTTTATCGTATCATTCATATTGATGCACCTGTCTCATTGTCTTGAGGTGATGAAAAACTGCGACGTGTCACTGCGATTTCACCATGAGGTGGAACAGCGTTTGTACATAACGCCCCGAAACCACATCCGCCAGCGCGAAATGCGGCAGGGCCCCCCGTGCGATGGTGCCGGCGAAAGCGAACCACAGTTCCAGGGACAAGGCTTCCAGTGCGGGGGCGAGCACCGTTTCCCAGAGTCTACCTGCCTTTTCTTCGTTCATGCTGAAGGAACGGCATTGCAGGGGACGGGAGGAAAAGAGGATGCACGACCCGTTCTCCAGCAGCGGACACCGGGCGTCGGCGTCGGACAGGCAGAACTCCTCGGCGCTGACCTGGCTGGCCGCAAGGCGTTCGCGCCGCGCCGTCTCCACGGCCCGCGAAATTACCTCCAGGCGCTTTTCGCTGCTGAGCACGACGTTCATCCTCTGGGTGACGTACACGGCCTCGACCATGGTCAACTGAATGGGCGTGCTGCAGCATCTGGCGTGGTCCCGGCCGCACATTTCCAGAGGCCTGCCCGCCTCGTCGTCGACCCTGGCCTGCAGCGCCTCGTAGTCGCGAAAGAACGGGCTGAGGTCCACGGCCTTGTGCATCTCCAGCGACGGCTCCCGCACGGTCAGCTTGGGGCTCTGCCGCCCGTATTTGCGGATGGTCCACCACTGCGAGAAGTTTGCCGGCTTGGAGCGCAGGGTGCGCAGCTTGAACCAGGCCAACCGGTGCCCCAGGCCCCGGCGCAGCAGGTAGGCGTTGAGCACGGTACCGGTACGCCCGATGCCGTGCCGGCAATGGATGAGCACCTTCTTGCCCAGATAGATGGCCTCGTCGAGCCAGGCCAGGGCCTTTTCCAGCTCCTCCAGCTCGGGCGCCTCCTCGTCGGCCAGGGGCATGTGGTAGACCTCGAATCCTGCCGCGCACTCGATGTCGTGCAGGTCGCAGAACTCGCCGCAGAGGTTGAGGATGGCCCCGACTCCGGCCGCCCGCAGGTAATCGAGCTGTTCGTAGCTCATGGGCGCGGCGCCCACGGCCAGCTGGTCCGTGACCCAGGTCGCCCTGTACGCTTCACTCATGGGCGGCCTCCGGAAAAAAGCTCTGCATGAAGGAGGCCGCTTCCCGCTTGGCCTGCGGCACATCCGAGAGCCGGATGTCCATGAGCCGCGTCACGGCAAGGACAAGGCCCAAGGCGTGCAGGGCCCTTGCCGTCTCCTCCATGCCCACGCGGGCCAGGGACGCGTCGAGCATGTCCCCCCGGATGACGGTCTCGTATCCGAACCGCTCCAGGACATCGCGCACGAAGATCAGCCGGTAGGCGCGCTGGTTCAGGGCGGCCCCGCCGCCCTTGAAGCGGAATTTGACGTAATTCGCCCCGGGCGTGTCGCCGCACAGCGCGTCGACGATGGAAAAGTGGTATCCGAAACGAATGTTCAGGTGCATGTATTCCCTGGCGATGATGGCGTAGCTGGCGAGAATCCTGGAATCCATGCGAAAGATGCCCGAGCTGACCCGGTCGAACTCCTCCCAGTCCACATGCAGCTGGCCGCTGTCCCAAGTCACGCGCCCGTCGGCCAGCCCGTCCCACATGGCGCGCAGCGGAGCGCTGTCCAAGTGCTCGACGTCCACTGGCCCTTTGCCCCCGGCCTGCGGCGAAAGCCCCCCTCCCAGGTCCAGGACGTACATGACAAGGGGCAGATCCGTGGCCAGCCTGCGCGACCGACCCAAACCCCTGCCGCCCCTGCCGACCAGGGAGAACATCTCGGCCACGCTCTTCTCGTGGCAGAAACGGACCACGTCGTGCAGGGACCGGCACCCCTCGGGCGTGAAATTATCCGCGTCCGGGTCGATCAGGCCGAGATGGACCGCCACGGCGGCCAAGTCTTCGTTCCCGGCCCGAATTCTGGCGTGCATTCTCTCGACGTCGCGGCTTTGCGCCATGACGCCCGGCAGGCAGCCGGCAAAGATCTTTCCGGCGCCGCCGTCCACGGTCACCACCTCCCCTTCGCCAAGCACGCCCGGTCCGCACCCCACCACGACGGGCACCCCGCGCTCACGAGCCACGGAGGCCAAGTGGCTGGCCCGGCTTCCGCTGCCGGCCACGATGCCGGCGATGCGGTCCAGGAACTGCGAAAGGGCCGGCCGCAGCGAAGCGGTCACAACCACGGAACCCGGCGGGATGGAACGGAAGTCCGCCCCCGAGGCCACGTGAAAGACCGGACCGCACGCCGCCCCTGGCGAGGCGCAGTCCAGTTCCGACATGAGCAGCGGGGCCGCCTTGGCCTCCTCGGAGGAAAAGGCCTCTCGGTCCTCGTCCTGCTGGAGGCGCCTCGACTGCAGGATGACGAGGCCGTCGGTGTCCAGGGCCCATTCCACGTCCTGAGGCTCGTCGAAAACGTTCTCCAGGCGCATGCACCACGCCCCCAGTTCCCGCAGCACGGCGTCGTCGACCATCGGCGCGCTTTCGCAGGCGCAGCCCATGAGGATGTCCGGCTGCGCCTCCCGCGAGAGGTAGTGTTTGCCCGGCGTGGCCGAACCGTCGACCAGGTTTGCGGCCAGGCCACCGACGACGTACACGCCCACGGCCTTCCCGCCCACCGCGGCGCAGGCCGGGTCGCGGGTGTAGACCACGCCCGCGGCCCGGGCGCGGACCATGGGCAGGACCAGCACCGCCATGGCCGTGTCGAAGTCCGTCAGGCCGTGCCGCACGCGGTAGGCCACGGCGCGGGGGCAGTACTTCCCGGCCAGGACCCGCTTGTAGGCGCCCAGGACGTCGCCGGGGGCCACGTCGAGTTCGCTGGCGTACTGCCCGGCGAAGGAGATCTCCCCGTCCTCGGCCACGGCGCTCGATCGCACGGCCAGGCGCCGACCCTCCAGGCCGCTGCTCCGCAGCGCGTCCATGATCTCCGCGGCGACGTCCGAGGGGACTTCGGCGGCGAGAATCAGCTCCTGCAGCTCCCCGGTCACGCGCACGATGGCGTCGTGGTTGGAGAGGGATATGTCCCGAAAATGGCGTTCGACCTCCTCTTCCAGGGCATTGTCGCGCAGGTAGCGGACAAAGGCCGAGGCCGTGACCACGAACCCCGGAGGGGTCGGAACGCCGTGACGGCGCGCGAAGGACAGGTTGGCAGCCTTGCCCCCGGCCTGTCCGGCATGGTCGCAGGCCTCGTCGAGGCTCAGGACATACGGGGGATCCGCGGCGGGAGGCGGTTGCGTCACGAGCCTCGATATCTCCGCGGAGATCCGGTCCAGATTCTCGGGCAGGGATTCATACGCCTGCGGGTTCATGAGACAGAGGCGGTCGGCCATCTCGCCCACGCCCTGGGTCAGTTCCCCGAGCAGAAACCTGATCCGCGCCATGTCGGCCGGGTCGTGCCCGTAGAGATGCGCGTCGAGGTCGGCGACGAGGTCCAGCGCCCTGGAGTCGCTGCGCAGCAACTCCTTGAAGTGTTCGTACTTCTCCCGGATATGACGGTTGGGAGCCAGCAGGCGGGTGAACCAGTGACGCAGCAGACGTGACGCGATCATGCAGCCCCTCCCGCCTCAGCCCTGGGGCCCGCTTTTCAGGACTTCAGCTACCTTGGACTCCAGCTCCTCTTTGTCGATGGGCTTGACGCAATATTCGCTGGCTCCGAGCTTGAGGGATTCGCGCGCCGTTTCCAGCGTGGGGTACCCCGTCAGCATGATGACCCGGATGCCGGGATCGTGCTTCTTCAGCTCGGCCAGGACCTCCACGCCCGTCATCTTCTTCAGCTTGATGTCGAGGATGGCCAAGGTGGTCCCGCCCTTGGCCACGTGCCGGATGGCATCCTCCTCTTCGGTGAAGGCCGTGACCTGATGACCCTGGCGTTCCAGAATCCTCTTCACCAGCACTCCCGCATCGGAAACGTCATCCAGGACTATGATCGAAGCCATGCGTTTCTCCTTGTTCCAGACGCGGCCCGGATGGGTGCGGACCGCGCGGGTTCGATTCGTTCAGTCGTGAGAACCAGGCACTCAGGGAAAGGTGCAGTGGTCCAGAGGGATGTCCACCGTAAAAATCGTCCCCGGACCGCTGGTCGCCCCGGCCGGCAGCGGCGGCAGGTCGAAGTCCTCCGGCAGGGGGCTGTCCACCCGGATGTCCCCCATGTGGTCCTTGACGATGCCGAAGGACACGGAAAGCCCGAGCCCCGTCCCCTTGCCCACGGACTTGGTGGTGAAGAAGGGGTCGAAGATCTTCTTGGCCGTCGCCTCGTCGATGCCCGACCCGCTGTCGGCCACCTCCAGCGTGACGATGCCCTGGGGCGTCTTGAGCTTGGTCCTGACCACGATGACGCCGCCGGACTCGGGCATGGCGTCCTTGGCGTTGGTCAGCAGATTGATCCAGATCTGCTTGAGCTTCTCGGGATCGCCGTAAATGATGGGAAAGCTGTCGTCCAGACGGGTCACGATGTCCACATGATCCAGGGCGAAGGAATGCCGGACCAGGGAAATGGCCTCCATGACGGAGTTGTTGAAGCACATCTCGCGCTTCTCGGATTCGCCCTGCCGGGAAAAGCCCAGGAGATCGGCCACGATCTTGCGGCAGACCTTGGTCTGCTTCTCGATGATGGCCAGGTCCTGGCTGAGCTGGCTGTCGACGGGCGCGTCCTCCTTGAGGAGCTGGGCGTAGCCGAGGATGATCCCCAACGGCGTGTTGATCTCGTGGGCCACGCCCCCGGCCAGCTTGCCGATGGATTCCATCTTCTGGGCCTGGATCAGTTGCTGCTCGTACTCCTTGATGTCCGTGACGTCCCGGTCCATGCGCAAAAGCCCCACGATGCGGCCGGACTCGTCCTGCACCGGGATCTGGACCACATGGAACCACTTGACCCCGCCCAGAGCCTCCACCTTTTCCTGCCGGTCCACGCGGCCGCCCGTGAGCAGCACCTCGCGGCCTTCGAGGTTGCGGCGCTCGGCCTCGTCTTCGGGGAAGAGATGGAAGTCGTTCAGGCCCTGTATCTCCTCCACGCTCCTGCCCACGCTCTGGGCGAAGGCCCGGTTGCAGGTCTGGTAGATCATGCGCGTGTCCACCAGGGAGATGAGGTCCGGATTCATGTCCAGCACCGTGGACAGGAGCCGCTGCTGGTTGGTCAGGGTCTGCTCGGCCTGCCGCAGCCCGCGGATGTGGTCGCGCAGGGTGAAGGCCATGAAGTCGAGGGACTCGGCCAGGTCCTGGATCTCGTCGCCGACGGACTGCAGGAAGACCGGGCAGTCCCGGCAGCTGGCGGGCTTGGGGCCGAGCTTGCAGGCATGGCCGGCGCACTTGGTGTCGGGCACCAGCCAGCACCTGCGCACGAGGTCGTGGTGCGCCGGGCAGCTTTTTTCGTTGCAGCTCATGATCTCCCAGCAGAAATGCTCGCCGGGCAGGACGGAAAGATTGTCGAGGCTCCCGCCGACAAGTTCCTCGGCGTGGGAGCGCAAGCGCGCCAGCCGCCGCGTCACCGTGCGGGCGAAAACGCTGCCGAGAGCCATGGCGGCCAGCAGGACACCGCCGAACATGGTGGCCAGGGCGGAGATGAACTGCTTGGTGGTGGCGCTCAGGCGCGACTTGGACAGGCCTACGCGGACCGTGCCGATGCGCTCGCCCGAAACGAGGATGGGCGCGGCGAAGTCATAGATGAAAATCTCGCCGGTATCGATGAGCTGCACCCTGACCTTTTCTCCGCTCGCCACGACATTCGCCGCGATGAGCTCCACGGGAAACCCCTTGATGAAGGAATGGGTGACGACCCGGTCGTCCGCGTTCATGACGAAGGCGTAGACCACGTCCCCTGTCTCCCCGACCATGTTGCGCAGGGTCAGGTAATCCTGAGACAGGAGCGGGTTGACGGCCCTGGCCGCCAGGCTCTCGGCCAGGGCCGCTCCGCGCAGCTTGTTCTCCGCCACCAGGGCCGAGGACGTCATGCGCGCCACGACGGGCAGCAGGAAAACGGCCATGCCGAGGACGATGGCTATAATGCCCAGGTTCAGCTTGGTTTCGAATTTCAGGCGGGAGATGCGGCCCGTCATTGCGCATTCTCGTTCAGATGCAGGCGCGATATCAGGTCGCGGATGGGGCGGAAGTCCTCATCGCGGGCGGGGATGATGTCGATCATGCCTGCAGCCGAGAGAATCTTCGCATGATCATGATTGCTGATCTGCAACCCCAGCATGGCCTTGGCGATCTTGTCCCTGGCGACCGGGTCGAACCCCTTGCGCGCGGAATAGACCCAGCCCGGATAGGGCCGGCTTTCGGCCAGGACGCGTATCTGGTCCAGGTCGATTTTGTCCCGCACCACGTCCAAGGTTCCCTTGCGGATGGTGCCGACATCGTAGGCCCCCGCATACACGGCCAGCACGACCGCCTCCTGGCGGCCGCCGGAACCCGTGGCGAAGGAGACTTCGTGGAAATCCTGGCGGGTGATGCCGTGGTCGTAGAAAAGGCCCATGGGGTAGAGATAGCCGCCGGCGGAATTGGGGTCCACGGCGATGAGCCTCTTGCCCCGGCAATCCTCCAGGCGGTTGATGGCCGGGTTGTCCGCCCGCACGATGACCTGGCCCTGGAAGTCCGCGCCGGTGTCGGCCTCGACGATGCGGGCGAAGGCCTCCGAACCCAGACGGGCCAGGGAGATGTAGACGAAGGGATTGGTGAAGGAGATGTCGATCTCGCCCCTCTCGACCATCTTGATGTGCTCGGCGAAGGTATTGGGGAATATCTGGCGCAGGGAAAGCCCGGTCTTGTGGCGCAGATATTCCAGCAGCCTGCGGTGACGTTCGAAGGAGACGGAATGGGAATACTGGGGCAGATAGGCGTACGTGATGGCTTCCGTCGTCCCGGGGGGGGCGACGCTCTCCACCCTCGACATGTCCACCTTGACCACGGGCTCGTCCTCCGAACACGCGAACAGGCAGGACAGGAGAAAAAAAAGGAGGAAACGCACGATCATGGACACTCCTGCACAGGTAAACCGGGCTGCGTCAGCAACCTTACTTCAAAGCCGGGCGACGAACAACCACAAGGTTTCCGCATCCCGCCTGCCGCGGCCTCGATGAATTTTTGCGCTATCGACGCCCGATGGTACGCGGCGGAGTCGAACTTTATGTTCAGCCTGCCTGGGAGCTTGATGCATGCACGCTGAAATTGTATCGCTATACGGCAAACTTCAACCTGAACCCCGGAAACAGCCATGCATGCGCATTCGGTCAGAAGACTCGCACAGATCGATTTCAACATCCCCGGCATCAAGAACGTCGGGATGGAACTCATGAAGCTTTTGAACGCTGCGGATCCCGACATGGATGCCATCGCCCGCACCATAGAGCTGGACCCGGCCCTCTTCGGCTCCGTCCTGGCCTGCGCGAACTCACCCCTCTTCTGCGGCGTCTCGGAGATCATCGACCTGCGCGTGGCCATCAACCGGCTGGGCCTGAAGGAGATCCGGCGCATCGTCTTCCACGTGGTCCTGGAATCCGCCTTCCGCTCGGACAACGCCGACATCAACAAGCTCCTGCGGAACATCTGGGCCCAGAACCTGGCCGTTTCCCTGACCATGCAGCGGCTCGTTCCGGAATGCCCGCAGGTCGCGGCCCTGCCCGTCGAGATGGTGACCCTCATCTACCCCCTGGGGCTCATGCACGTCATCGGCATCCCCGTGCTGATCATCAACAGGTACACGGCCTTCGCCAGATTCATCCGCGAGGACATGACCCGTCCCTTGCCCGAGATATACGAACGGGAGCGGGAGCTTTTCGACGGCTTCGACCACTTCGAACTCGGCGCGGAGCTGGTCAAACGCTGGGCGTTCCCGGACTTCGTGCCGGAGGTGATCGCAACCTACAACCTGCCCGACCCGGCCCTGGACAAGGACACGCGCACGCTCCACTCCCTGCTGCGCCATGCCCGCCACCTCGCCCAGGAATGGGGCTACGCGGCCCTGCCCAGCGCCCCGGAGGGCTACTGGCTCCAAGGCAACGTTTTCGATCTCGGCCACGTCGACCTGCAGAAGCTCGCCCTGGACGTCAAAGAACAGATGGGCAGGATCGTGCAGATGTTTTCCTGATCTCGGAACGCAGAAACGGAAAGGCCGCCGCGTCCTCATCGGAAGCGGCGGCCTTCGTGTTTTCTCTGCGCCGGGAAGGGGGCTAGAACCTGTAGGTCAGGCTCAGGCCGGCCATATGGGCGTGGGAGTCCTCGCGGGTCAGATCCACGATGCCGTCCTTGGGCTCCCGCGGCTCGTAATCACGGTCCTTCATCCATAGGTAGCCGTAGGACACGTCCACGGTCCAGGCGTCCTGGAAGGTCCAGCCCGCGCCCAGGGTCACGATCTGGCGGTCGGTGCAGGGCACGGCGAAGTCCTCGTAGTCGTCGTTGACCGGGGACTGGTCGTAGACGTAGCCGGCGCGCAGGTCCACGGTATCCGTCAGGGCGTATTCTGCGCCGAATTCGAAGCGCCAGGCGTTGCTCCAGTTCTTGGGGGCCGTGGCTTTGTCTTTTCCACTGGGCAGGAGTTCATCGTACTCGATGACCAGTTCCTTGTAGGCGCTCCAGTTGGTCCACACCGCGTCGAACTCCAGGCTCAGACGATCCATGGGCTTGACCATGACGCCCATGGTCACGGACTCGGGCACGGGCTCGGTGCCGGAGACATCGATGCTGTCCTTGAGATGCGCCACAGAGAGAGGAACGACGCCCTTCTGCGTGAATTCGGCCTCCCCGTCGACCGTGAGCTGGATCTCGCTGCGCCACAGGATGCCGAAAGCAAGCCAATCATAGGGGCGGTAGCGGGCCGCTAGGTTCATACCGTACCCCCATCCGTCAGCCGAGATTTCCTGTTTGATATCGGTCAAGTTCGTTGCGGGGTTGTATGTAGGAGTTAAACTTGCGTCCGAGGTCATGTGGTACCCAAAATCCAGATAGGTCATGTCCACGCCCACGGCCAGGGAGAAGGCGTCGGAGAACTTCATGGCCAGGTTGGGCGTGAAGCTCACGGACTTGATGGCCGCGTAGGAGCAGCTGTAGCGTCCGGCCCAGGTGTCGGGGTCTTCGTAGTCCGTGCCCAGGCCCACGCGCGAGAACATGCCCATGCCGAACCAGTAGTTGTCCGAGAGTTGCTTGGTGTAATACATGGTCGGCAGAGGCCAGACATGATCCTCGAAATCCATGCTTTCGAGGCCCGCCTCGTGGACTTCCATGGTCCCCGAAGGAGCCACGGCCGTGAAGCCAAGTTGGAACTGATCGCCAGGCAGATCCGTGATGGCCGCAGGGTTGTAGGCCACGGCCGAAGGGTCGGCATCCCTGGCCACCATCGCCCCGCCCAGGGCGTTGCCCCTGGCGCTCCATTCGTAGATACCGTATCCCGCCGCCCATGCCTGCCACGGCAAAAGCGCCAACGCCAAGCCCACGATCCATCTGCGCATCTCTTCTCCCCCTCTTGTGATTTTCCCGGTCGAAGTTGACAGGGCCCGGGGACTGTAGCAGGCAAAGATAAAACGTCAATGAATCACACCATAAAAATTATTCATATTTCATGAATACCACCCCAACCCGTTCATTCCCGGTGAATCCATGAACAGCTCCGATCTCGTCGCGTTCTATGCGCCCCGTCTCGAAAGCATGCCGGACCCGGCCCTGGTCATGAATCAGGACGGCGACGTGCTCTACGCCAACAGCACCCTGCGGGAAATGGGCAACACCCCGCTCGGCGCCCTTGCGCCCGGGAACATCACGGAGGAGCTTCGATCCATGGTCCGCGGCCGGGAACGTGAGGCCCCTGGCGACGACCGCCCGCCGGTGCGAGAATTCCGGCTGCGCGTGGTCCTGCCCGACGGTGCGGGCACGCGCCACGTGAACTGGAAGTGCGCGGCCGTCCCAACCAGCGACGGCATCGCGATCCTGGCCTGGGGAACCTTCAGGTCCACGGGGCCGGGCCGGGAGATGGGCTTCACGGTCCTGCCCAGCGGCATCATCCAAGCCGCAAGCCCGGCCCTGTGCGGCGTCTGCGGCTATTCGCGCGACGAACTGGTCGGCCGCCCGGCGCGGCAGTTCTACTACACCGCCGCCTCGCGCCGGCGCATCGTCAACCAGCTCAACGAACGCAGCGAAGTGGAAAACGGCGCCGTGACCCTGCGCCGCAAAGACGGCTCACCCCTGACCCTGTGGTACAGCGCCGAGGCCATCCGGGACGCCGAAGGCCGCATCCGCGCCTACAGCGGCTACTTCCAGGAGCGCCCCTTCCCGTTCTCGTCCAAGCTGGCCAGCGAGTTCACGCGCATCGTCGACGCCCTGCCCGACCTGGCCTGGGTCTGCGGCCGGGACCTGCGCATCGTGGCCGCCAACCAGGCCTACCTGCAGGCCTACGGCCGCGCCCGCCACGACGTCATCGACCGCACGGAATACGATTTCCTGGAACCGCGCCAGGCCCGCTTCCCCATCGAGGCGGCCATCAAGGTCTTCGAGGAGAAGCAGGAGCTCCTCCACCCGGCCGTGCCCCACCTGACGGACCCGCGGGTCTGGTACCGGGTCATCCGCCGGCCCATTTTCGACGACGACCGCCAGGAGGTCATCGGGCTGCTGGGCATCGCCCAGGACATCTCGGCCAAGGTCCTGCAGGAGAACGCCTTCATGGAGCAGCTGCGCGGCGGCGAGGGTGACGTGGTCGTGGTCACCGACGACCAGGGCCGCATCCTGCGCCGTTCGGCCCAGACCCTGAACCCGTCGATCTTCGGACGGCCCGAGGCCTTCGACGCCTACACCCTGGACATGCGCCCCGTGCTGGACCTGCTCCACGCCGAGGACCTGCCCAAGGTCCGCCAGGCCATGCACAACGCCCTGCGCGAACACCGCGAGCAGCATCTGGAATGCCGCATCCGCAACCAGGCCGGCGAGTACTCGACGGTTCTGACCCGCCTCGTGTTCAACGACACGTTCTACGGCGAGCCGCGCATGTACGCCGTGGTGCGGGACATCTCCGGCCAGGTGGGCCTGCGCACGGCCCCGATGGTCATCGAGCGCCTGCGGCAGGCCTCGGGCGCACGCACGGACCGGGAGCTGGCGTCCTTCCTGAACGTCTCGGCCGCAGCCATCTCCAACGCCCGCAAGAGCGGACGCATCCCGCCGGACTGGCTCATCGACACGGGGCTGCGCACGGGCCGGTCCATCGACTGGCTTGTCTGCGGGACCCAGGCCCTTCCCTGCTGAAGTCGAAAATCCCGCGGCCCCGGCCTCATGGGAGCTGTTGTGCTCGGCGAGGGAGATGGATAGTATCGCGACTTTGAATCTGAACCCCGGGAGCGCAACTTCATGAAGCGACTGACCATATTCCTTTTCCTTCTGCTTGCCGTCGGCTGCGCGGCGCGGCAGGCGCCTTCCACCGCCGCCCAGGACGAATGGCTGGCCCTGAACAGAACCTACATCGAACTCCACGCCCGTGGCGATTTCGATCAGGCCCTGGCCGTGGCCCTGCGCGAGATCGATCTGGCCCAGGCCTTCACGCCGCGCGACAACGCCGACATGGCCACGTCCCTCAACAACCTGGGCGTGGCCTACGCCGCCCTGGGCAGGTACGACGAGGCCGAATCACCGCTGCGCCGCTCCCTGGCCATGCGGGAGAAGGTCCTCGGCCCCGAACACCCCGAGGTTGCCACCACCCTTGGAAACCTCGGCGAACTCCTGGTCGCCAAGGACCGGGCCGCCGAGGCCGAGGAGATGTTCATCCGGGCCCTGAACATCCGCGAGAAGCGGTTCGGCGCCGAAGACAAGGACCTGGCAGAGTTGCTCAACAACCTCGGGGAACTCTACTTCCGCAAGAACCTGCTGGGCGAAGCCGAGAACATGCTCCGCCGGTCCCTGGCCATCCGTGAACGCCTCCTCGGACCTGAAGACCCGCAAGTGGCGCGAACCCTCGACAACCTGGCCGGCATCGAGCAGGCCCGCAGGCGCACCGACCAGGCCAGGCTGCTCCTGGAGCGCTCCCTGGCCATCAAGGAGAAGGCACTGGGACCCGGGCACCCCTGGCTGGTCAACACCCTGACCAACCTCGCCGACGTGCTCACGGCCCAGGGCGATGCGGCGGGAGCCGAAGCGCCGGCGCGGCGTGCGGTCGACATCGCCTCCAAGGCCTACGGCGCCGACAATGTGCGCACGGCCGTGCCCCTGACCACCCTCGGCAACGTCCTGCGCGCCCAGGATCGCCTGACCGAGGCGCAGGAGGCCTACGAACGCGCCTTGAGCCTGCGCGAGGCCTCCCTGCCGCAGGATCACATCGACATCGCCATATCCCTTGGCAACCTGGCCTCCCTGGAGTATGCGCGGGGACGCTTCGCCGAAGCCGACGCGCTCTACGACCGGGCTCTGGGCATCAGCGAGGCGAGCCTCGGCCCGCAGCACCCCGACGTGGCCCAGCTCCTGTTCAATCTCGGCGTGGTCAATCGCCGCCTGGGCAACCTGCAGCGCGCCGAGGGCGCCCTCCTGCGCGCCCTGGAAGTTCGGCGGGCCCTCTTCGGCCCCGAGGACCTTTCCGTGGCCCTGACCCTGGAAAGCCTGGCCATGACCATGACCGACGCGGGCCGCGAGGACGAGGCGGCCAGGTACTCACAGCAGGCCCAGGCCATACGGTCCAGGTTGCCCTGAGCCTTGTGAGAGGGAACCGGACCGCGCCTCTGCGCCCGGCATCCGGCGTTAGACGTCAGGCTTTTTTTTCGGTAGATTTTTCAAGTCGGCAGGCGACAGCGGGCAACCCCGCTGACCGCCATCACGCTACACTTCAAAGAGAGGGGCAGGTCAAACCTCAATGTTTGCGATCATAGGCCTTGTGGTTGTCATGGGATGCGTTGCGGGCGGCTACATCATGGCGCACGGAAACTTCAGCGTCCTGTGGCAGCCCGCGGAATTCGTCATCATTCTCGGTGCCGCCATCGGCACCTTCCTCGTCGCGTCGCCCATAAAGGTCATCAAGCTCACGCTGAAGGGCTTCGCCAGCGCCTTCAAGGCCAAATCCCCGGGCAAGGACGAATATCTCCAGCTGCTGCGGGCGCTCTACGACCTGCTGACCCTGGCCAAGCACGAAGGCATCATCGCCCTGGAAAGCCACGCCAACAAGCCCAAGGAAAGCAGCATCTTCACGCCCTACCCCTTTGTCGTCAAAAACCACCACGTCCTCGACTTCATCTGCGACAACGTGAAGACCTACGCCATGGCCGGCATGGAGCCCCATGAATTCGAATCCATCATGGACATCGACATGGAGGCCCACCACGAAGAGGAGATGATCGCGTCCGGCTCCATCAGCAAGCTCGCCGACTCCATGCCTGCCCTGGGCATCGTGGCCTGCGTCCTGGGCGTCGTCATCACCATGGGCGCCCTGAGCGAACCGCCGGAGGTCCTGGGCGCGCATATCGGCGCGGCCCTGGTCGGCACGTTCTTCGGCATCCTGATGGCCTACGGATTCGTCGCGCCCTTCGCCACCAACGTCGAGCACCAGGTCCGCGACCAGCACACGCTCCTCAATGTGGCCAAGACCGCCATCATGTCCTTCGCCCTCGGCTGGGCTCCGGCCCTGGCCCTGGAGGCCGCCCGCCGGGCCGTGCCCAGCTCGGCCCGCCCCACCTTTGAAGAACTCGAAAGCGCCGTGCGCAAGAAGTAGCCATGGCCGAGAAAAAAGCGGTCATCATCAAGAAGGTCAAGAAAGGCGGTCACGGCGGTCACCACGGAGGCGCCTGGAAGATCGCCTACGCCGACCTAGTCACGGCCATGATGGCCTTCTTCCTGCTCATGTGGCTTCTGAACAACGTCAGCGAGGAAAAGAAGGAGCAGCTCTCCATTTATTTCAAGGAGTTCTCCGTCTTCGACGGCCCGCCGCCGTCCATGACCATGGGCGCCGGCGGCAAGAGTTCGAGCGAGACAGAACGCCTGGTCCCCATCATGATGGAGGGGACCGTGGGCATGTACAGCGAAGGCAAATCGCAGGAGGAAATCCTCAAGGAGGCCATGGCCAAGGCCATCGAGGAGAAACTGAAGGACTACAAGGACGAGCTCATCGTCGACACCTTCGACAACGGCGTGCGCATCCAGATGCTCTACGGCGAGGGCAACCCCTTCTTCGAATCCGCAAGCTCCCAGCTGACTGAGGACGCCCGCCATGTGCTCAAGGTCATCGCCGAGACCGTGCGCGACATGCCCAACCATGTCGCAGTCGAGGGCCACACCGACGCCAAACCCCTGGGCGGGCCGAATTCACGCTACACCAACTGGGAACTCTCCACGGACAGAGCCTCTTCGGCCAGACTCATCCTGCAGGAGTACGGCATCGACCCCAAGCGCATGGTCCGCGTGGCCGGCTACGCCGCCACCCAGCCCCTGATCAGGGATAACCCCGAGGACCCTCGCAACCGGCGCGTCAGCATCCTGCTTTTCAACGACCCGACCCAGACGCCCGCCGACGCGCAGAACGCCAGCGGCCGGCCGCCCGACCCCATGAAGCTCAACCCCCTGCCCCAGCCCCCCGCCAACGGCGGCAGGCAGCTCTTCAAGGTCGCGCCGCTGCAGGACAACACCACGGAAGGCCTGGTCCTGCCCAGACGATAGGCGGAAAATCCATACCCCAAAAAGTGCAAAACCCCCGACAGCGAACTGCTGCCGGGGGTTTCTCATTTCATTCCGTCGGGTGCGGATCAGGACGCGCCGAGTCCGAAAACTCCGCGGCGCGAAGAAGCGGGGCGGGGCTGCGGAGCAGTCCGGCCGGACGCATCGGGGCGTTCCGCCGACTGGCGACGGCCCGAAGCAGCCGGGCGATCGGCCCTGACGCCGGCGTCGCGCCCGGCAGGTGCCGGACGGGAGGATCTGCCGGCTGGCGCACCCTGCCGCGGCGACGAGGACGGATTGCGGCGCGGAGCGCGCGGCGGCCTGGGCTCTTCGAAGGAGGAGTCGCTGCCCGCGGCGGAACGGTCGTAGACGAATCCGTCCAGCTGCACCCGCGGCAACCGCTCGCCCAGGATGCGCTCGATGGCCCGAATCTGGATTTCGTCCTCAGGCGAGACCAGCGTCACGGCCTGGCCGCTTCTGTCGGCACGGCCGGTCCGCCCGATGCGGTGGGTGTAGTTCTCCGCCGTGTCGGGCACGTCGAAGTTGACCACGTGCGTCACGCGGGTGCAGTCGATGCCGCGGGCCGCGATGTCCGTGGCGACCATGATGCGGTAGCGGCCGGCGCGGAAGCCGTCCAGGGCCTCCTGGCGACGGTTCTGGGACAGGTTGCCCTGCAGCGAGGTGGCCGCCATGCCCTTCTGGTCGAGCTTGCGGGCCAGGCTCTTGGCGCGGTGCTTGGTTCGGGTGAAGACAAGCACGCAGTCGTAGTTCTCCGCGCCGAGATAGGCCTCAAGCAGGGCCATCTTCTGGGCGGGCTGGACGGGATAGACGCTGTGCCGGATCTTTTCCGGCGGGGCCGTGTTGGCCACCTGCACCACGGCGGGCTGCTCCAGGATCTGGTCGGCGATCTTGCGGATCTCAGGGGGCATGGTGGCGGAAAAGAGCAGGTTCTGGCGCTTGGCCGGCAGCTTGGCCATGATGCGGCGCAGATCGGGCAGGAAGCCCATGTCGAACATGCGGTCGGCCTCGTCCAGGACCAGGGCGTCCACGTGGGACAGGTCGATGAGGCCGCGGTTCAGCAGGTCGAGCAGACGCCCGGGGCAGGCCACCAGGATGCTGGACTGGGAGGCCGCCTTGATCTGGGGCGTCTCGCCCACCCCTCCGAAGACCGCGGCGCTGCGGATGCCCGTCTGCTTGCCCAGGGCGATGAACGTCTCGTGAATCTGCAGGGCCAATTCGCGGGTCGGGGCCAGGACGAGGACGCGCACGGGCCCGCGCTGCGGGACCGAAGCCTCGATCATGCGCTGCAGCAGGGGCAGCGCGAAGGCGGCCGTCTTGCCGGTGCCGGTCTGGGCCAGGCCGAGGACGTCACGGCCTTCGAGCACCGATGGGATGGCCTGAACCTGGATGGGGGTGGGGGAAACATAGCCGCAGTCACGGATTCCGGCGTGCAGACGCCGGTCGAGGGAAAAAGAGGAAAAATCCACAAAAGATCCTGTGGTTGGAGGAAAATCGACGACTGGCGTGATGAGCAATCGAAGGCCGGGCGTACCGGATGGACGGAATAATCTCCAAGACGAGACGATGACGGGCCGCAGACGGAAATGTTCCGCAGGGCTTCAAGGCGCAAGTCTGCACACGCGAGAGATGTGACCCATAAGCGCACCGGGGGCGAATTGCAAAGAAAATCGCGGCCGGGCAAGAAAAAAGGCTGCACCGTCACCGATGCAGCCTGATCTTTCGTGGTGGGCCAACAAGGAATCGAACCTTGAACCTGCTGATTAAGAGTCAGATGCTCTACCAATTGAGCTATTGGCCCGCGCAAACGGAAGGCCTAAGTAGACAGGAGGGGCTGGATTGTCAAACGAAAAAATGCATCCCCGCAATAAATTTTCTCGTGCCCGCATCCGGCCGGATCCCGTCGTCTCGGGGCGCTTCGACTGCGGGCGGCTTCTCGATTCCCGACTACGCGCGCCCCAGCTTGACCAACAGCGTGGCCAGGGGGATGTTCTGCTGCAGCGGGTTGGTGGCGATAGCCGTGATGTTGGCGGAGACGACCGGGTCGTCCTTGCCGAAATCTGGATTGACGCTCAAGATTTCGAGGATGTAGTCGCTTGCCCGCTTGGACGTGTGCCTCTGCCTGATCATTTTCCGGTCCCCGTATGCCGTGTGGTGACAGATCGCGGCGTTGTACAGGGCCGTCGACCAGAACCCGACGTCCATCTTGGCGCCCCGCTTCTCCTCGCGCACCGCCAGGAGCGAATAGATGCCGCACGCCCCGTCCGGGTCGCCCAGCCTGTTCATCCGGAAATAGGCGACTTCGCTCAGGAGCGTCTTGTCCACGTTGCCGTTGCGCAGCAAAAGCGTCGCATACTCCCTGGACATGTCGAGGGACTCGTTGTCGACGCATGTGTTGGCGATCTCGAAAATCACGCCGGACGTACGCTCCTCGGACGTGATCCTGCGCGCCGCGCTGATGGACTTGGCGAAGAACTCCCTGGCTTCCTCCCCCCTGTTCTGTGCAAGGCACAGCTCGCCGATCCTGATGAAATTCGTGTAGTCGAGGGTGTTGATCTGCGCGAACTTCTTGAGCCAGAAAATCTCTCCCCGGGTCCTCTTGGTCGCCGCGCAGAGCTTGGCCAGGCTGGCGTAGGCCTGGAAGCTCAACTGTTCGTCCCTGAAGCCACGAATGTAGTACCGCCCGGCGTTCCTGTGTTCGCCCAGCGCAAGCTGAACGTCTCCGCAATACAGCAGGGATTGGTGCGTATGCTCGTATTCGGCCTCGATTTTCCGGCAGATGGCCTGCGCCCTGGCCAGTTCGCCCTTATCCAGGCACTCGCGCCCGGCTTCGACCAGCCGCTCCAGAACCGTCGGTTCGGCGAACACGGACACGACCCTGGCCTTGAGATCCTTGGGCATGAACGGCTTGACCAGCACGGCCCTGGCTCCGCGGGCGTAGAGCAGGCTGATGAGCCCCTGGTAGGCCTTGTCGACGATGGCCACGACCTTGAGGCGCTCCCGGTACTGGTCGTAGAGGGTGTCGAGCAGATGGAAATAGGACGGGCTGTTTTCGTTGTTGAAGTCCATGATCAGCAGCAGTTCCCTGGCATCCGCCAGGAAGCTCAGGAAACTCTTCTGGACTTTGGGTTCCCTGAAATCATCCGAGGCAATGTGGACGAGCGGGGTCAGTCCGAGTTCCGCCGTGATGCCGGTAATGGACTTGCGGATACCCATCTCGCGGCAGAGGATGCATATCCTGCCGTTGTTGCCGATGAATGTCGCCAGTGTGAAATGATGCTCCGGTGCCATGCCGCCCTCAGAATCGTTTTTCCTTGTGAAACATATTTTCCCCATCAAGCCAAGCGCAACCAGGCCACGCCTCACTGCGGGCATCTGTCGAAACAATGCGCGGTAAAACGCATCAGGCCGGGCGCTCGCCTCGCCTGCCCGCAGATTCCGGGCACAACCGGGTGCCGCGGTGGACACCCGGCCGGTTACCGTCTATACAATGAACCTGAACGACGTCATGCTTGCGGCCCGTGCGTCATGGACACGGGCCATCATCGAACCGATTCGCCCCATACGGAACATACCCAAGAACATTTTCAGGATACCCACATGTCATTCGACCATCTCGGCCTGCGCCCCGAACTGCTCAAGGCCGTCAGCAAGAAGGGCTACGAGGCCCCCACCGAAATCCAGGCCAGGGCCATCCCCGTCATCCTCGGCGGACGCGACATCCTGGCCAGGGCCCAGACCGGCACGGGAAAGACCGACGCCTTCGCCCTGCCCATCGTCGAAGTCCTGAGCGGCAGCCACGGCAACGGCCACCACCCCCGCGCCCTAGTCCTCACACCCACCCGCGAACTGGCCCTGCAGGTCGGCGAAAGCATCAAGGCCTACGCGCGCAAAGTCGGTCTGCGCTGCACCGTGGCCTTCGGCGGCGTGCGCATCGAACCGCAGATCGAACGCCTGCAGCGCGGCATCGACATCCTCGTGGCCACGCCCGGCCGTCTGCTGGACCTGGCGGAACAGGGCTTCCTCAACCTGGCGCTCATTGAGTTTCTCATCTTCGACGAAGCCGACCGCATGCTCGATCTGGGCTTTTCCCGCGAGATCGGCCAGATTCTCGAACTCCTGCCCGAAGACCGCCGGACCATGCTCTTCTCGGCCACCTACTCGCCGCAGATCAGGGCCCTGGCCTCGCGCATGCTGAAGAACCCGGAGAACGTGGAGATCACCCCCGAGGTCATCACGGCCGAGGCCGTGACCCAGAAAATCCATTTCGTGGAGCGCGACAACAAGCTCCCGCTGCTCCTCCACCTCATCGACAGGCAAAAGGGGAATCGCATCCTGGTCTTCGCCCGCACCCGCACCTGGGCCAACCGGCTGACCGACAAGATCGCGGCCCACGGCGTGAACGTCGCGGCCCTGCACGGCAGCAAGAGCCAATCCCTGCGCAAGCGTACCCTGGAGGAGTTCAAGGCCGGCGAGATCCACGTCCTCGTGGCCACGGACGTGGCGGCCCGCGGCCTGGACATTTCGGACCTCCCGCTGGTGGTCAACTACGACATGCCCGGCTTCCCCGAGGAGTACATCCACCGCATCGGCCGCACGGGCCGGGCCGGGCACAGCGGCGTGGCCGTGTCCCTGGTCTGTCCCGAGGAGCACGACCTGCTGGCGGCCATCGAGAAGGCCCTGGGCCGCAAGATCCCGGTGGAGGCGGTCAAGGGCTACACCCAGGACAGCGACATCCCCGACGGCGTGCTCTACCGCCCCGGCAACCCGGTCAGCGAGAAAAAGGCGCCCAAGGCCATCAAGGCCCTTGTGGCCGACAAGAAGGGCGCGAAGCTGCCGGTCCGCGGCAAAGGGCCCAAGCCCGCAGGTGATGGCCCAACCCGCACGAAATCCGATTCCGGCAGGTCCGGAAAACCCGGCGACACCGCCGGGGGCAAGGTCCGCAGCCCCAAGGCCGGACGCAGCGACGAACGCGGCGGCAAGCCCAAGGCCGGCGGCACAGGCGGGAAACCCGCCCGCCCCGCTTCCCGTCCGGCAAAACCGGCAAAACCAGGCCGCGGCAGGACGGGACGCTGACCTGTCCCGCGACGCCGCGCGCTCCGCTGCCGGCCTCTCGCCACGGTCGGCAGCAACCACGCAACCAGGAGGAACCGACATGAGTCGCCCCAGAATCTTCGTCACTCGCCGCATACCCGAGGCCGGACTGACCCGGCTCCGCGCCAGCTTCGAGGTCGTCGTCAACCCTGATGACCGGCCCCTGACCACGGAGGAGCTGCACCGCGGCGTCGCCGACGCCGACGCGGTCGTCGGCCTCCTGACTGACAGGATCGACGCCGCCTTCTTCGACGCCGCGCCGAACCTCAAGGGCTACGCCAACTACGCCGTGGGCTACGACAACATCGACGTGGCCGAGGCCACGCGCCGCGGCATCCCCGTGTCCAACACCCCCGACGTGCTGACCATGGCCACGGCCGAACTGGCCTGGGCACTGCTCTTCGCCGTGGCCCGCCGCGTGGTCGAGACCGACGCCGTCATGCGCTCGGGCGCCTGGACGGGCTGGGGCCCGCTGCAGTTCATCGGCGCCGACGTCAGCGGCCGGACGCTCGGCATCGTCGGCGCAGGACGCATCGGCACGGCCATGGCCCGCATGTCCGCGGGCTTTAACATGCGCGTCCTCTACACCAGCTCGTCGAGCCGCAACGAGGAACTGGAGCGCGATCTCGGCGCCCGCAGGGTGGAGTTCGACGAACTTCTGCGCGAATCGGACTTCATCTCCATCCACACCCCCCTGCGGCCGTCCACGCGCCACCTCTTCAACGCCGACGCCTTCCGCCTGATGAAGAACACCGCCATCCTCATCAATACCGGCCGCGGCCCCGTGATCAGGGAGGACGACCTCGTGGCTGCATTGCGCGCCGGGGAAATCGGTGGCGCGGGCCTCGACGTCTACGAAATGGAACCGCGCATGGCCGAGGGGCTCAAGGACTGCCCCAACACCGTCCTGCTGCCCCACATCGGCTCGGCAACGCATTCCACCCGCGACAATATGGCCCTGCTGGCGGCCGAGAACATCGAGGCCATGCTTGCCGGGACCAGACCACCGACCATCCTGAACCCGGAGGTCCTGAAGTGACGCAGGCCAGGGAGAATACCGCCATGACCGATCCCCTTCTCCACGCCGAGCGGATCTTCCGCGCCGGCCTCGACCGCGTCGACCCCGTGAAGATGATGGAGCGCGTCCTGACCCTTGACGGCGAGACCCTGCGCGTGACCACGGAATCGCAGTCCTTCGAGTACGACCTCGACCGCTACCGGCGCATCCTCGTCCTCGGCGCGGGCAAGGCCTCGGCGCGCATGGCCCTGGGCCTGGAAAAGCTTCTGGGGCAACGCATCGCCGACGGCATCGTGGCCGTGAAGGAAGGACACCTCGAATTGCTGAACCGCATCCGCCTTGTGGAAGCCTCCCACCCTGTGCCGGACGAACGCAGCGCCGCCGCGGCCGAAGCGGTCCTGGACCTGGCTCGCTCCGCCGAACCCGGCGACCTCGTCTTTGTTCTCGTCTCGGGCGGGGGCTCGGCCATTCTCGCCGCCCCCTGGAGCGAAAACGGCCGCAGCCTGACCCTGGAGGACAAGCAGGCCGTGACCAAGTCCCTGCTGGCCTGCGGCGCGACCATCCAGGAGATCAACTGCGTGCGCAAGAAGCTTTCGAACATCAAGGGCGGACGCCTGGCCCGGGCCCTGGCGCGGGCCGAGTTCCTGAGCCTCATCCTGTCCGACGTCATCGGCGACGACCTGGACGCCATTGCCAGCGGCCTGACCGTGCCCGACGGGACCACCTGCGTCGAGGCGAGCGGCATCATCGAGCGCTACGGCCTGGCCGGCAAGCTCCCGCCTGCAGCCGAATCCCTGCTGCGCGACGCCGCCCAAGGCGTCATCGCGGACACGCCCAAGGCCGACGACCCGGCCTTCGCCAACTCGCGCACGGTGCTCATCGGCACCAACCACCAGGCCCTGCTGGCCGCCCGCGACAAGGCCCGGGAACTGGGCTACAATACCCTGCTCCTGACCTCGCACCTGACCGGCGAAGCCCGCGAGATGGCCCACCTGTTCCTGGGCATCGCCAAGGACATCACGGCCCACGGCCTGCCCGTGGAGCGCCCGGCCTGCGTCATCGCCGGCGGCGAGACCACCGTCACCCTGCGCGGTGGCGGCAAGGGCGGCCGCAACCAGGAGATGGCCCTGGCCTACCTGGCGGCCTACGCCCGCTCGCCCAAGGACGCAGGCGCCGCTGTCTTCCTGGCCGCCTCCACCGACGGCAGCGACGGCCCCACCGACGCCACCGGCGCCTTCGCCTCCCCGGCGATCCTGGAACACGGCCGCGACCTGGGCCTGGAACCGTCCCATTTCCTGGCCGACAACGACGCCTACCACTACTTCGAACAGCTGGGGCAGCTGCTGAAGACCGGGCCGACGAATACGAATGTGTGTGATATCAAGGTGCTGCTGGTGCCTTAGGGGGATGGACGGGATGGACTGACACGGACTGGCACGGACAAAAGGCACAACATCCTCCTGGTCCGTGTTCGTCCATAAAGTCCATCTCGTCCATCCAGTCCACCCAGCCCCCTCTCACAAAAAAAGGCAGGCCCTTCCGGACCTGCCTTTCTTCTTTCCGGCTCTCCCCCGCCGCGTCATCCGCCCAGATAGGCGTGGATGACCCGCTCGTCGTTCAGGAGTTCCTCGCCCGTGCCCTGTAGCACGATGCTGCCCGTTTCGAGCACGTAGGCGTAGTGCGCCACCTTCAGGGCGGCGAAAGCGTTCTGCTCCACCAGGAGGACCGTCTTGCCCTGGGCGTTGATGACCTTGATGATTTCGAAGACGTCCTTGACCAGAAGCGGCGCCAGGCCCAGGGACGGCTCGTCGAGCATGACCACGTCGGGGGAGCTCATGAGCGCCCGGGCCACGGCCAGCATCTGCTGTTCGCCGCCCGAGAGGGTGCCGCCCTTCTGGTTCTGGCGCTCGCGCATGCGCGGGAAGAGGTCGAAGACCCACTCCTTGTCCTTCTCGATGCCGTCCTTGTCGCTGCGGCTGTAGGCGCCCAGGTACAGGTTCTCGGTCACCGAGAGGTGCGGGAAGATGCGCCGCCCTTCCGGGGACATGACGATGCCGCTCTTGACGATCTCCACCGGGTCCAGCGTCGTGATGTCGCGGTCGTTGTAGGTGATCTTGCCCTTCTTGTTCTTGATGAGGCCCGAAATGGCCCGCAGGGTGCTGCTCTTGCCGGCGCCGTTGGCGCCGATAAGGGTCACGACCTTGCCCTTGGGCGCCTCCAGGGAGATGCCCTTCAGGGCGTGGATGCCCCCGTAATATACATGCAGGTCGCTGATCTTAAGCATATTTCACGTACTCCTCACCCAGATAGGCCTCGATGACCTTGGGGTTGGACTGGATGGCTTCGGGCCCGCCCTCGGCGATGGTCACGCCGTAGTCGAGGACCCACATGTGCTCGCACACGCCCATGACGACCTTCATATCGTGCTCGATCAAGAGGATCGTCAGGTCGAAACGGGTGCGGATGGTGCGGATGAAATCCATCAGTTCCAGGGATTCCTGCGGGTTCATGCCCGCGGCGGGCTCGTCCAGCAGCAGGAAGCGCGGCCTGGTGGCCAGGGCGCGGGCGATCTCCAGGCGGCGCTGGGCGCCGTAGGGCAGGCTGTTGGCCTTCTCCTGGGCGATGCCGGCCAGGCCGACGACGTCGAGCAGGTCCATGGACCGATCGCGGATCTCGCGCTCCTCGCGCAGGGACATGGGCGTCATGAGCACCGACTGGATCCAGCCCGTGCGCTGGCGCACGAAGCTGCCGATCATGACGTTCTCGATGGCTGTTTCGTTGCCGAAGAGCCGGATGTTCTGGAAGGTGCGCGCGATGCCCGCGCGGCAGACCTGGTGCGGCGACATGCCGGTCAGTTCCTTGCCCTCGAAGAAGACCTGCCCTTCGGTCGGCTTGTAGAAGCCCGTGACCATGTTGAAGCAGGTCGTCTTGCCGGCGCCGTTGGGTCCGATGAGGCCCGTGATGCTGCCCTGGGGGATGCTGGCGCTGAAGTCCGAGACGGCGACCAGGCCGCCGAAGCGCATGGTCAGGCCCTTGGTTTCGAGAATCATGCTCATGCCTTGCCTCCCTTCATGAACCGAGCCACGGTGCCCCAGTGGATTTCGCGCATGCCCATGATCCCTTCGCGGCGGAAGAGGATGACGAGGATGAGCACCAGGGAGAAGACGACCATGCGCATGCCGGGAATGCCGGGCAGGGTCCAGTCGCCGATGGTCACGGGGTTCTCCACGAAGCGCAGCCACTCCAGCATGACAGTGATGCCCGTGCCGGCCAGGATGGAACCGGTGATGGAACCCAGGCCGCCGGTGACGACGATCATGAGCACGTTGAAGGTCAGGGTAAAGAGGAACATCTTGGGGTCGATGGTGGTCAGCAGGCTGGCCAGCAACGCCCCGCCCACCCCTGCGAAAAAGGCGCCGAAGGTGAAGGACAGGAGCTTGATCTTGAACACGTTGATGCCCATGGCCTTGGCCGCGGTCTCGTCGTCGCGGATGGCCTTGAAGACGTTGCCTGTGTTGCTGTTCAGGATGCGGATCACGAAGTAGAGGGTCAACAGACACCATCCGTAGTTCCACCAAAGGTTGGCGTGGTCGGGGATGCCCTTGAAACCCAGCGCCCCGTTGGTCACGCGCGGGATGTTGTTGGCGATGACGCGCACGATCTCGGCGAAGCCCAGGGTGGCGATGCCCAGATAGTCGTCACCCAGGCGCAGCAGCGGCGCGCCGATGACCAGCCCGAAGAGGGCCGCCACGGCCCCGCCGGCGATCACCGCCATCAGGAACGGCGCGTGGGAGTTCTGCACCCAGGGCAGGGCCTCCTGCAGGATGAAGAGCGTCTCCTTCTGCTCCGGCGTCATGATGAGGATGGAGCAGACGTAGGCGCCGATGGCCATGAAGCCGGCGTGCCCGAGGCTGAACATGCCCGTGAAGCCGTAGATGAGGTTCAGTGACAGCGCCAGGATGATGTTCACGGCGATGAGGTTCAGGATCTGGATCTTGTAGCCGTCCAGATTCCCTTCGGCCCACCACAGGAAAAGTCCCAGGCAGCCGATCAGGACGAGGTTGAGCAGTATTGTCGTTGAGCGGTTCATCAGACCTTGTCCTCCGTCTTGACGCCCAGCAGGCCTGTCGGTTTGACCAGCAGGATGCCGATCAGCAGGACAAAGGCGAAGGCGTCGCGGTATCCTGCCAGATCAGGGAAAAATGCCACGGTCATGATTTCGATGAAGCCCAGGGCCACGCCGCCGATGACCGCGCCCTGGATGGAGCCGATGCCCCCGAACACGGCCGCGATGAAGGCCTTGAAGCCCGGGATGGCGCCCATGATGGGCTGCAGCTGCGGGTACCGCAGGGCCCACATGATGCCGCTGGCCGCGGCCAGGGCCGAGCCGATGCCGAACGTCAGGGCGATGACCTTGTTCACGGACACGCCCATGAGGTAGCTCGTCTCGATGTCCTTGCTGATGGCGCGCATGCCCAGGCCCGCCTTGGTGTGGTACACGATGTAGACCAGGGCCAGCATGAGGAAGAGCGACAGCAGCGGCACGAAGAGGGTCAGGGGCAGGACGCGCACGTCGCCCCAGAGCATGGGGTTCTCCAGCCAGGCAGGACGGTAGACCTGCCGCGGGATGGCCTGGAAGAAGACGATGGCCACGTTCTGCAGGAAAAAGGAGACGCCGATGGCGCTGATCAGGGCCGAGATGCGGGGAGCGTCGCGCAAGGGCCGGTAGGCGATGCGGTCCACGAGGATGCCTATGCCCGCGACCAGGATGATGGATGCGACCATGGCCACAGGCCAGGGCAGGTGGAAAAGCGTGATGCCCCAGAACACGAGATAGGCACCGAGCATGAAGATTTCGCTGTGGGCGAAGTTGATCAGCCGCAGGATGCCGTAGACCATGGTGTAGCCGATGGCGATGAGCGCATACAGACTGCCGAGGGTCAGGCTGTTCAGAAAATGCTGGATGAAAGTTGCCAGGTTCATGGAAAGTCCTTTTCTGATGTGGCGGCAGGGGCCGGACCCCTGCCGCCGTCGCGCCCGAGGCGCGAGATCAGAGGATTAGAGTTCGGGAGTGATGCTGCCGACGTAGGTCTTCTTGCCACCCTTGATCATGACCAGACCGACGGGCTTTTCGGCGTCGTGGGTCTCGTTGATGGTGGTGGTGCCCGTCACGCCGACGAAGCCCTTGGTGGCGGCCAGGGCGTCAGTGATGGCCTGGGGCTCGGCGGAGCCGGCGCGCTTGATGGCGTCCATGATGATCATGTAGGCGTCATAGCCCAGGGCGGCGTTGACGTTGGGGTCCTTGCCGGGGTTGGCCTTGGACCAGTCAGCCGTGAACTTCTTGGCCACGGGGTTCATGTCGGGCATGGACGGATCGTAGGGGAAGGTGGTGTGCATGAAGCCTTCCACGGCGTCGCCGCCGATGGCGGTGATTTCGGGGTTGTCCATGGCGTCGCCGCCCATGATCTTGAACTTGGAGCCCAACTCCTTGGCCTGCTTCATGATGATGGCGCCTTCGGCGAAGTAGGAGGGGATGAACAGAACGTCAGGCTCCTTGGACATGATTTCCTGCAGCTGAGCGGTGAAATCCTGGTCGCCGGACTGGTAGTTCAGGGTGGCCACGATCTCGCCGCCCATCTTGTTGAAAGACTTCTTGAAGAAGTTGGCCAGACCCACGGAGTAGTCGTTGGCCACGTCGATCAGCAGGGCGGCCTTCTTGGCGCCCAGGTCCTTGAAGGCGTAGGTGGCTGCGCCGGCGCCCTGGAAGGGGTCGATGAAGCACACGCGGAAGATGTACTTCTTGCCCTGGGTGACCAGCGGGTTGGTGCAGCTGGTGCCGACCTGGGGGATGCCGGCCTTTTCGGACACTTCACCGCCGGCCATGGCCAGGGAGGATCCGTAGGTACCGATGATGGCCTGGACCTTTTCCTTTTCGATCAGGCGCTTGACCGCGTTGGCGGACTCGACCTTGTCGGACTTGTTGTCAACGACGAACAGTTCGACCTTCTTGCCCATGATCTCGCCCATTTCCTTGTGGGCCATCTGCACGCCTTCCAGTTCCAGCTGGCCGCCGAAGGCGTTCTGGCCGGTCAGGGGAAGAAACACGCCGATGCGGACGGTGTCGTCGGCAGCCAGGGACATGCCGGCAAAGCCGCAGACCATGGCCAGAACCAGAGACAGGACTACAAGTCTTTTCATCTCAAACTCCTCCAGTGAATGTTGAAATCCGACATGCCTCGCAGGGCGGTACCGGCGCCTCAGCGGCGAAGGACACAGCGAGTCTGCCATGGGGCCGGAAGCACAACGCCACAGCCCCTTTTCTCCCCATCCGGACGAACCCCGCGGGGTTCCTGCGCAACAGTAATCCTTTTCCTACCAGGACACCACTGCGGAAATCTTCTTGGCCAGCTCCACGAGGTAGCCGGCGAAACGCTTCTCGAACTCATCCATGGAGTAGCGGTCCGTGGAGGAGTCGAAGCTGACCCCGCCCACCACCTTGCCCGTGCGCAGGCTGTACAGGGGGGCGCCGATGGCGATGAGCCCAGGCACGAACTCCTCCCGGTTGCGCGTGTATCCGCGCTCGGCGGATTCGCGCAGGTCGGCCAGCAGCGCCTCGGGCGATGTGACGGTCTTGTCGGTCTTGGGCGAAAGCTCCAGCCGGCCCACAAGGGCCGCGAGTTCCTCCCGGTCCATGAAGGCCATGGCCGCCTTGCCCGCAGCCAGGTAGTAGGGCTCCGAGCCGTAGCTGAAGGAACGGAAGGCCTTGGTGTCCTGGGACTCGCGGCGGTAGATGAGGTAGATGGCGTCGCCGGACAGGATGCCCACGTCGATGTGCACGCCGTGACGCTCGTGGGCGGCGTCGACCTGGGTCTTGACGGCGCGCTCCAACTCGCTCTTTTCGAGCATGGCGTGGGCCAGGGCCAGCATGCGCACGCCCAGGCGGTAGAGACCCGTGCGGTCGTCGCGCTTCAGGAAGCCGAGCTCGCAGAACGTGTTGACGTATCTGTAGATGGAAGTCTTATTGATGCCGGTGCGGCGGGAAATCTGGGAAAGGGTGTAACCGACGTCGTCATCGCCGAAAATGTCGAGGATCCAGAGGCCCTTGGCCAATGTTTCGGAACTGTTGTCCTTGCCTGCCATGGATTTCCCGTTTGACGCCGCAACTACGCTGAAAGAATGGACCCAGCTGGATAACGGACGGCTCGTTCCGCTGAGCGAACTCATAATTTGTATCGCGAAACGGGTAGTAAAAAAAAAGGCCGATTGTCAATATGAACTCACGACCGTTGATAGGGTTGGATATTCGACGGCCTCTCAAGGCGGCAAGACGGCATGGAATGAAAGCGCGGTTTTTGCGGCGCTACGTTCGCATCGCGCTGACCGCACCCGCCTCAACCTGCGCTCTCTCGGCCAGGGCGCGGGCCGAATCGGTATCCGCCCTCTCCCTGCGTGATCTTGCCTCGGCCAGGTCCGCCTCTGTTCTGGCCCTGTTGGCCTCGATCAGGCCTACGCGGGCGTCGCGGCCGAAATGCAGGACACCCTGGAACAGCGTGATGGCCGCCGCGCTTCCGCCGGCGACCACCGCGGCGGTGATCAGAATGCCGACCTGGGTCGGCTGGATCGACCCGTCGGAAGCGGGAAACAAGCGTGACAGCACATCGAAGTCGACGTGCCGGCACGTGTACCAAGCGACCAGAAAGGCGACGGGACTCTTGAGGCCCTCTATCCGCTCGGAAGCCTTGCGGAACCAGTGGTATTCAAACACGAGCGCCAGGGCGCGCTCCAGGAGCAAGGCCAGGGCGACGAGCAGCGCCAGCGCGCCGCTGACGTCAAGCAGTCGCGCATAGGCCGCGTCGGGTGCGGACAACATGTACACCTCCGTTCGTTTCACGTATCCGGCTCAACCCGGTCCTGTCCGGCGCGAACATGCCGGACGGCAAGACGCCTCACATGACCACGCCGTAGAGTTCCGTGAACGCCTCCCGCGCATAGGCGTCGGAAGCGTAGCCGAAGCCATGGTCGCCCCATCTCTCGCCCCAGGTGTTGCGGACGACGAAACCCTCGCGGTCGTAGCCGACGAGAGCCACAGCATGCCCGCCGCCCGCCGTATCGGCCCGGTAGGCTTCAAGCCTCCCCTTGTTCTCCGTGGCCCGGTACCACGTATCGTCAACGTTCAGACGGGTCAGGATGGGCCCGTTGAAGGCGATCCACTCCCTCCACTTGCGCGGGTCCGTGCCCAGGGAAAAATAGCTGGATATCTTGAAACGTGCGGCCAGGGCGTAGAAGGAGTTAGGGCGGCCCTGAAAGAGGGACGCCTCGCCGAACGGCAGAACGGACTCGGGCACCGCGCCGAACTTGCGGACGATGTCCAGGGCCGTCTTGATGCTGGTCCCGGCGATCTCGATGAACGTGGTCGGGAAGGACGTGTACTCGTCGACCTCTTTGGCAGCCATCCAGAGATACCGGGCTGAAAGCCTCTCGAAATCGGGCAGCAGGCCCGCCTTGACGAAATGCCATCTGAGCACGGAATTGGCCGCCGCCCACCCGACGCAGGACCCCGTCTCGCCCTGATCGTCCACCCCCCACCACAGCGGTTCACGCAGATCCCTGGATTCGGGCAGGGGCAGCTCCATGTCCGTCAGGTCCGCTGCCGCGGCGTCCTCGAAAGTCCAATCCGATGCCGTGTTCCGGGATGGTGTGCAGTTGAGAATGCGCGTTCTGAATTCAGCCACGGTTCCCTCCTTCGTATCATTTTCTTATTAAGAATATGAAGTTGAGCGCGGAAAGTGAATCCGAGGACACTTGTATATTGAAATTGCAGACACTACATACTTTACATAATTTCCAGCAGCTGGAGAGTTGTGTCCGTGTGGGATGCGCACGCAGGGCGAACACGGCCACGACACCCGTCCGCCGGGATTGCGAACCGAAAAAGAGTGACTACCAAGACGTGTACGAGCGGAAACGAGCCGTATGGGCCGGTCATCCGCATCGGACGGGAAGGCCATCGACCGGGGGAAGGGAAAGTCGGGCGCCCCAGCCGGGAGAACGGCGGCGAAGCGCTCCTGGATTTACGGGCCCGACCCTGATAGCTAGACACAGCAGGCGACGAACAATCACTCCACACAGGAGAAACCATGGACCTTCAGTACTGGCATTGGCTTGTTTTCGGCATGATTCTCATCATTGCCGAGCTCTTCGTCCCGAGTTTCACCATCTTCTGGTTCGGTCTGGGCGCCCTGGCCGTCGGGGGGCTCCTGTGGGTCGTCCCGGCCCTGGGGCTAACGGCCCAGCTTCTGCTCTGGGCGCTGTTTTCAGCCCTGCTGACGGCCTTCTGGTTCCTGGTCATGAAACCGCGCATGACCGACAAGACCCGCGCCGGCATGTCCCGCGAGGCCCTGCTGGGCGAAACCGGCCAGGTCATCCGGGAGCCCGAGGGCGACAGGCGCGGCACCGTGCGGTTCTCCAAGCCCCTGCTGGGGTCGGACGAATGGTCGTTCATCTGTGACGAACCCGTACGCATCGGCGACCGGGTCCAGATTCGCGACGTCTCGGGGAACACCCTGATCGTCGTCCCCAAAAGCAACAAATAAGCCCAGGAGGCACACCATGTTCAGTCCGGGACTCACCGTCGTCATCTTCCTGCTTTTCCTCGTCATCGTGACCATCGCCATGGGCGTGCGCCTCGTGCCCCAGGGGTACAAGTACGTGGTCCAGCGTCTGGGCAAGTACCACACCACCCTGGCCCCGGGCCTGAACATCATCATCCCCTACATGGACACCGTGGCCTTCAAGGTGACCACCAAGGACATCGTCCTGGACATCCCCTCCCAGGACGTCATCACCCGCGACAACGCCGTCATCATCACCAACGCCGTGGCCTACATCAACATCGTCTCCCCCGAGAAGGCCGTCTACGGCGTCGAGGACTACCGCATCGCCATCCAGACCCTGGTGCAGACCTCGCTTCGTTCCATCGTCGGCGAGATGGACCTGGACGACGCCCTGTCCTCGCGCGACATGATCAAGTCCAAGCTGAAAGAGGCCATCTCCGACGACATCTCCGACTGGGGTATCATGCTCAAGACCGTGGAGATCCAGGATATCAACCCCTCCCAGACCATGCAGCGGGCCATGGAGGAGCAGGCCGCGGCCGAGCGCGCCCGCCGCGCCACCGTGACCCGGGCCGAGGGCGACAAGACCGCAGCCATTCTCCAGGCCGACGGCCGTCTGGAGGCCTCCAAGCGCGACGCCCAGGCCAAGGTCGTCCTGGCCGAGGCCGACCGCGCGGCCATCGAAAAGGTGGCCGAGGCGGCCAAGTCCGGCGAGCTGCCCCTGGTCTTCCTCCTGGGCCAGCGCTACGTGGACGCCATGCGCAAGATGGCCGAGACGGACAACGCCAAGGTCGTGGTCCTGCCCGCCGACCTGCCGGCCGCCGTGCGCGGCATCATGGGGACGCTGGGCAAATAGCCCAGGCCCTCTCCTCAACCCGAAAGGCCCGCCGCGGGGAGGTGACAACGCTCCCTCCCCGCGCTATGCGGACTTCCGATCGGGACAACGTCCCGCTGCAACCCTTTAACCCCGGAGTCTGGATGTTCAGCGCATCGAAGGATTTTGTCGGCACGCTCCGCAGGGGCGACGCCCGGTGATCTGACCGGTTTCGTGGCCCCTGCCCCGTCCTCAACCAGCGCATCACGAGGAGGAGCATCATGGGCTACACCAACGCCACGGAAGTCTTGCCGAAAACCGTTCTGGAGGCAGTGCAGAAGTATGTCGACGGCCAATGCGTGTACATCCCGCGCCGGGATGACCGCAGGAAGGCCTGGGGGGAGCGCACGCGGACGCGCGCCGAAATCGCGGCCAGGAACCGCGAGATCCATGCCCGGCACGCCCGGGGCATGGGAGTGCGGGAACTGGCCGAGCAGTTCTACCTCTCGCCCAAGACCATCGCCAGAATTCTGAGCGCACGAACCGCCGGAAGGTGAACACAGCGCCACGGGCCCGCCCCGTGGCGCTTTTTCGTTTTACAACCGTTCAGGGGCGCGACGGACGCGCCGCATTCGTGTACTCCGCGATCAAACAAACACGGAGATGCGACCATGACTTTCGATTCGACCACGCTGTTTTCCCGCCAATACCAGCTTGAAACCATGATGGGGCCCAACTGCCTGCGCATCCTGGACGAACTGCTCGCCCGCTTAGACCTGCCGCCCGAGGCCCGCGTGCTGGACCTGGGCTGCGGCATGGGCCTGACCTCCATGGCCCTGGCCAGGGGGTACGGCTGCACCGTGACTGCCGCCGACCTGTGGACCCCGGCCGAGGACAACGCCCGGCGCTTCGCCGAGGCGGGCCTGAAGGACCGCGTCACGGCCGTGCACTGCGAGGCCCGCGCCCTGCCCTTCGAACCGGAGTCCTTCGACGCCGTGATCAGCATCGACGCCTGGCACTACTTCGCCGCCGATTCGGCCTTCCTGGGTACGCACCTGCTCCCCCTGCTCAGGCCCGGCGGCCTGCTCGCGGTGGGCGTCCCCGGACTGCGTCGCGCCTTCGACGCCGTGCCGGACGACCTGCGCCCCTACTGGGTGGACGGCATGAACTTCTGCACTCTGCAGTGGTGGAGGGAACTGTGTCTGCAATGCACGGGCCTGACCCTGCGCGAGGCCTTCGACATGAGCTGCCATGACCAGGCGTGGGCCGAATGGCTGGAGAGCGACAACGAACACGCCAGGACCGACGTGGCCATGATGGACATGGAACGAGGCCGCTACTTCGCCACCCACGGCCTGATCGGCGAAAAGCGAAGCTAGTGAGAACCGCCATGACCCTGCAACGCCTTGGTTTCGATCCCTGGTTCACGACCCGGGTCCGGGAGATGGACGGCAGCGTCCCGGCCCGCGTGTGTGCCGTGGACCGAGGATCGTATCGAGTCCGGAACGAATCTGGAGAGGCGGAGGCGGAACTGTGCGGAAGGATCTCGTACCTGACCGACCGGGCGGCGGACCTGCCCTGCGTCGGTGACTGGGTGTCGGCACAGTACTACGACAACGGCCGGGCGGCCTTCATCCATGAGGTATTGCCGCGCAGAACCTTCCTGCGTCGCAGGGCCGCAGGCGAGGACACCCGGGAACAGATGATCGCAGCCAACGTCGACACGGCCTTCATCATCCAGGCCTGCCATTTCGACTTCAACCCCAACCGACTGGAACGCTACCTGGTCATGGCCGCGGACGGCGGAGTCGAGCCCATAGTTCTCCTGACCAAGACGGACCTGCTCGACCCGGAGGGACTGGAGCGCTTGCGAGCCCTCGTGTCCACAGTGACCAAGGCGCGGGTCATGGAAATCAGCAGCGTGACCGGCGCGGGGTACGACGGGCTGCGCGCGGCCATGGAGCCAGGCAAAACCCACTGCCTGCTCGGCTCCTCGGGCGTGGGCAAGACGACGATCGTCAACCGCCTGCTGGGGCTGGAGGCTTTCGCGACCCGCGCCGTCAGCGGCTCTGGCGAGGGAGTCCACACGACGACCCGCCGCCGGCTCATCCTGCTCGACTCCGGCGCCATGCTCATCGACACGCCCGGCATGCGCGAACTGGGCGTCCTCGGCGGCGGAGGCGACGTCGACGCGGGTTTCGGAAAGCTGGCGGAACTGGCCGCCGCCTGCCGCTTCGCCGACTGCACGCACCGCCACGAGCCCGGCTGCGCCGTGCGGGCTGCCATGGAACGCGGCGAACTGCCGGAGGAACGCCTGGCCAACTACATGAAGCTCAAAAAGGAATCGGACCACGCCGCCATGTCCGCCCTGGACAGACGCAGAAAGGACAAGGCCTTCGGCCGCCTCGTCAGGTCGGTCCAGAAGCGAGCCAAGGCCTGAACGGCCGCCCATCCGCAGCCCCCGGCTCCACTGCAAACGGCTCCGCGCCTGGAAAACAGCAAGGCCCGCCTTCCATCGAAAGCGGGCCTTTTCTGCAGTGCGGGTTCCAGAGCGGTCGGAACCGGCTCATTTCCCCGGCATCTTCAGATGCTCCAGGACCTTCTGGTGCGCCTGCTTCGACTTCTCCGTCTCCAGGGACGGGATCTCGTCGCGGTCCACATAGCGGATGGCCGCGCAGGGGCACATCTCCACGCAGGCCGGACCCATGCCGACCTGGCGGCGCTGGGCGCACATGTCGCACTTGGCGACCATGACTCCGCGGTCCGTCTCGAACATGGCGCTGTGGGGGCAGGCCAGGATGCAGTTCTTGGTCTGGCAGCCGCGGCAGAGCATGGGCTGCAGGATGACGGCCCCGTCCTTGTCCTTCTTCAGGGCGCCGCGCGGACAGGCGTTGGCGCACTTGGGGTTCTCGCAGTGCAGGCAGTACAGGGGCACCATGACGCCGTCCACGGTGCGCGTCATGTGGATGCGCGAGGTGTCGTGGGTGAAGCGGCACACGTATTCGCAGGTCTCGCAGCCGATGCACAGGCTGTAGTCGATGTAGAGGGTCTTGCCGCAGCTCATGCCTGCCTCCCGAATCCGGCCTCGTTGGCCACGAGGTCGTTGTAGTCGTAGGCGTCCAGGCGGTCCTGGGCCTTGAGGTCCAGCCAGTTGGCCAAGGACCGGGCCGCGCGCAGGCCGCTGTAGACCGCCTTGCCGATCTTGCTCGGTCCGCTCAAGGCGTCGCCGGCCACGAAGACGTTCTCGATGGCCGTCATGTGCAGCCAGCGCACCTCGCCCTTGCGCACGTTCTCAAGGCCCAGCTCCTTGGCGAAGGGCGGCGTGGCCACCTCGCCGATGGCCGCCACCACCAGGTCCACGGGCAGGACGATGTTCTCCGGCCCGTCCTTGCCGGGACGCGAAATCTCCAGGCCCTCGACTCTGCCCTCCCCCAGGACACGCACGGGAGTGCTGCGCTCCAGCCATTCCACGCCCATGGCCTTCAACTGCTCGATCTCGAAGGAACCGCACGGCGCCTCGCGGCTGGTGCGGCGGTAGATGTGGTAGACCTTGGCCGCGCCGAGATGGATGGCGCTGTGGGCCACGTCGACGGCCGAGTGGCCGGCGCCGATGACGGCCACGGCCTTGCCCTGCACGTCGGGCAGCTTGACGTTGGGCGCGCTGTATTTGACGGCGCGGATGGGGAAGAGGAACTCAAGACCCGAAAAGACGCCGGGCAGGTTCTCGCCGGGGATGCCCAACTTGCGGGAGCGCCAGGAACCCGTGCAGATCATGATGGCGTCGTGCTTCTTGACCATGTCGCCGAAGCCCAGGATCTCGCGACAGAAATGGTCACCCTCCTCGTCGTGGAGGGGGCCGCTGCAGCAGATCTTGGTGTGGGTGTGGAAGATGACGCCGCCCTGCCGCTCCAGCCTTCGCGCGCCGAGGTCGATGCGCTCCTTGGGGATGCGGTAGCCGGGGATGCCGAAGAGCATGAGGCCGCCGGGCTTGGGCAGCTTGTCGTAGACCTCCACCTGGTAGCCCAGGCAGGACAGGTAGCCCGTGGCGGCCAGGCCCGACGGGCCGGCGCCGATGATGCCGACGCTGCGGCCGTTGGGCATGGCCGGCTCGGAGCAGAGAAAATTGAAGTTGATGGGGTCCATGAGTCGCTCCCTATGGCTGGATGCACGTATGCTCAACGTCTGTGCCGGGGCCGGTGCTTTGTCAAGAAAGAGCAATCGTTCACAAGGGTTCGGTCCTTGGCGCGAGGGCAACACGCGTTTTTTGACCTGGGTCAAAGCCGGCGTCGCAGCATCTGCGTAAAGCTCTTCTCAACGGGAACGACATGGCCGTCCCGGCGCGGGGAAAAGAGCTTTTTTGACATGGGTCAAAGCGCCCGGCGCGGGTTGCCCGTAAACCCCTTCTCAACGGAAACGACAACACCATCCCAGGAGGCTACCCCTCATGTTTTGCAACCAGTGTGAACAGACTGCCAAAGGAACCGGCTGCACCAAGGTCGGCGTGTGCGGCAAGCAGCCCGAAGTGGCCGCTCTCCAGGATCTTCTCATCTACGCCCTGCAGGGGCTGTCCGAAGTGGCCGTGCAGGCCCGCGCCAAGGGCGTGTCCGAAGCCGACCTGAACCGCTTCGTCAACGAAGGCGTCTTCTCGACCCTGACCAACGTCGATTTCGACCCGGCCCGCTTCGAAGTCCTGATCAGGGACGCCGTGGCCCGCCGCGAGGCCCTCAAGGCCAAGTCCGGCGTCAATGTCGCCACCCCGGCCGCCACCTTCGCCCCGGCCGCCACCCTTGAAGGCCTCGTGGCCCAGGGCGAACAGCACAATATCTCCGAAGCCCTGGAAGCCCACGAGGACCTTCGCTCCCTGAAGCAGATCCTCATCTACGGCCTCAAGGGCGTCGCCGCCTACGCCGACCACGCCGCCATCCTCGGCCGCGAGGACGAGAGCGTCTACGAATTCGTGCAGCGCGCCCTGGCCAAGAGCCTGGACAAGCTGGGCCTGGAAGAGCTCATCGGCCTGTGTATGGAGTGCGGCCAGGTGAACCTCAAGGCCATGGAACTCCTGGACGGCGGCAACACCGGCACCTACGGCCACCCAGTCCCGACGGAAGTGCCCCTGGGCGCCAAGAAGGGCAAGGCCATCCTCGTCTCCGGCCATGACCTGAAGGACCTGGCCATGCTCCTGGAGCAGACCGCGGGCAAGGGCATCAACATCTACACCCACGGCGAGATGCTGCCCTGCCACGGCTACCCGGAGCTCAAGAAGCACGCTCACTTCCACGGCCACTATGGCACGGCCTGGCAGAACCAGCAGAAGGAATTCGCCGAGTTCCCCGGTGCCATCCTCATGACCACCAACTGCATCCAGAAGCCGGTCGAGTCCTACAAGGGCAACATCTTCACCACCGGTCTGGTCGGCTGGCCCGGCGTGACCCACGTCGGCAAGGACTTCACCCAGGTCATCGCCAAGGCCCTTGAAATGCCCGGCTTCGCCGCCGACGAGGACAAGGGTAGCGTCCTGACCGGGTTCGCCCGCAACGCGGTCCTGGGCGTGGCCGACAAGGTCATCGCCGCGGTCAAGGGCGGCGACATCCGCCACTTCTTCCTGGTCGCGGGCTGCGACGGCGCCAAGCCCGGCCGCAACTACTACACCGAGTTCGTCGAGAAGGTTCCGAGCGACTGCGTGGTCCTGACCCTGGCCTGCGGCAAGTTCCGCTTCTTCGACAAGAAGCTCGGCGACATCGGCGGCATCCCGCGCCTGCTGGACGTCGGCCAGTGCAACGACGCCTACTCGGCCATCCAGATCGCGGTGGCCCTGGCCGGAGCCTTCAACTGCGGCGTGAACGATCTGCCCCTGTCCATGGTCCTGTCCTGGTACGAGCAGAAGGCCGTGGCCATCCTGCTGACGCTGCTTTCCCTCGGCATCAAGGGCATCCGCCTCGGGCCCAGCCTGCCGGCCTTCATCACCCCCAACGTCCTGAACGTGCTGGTCGAGAACTTCGACATCAAGCCCATCACCACCCCGGACGAAGACCTCAAAGCCATCCTCGGCTAGCCCTGACCGGCCAGCCATCCTCCACAAGGCCCCGCCCCGCGCGGGGCCTTTTTCGTGCGCTCTGCAAACAGGGTCGCCGTCAGCCGTCTGATTCCGCACTCCCCGGTTGACAGCGCGCATGGTTCATGGCCACAGAATCGGGAAGCGTCTCAACGCAACCCGGACACAGCATGGACGAACGCACCAATCCCCTGAACCGCCTCAATGACTCCCTGACAGCCGCACTGTGGCGAGCCCGCCCCGGGCACGGGCCCGTCCCCTGGATCGCGGTCCGCCTGCTCCGCACCCTGTTTCTGGCGACCAAAGGCTTCGACGCCAGGCAGGGCCCCCTGCACGCATCGGCCCTGACCTTCTACTCCCTCCTGTCCCTGGTCCCGCTGGCGGCCATGGCCTTCGGCGTGGCCAAGGGCTTCGGCTTCGAACAGATGCTGGAACGCGAACTGCTCAGGCATTTCGCCGCGCAGCAGGAAGTGGTCCTGCAGGTCATCGGCTTCGCCCGCAACATGCTCGACAACACCAAGGGCGGCCTCATCGCCGGAGTGGGCGTGGCCGTGCTGTTCTGGTCCGTGATCAAGGTGCTGGGGCGCATCGAGGAGAGCTTCAACCTCATCTGGGGCGTCGCCCCGCGCCCCCTGATGCGCAAGCTGAGCGACTACCTGACGGTCATGATCATCGGCCCGGTCCTGCTCATCATGTCGGGCAGCGTCACGGTCTTCATCGCCTCGCAGGTCTCGGCCCTGTCCTCGCAGGTCGGCCTCGAAAACGTGGTCGACCCGGCCGTGTCCCTGGGTCTGGCCCTGGCTCCGTACGTGCTCCTGTGGGTCCTGTTCGCCCTGGTGTACCTGATCATGCCCAACACCAGGGTGCGCCTCGGCAGCGCCGTGCTCGGCGCGGTCCTGACCGGCTCGGCCTATCAGCTCCTGCAGATCGCCTATGTCCGGTTCCAGATCGGGGTGAGCAGCTACAACGCCATCTACGGCAGCTTCGCGGCCCTGCCCCTCTTCCTGGTCTGGCTGCAGCTGAGCTGGATCATCGTCATCTTCGGGGCGGAGATCGTGCACGCATTCCCCGATTCGGACTTCCCCGAGGCCGAATCGGGCTGCGCGGCCCGCAGCATAACGCAGACGCGGGTTCTGGCCCTGGCCATAAGTCACGAGGTCGTGAGCCGCTTTCATCGCGGCGAAGCGCCCCTGAACGAGAAGGGGCTTGCGACCGCACTGGACACTTCCGTGGCCGAAGTGCACGAAATGGCCGACATGCTCGACCAGGCGGGTATCCTCTGCCGAACGGCCCACGATGACACTCCGGTGCTGCAGCCGGCCCGCGACAGTTCCGGCATCACGGTCCAGGACGTCCTCTCGGCCGTGGACAACGCCCACGCCCGCAAATTCTTCCCGGACCGTCACCCGAAAATGGCGGCCATGGCGGCCTGTCTGCGCAGACTTTGCCCCACCGCAGATGGAATCCCGGACGCAACCCTGCTGCGCGACGTGCCGCTCGAAAGCTCCGTGGCGACTGATGGCGGTACACCGGGCATCACTAATTGGTCATTTTTGTCCAAAAATGACCAAAATGACAGAGACAATAAGGAATAAAATCACAAAAAAGTAAACAAAAGTCGTTTTCAAAGTAGCCACCAACGCATAATCGCCCGGCATCCTCTTCGCACCTTGGCCTCGGCGACGAAGAATTCATTTTTCATCCTTTATATTCAGCATGTTGTAAAAATTTGAAATCTCAGCCCCTTCGGCGCGGGCTGCGCGGCATCCTTGTTGCTCACGTCACGGCATGAGCACCTCCACCTGTTCCACCGAACTGCGAGTCCTGCTGGCCATCAGCAAGGTCATCGACCAGGCCCTGGATCTGGAGAGCGCCCTGGAGTCCATCCTCAAGATCCTCTCGGACACCATGAGCATGCGGCGGGCCACGGTCACCCTCTACGACCCCCAATCCGGCCGTCTGGCCATCTCCACGTCCAACGGCCTGTCCGACCAGGAAAAGCGGCGCGGCGTGTACCGCATGGACGAGGGCATCACCGGGACCATCTTCCGCACGGCAAGGCCCTACGTGGTGCCCGATATCTCCATGGAACCGCTCTTCCTGGACAAGACCGGCACAAGGCGCATCAGCCGCGAGCGCATCTCCTTCGTCGGCGTGCCGATCCTGCTGCACGGCAGCCCCATCGGCGTCCTCAACGTGGACAGGGTTTTCACGGGCCAGGAGCAGCTCGACGCCGACACCGAGTTCCTGACCGTGGTGGCCACCCTCATCTCGCAGTTCCTGAGCCTGAACGAAAAAGTCAAAAACAGGGAAGCGGCCCTCAAGCAGGAAAACACGTCCCTCAAATACCAGATCGCCAAGGAGAACCACGGTCCCTACATCGTGGGCAAGAGCCAGGCCATGCTGGAGGTCGAGCAGTACGTGGCCAAGGTTGCCACGACCAAGGCCACGGTGCTGCTGCTCGGCGAATCCGGCACCGGCAAGACGCTCATCGGCCGCATCATTCACGAGTTGTCCGACCGCAAGGCCCACCCCTTCATCAAGGTCAACTGCGCCTCCATCCCTGAAAATCTCTTGGAGGCCGAACTCTTCGGCTACGAAAAGGGCGCCTTCACCGGCGCCAACAGCGCCAAGCCCGGACGCTTCGAGGACGCCCACCTGGGCACGATCTTTCTGGACGAAATCGGGGAGCTGACCCTGACCCTGCAGGCCAAACTCCTGCGCGTCCTGCAGGAGCGGGAGTTCGAGCGCATCGGCAGCAACCGCACGCGCAAGGTCGACGTGCGCATCATCAGCGCCACCAACCGAGAGCTGGACCTCCTGGTCTCCCAAGGCCTCTTCCGCGAGGACCTCTACTACCGCCTGAACGTCTTCCCCGTGTGCGTGCCGGCCCTGCGTGAACGAAAGGAGGACATCCCGCGCCTGCTGAACCACTTCCAGAAGGAACTGGAGCGCGAATACGGGCGCAGCCTGACCCTGACCGCCGAGGCCCTGAACCTTCTGCTGGGCTACGACTGGCCTGGGAATGTGCGTGAACTCGAAAATCTCGTCGAGCGCCTCGTCATCCTGACCGACGACAAGCCGGTGGAAGCCGAATTCATCCGCGGTTTCCTGAACCCGGAAACGCACCGCCCACATGCCGCCCGCACCATCCAGGAACCGCCGTCACCGCCGACGGAACAGTGCCAGCCGTTGCGGGAAACGGAGCGCAAGGAAGTGGTGGCGGCCCTCAAACGCAATGCCTGGATTCAGTACAAGGCCGCGCGCGAACTCAATCTCACCCCCCGCCAGATGGGCTACCGCGTCCGGAAGTTCAACCTGGAGGAGCTCATCGCCAAAGGGCGCGTGGAATCCCGCAGACATCAGCCATGACCCCAAGGCCCGGCCGGATCCCAGCACCAACCTCCCTCGTCCGGCCGGGCTTCCTTCTTCACTTTCCCCCAGCATCCGTGCTATGAACAAAGCAGGCGCCAAACGTCCAGGCGGCGACCCGCAGCCTTTGCCTCGCAAAGGTTCGCGACTTGCCTCTTGACGAGCGCTTCCGAAAAGCACAAGGGGAGATACCGAAAATTGCCCGCACGCGGCAGAGTTTCACTTCAGGGAGCACAGCGAATGTTCATGCGATTCAAAGCGTTCGGCTTTGTGGCCGGACTTTTTCTTTTTGTTCTGACCAACCAGGCCACAGCCCAGCCCGCCCCTTTCGGACTTGAGAACGTCGTGGCCCTGGCCAGGGACCTCGCGGCCAAGCCCTTCGAGGACAACCAGGGCCAGGTTCCCCAGATACTGCGCGACATCTCCTACGACCAGTGGCGGGACATCCGCTTCGACCCCGAAAAGAGCCTGTGGCGCGACGAAAAGCTGCCTTTCGAACTGCAGTTCTTCCATCCTGGGCTGTTCTACGACCGCACGGTCGCCATCAACATCATCGACAAGGACGCCCCCGCGCGCCTGGACTTCGATACCACGGCCTTCAACTACGGCGGCAACAACTTCGCCGGACAGATTCCCGCGGACATGGGCTATGCGGGCTTTCGCATCCACTCCGCCATCAACACCAAGAAATATCTCGACGAGTTCCTGGTCTTCCTTGGCGCCAGCTACTTCCGTGCCGTGGGCAAGGGTCAGCACTACGGGCTTTCGGCCCGCGGACTGGCCGTGGACACGGCCGAAGCCACGGGCGAGGAGTTCCCCTTCTTCAAGGAGTTCTGGATCGTGAAGCCGGGCAAGAAGGACAAGAGCATCGTCATCTACGCCCTGCTCGACTCGCGCCGCGTCACGGGCGCCTTCCGCTTCGACGCGACGCCCGGCGCCGAGACCGTCATGGACGTCGAATCGGTCGTTTTCCTGCGGGAACCGGTGGCTAGGCTCGGCATCGCCCCTTTGACCAGCATGTTCATCTTCGGCGAGAACTCGAACCCGCGCGTCAACGACGACTTCCGCCCCGAAGTGCATGACTCCGACGGCCTCATGGCCAGATTCGAGAACGAGGAATGGCTCTGGCGCCCCCTGCAGAACCCCAAGACCCTGGCGGTCAACGTCTTCAACGCCCCCAACATCCGCGGCATGGGCCTCATGCAGCGCGACACGGACTTCGACAACTACCTCGACCTCGAAGCCAGGTACGAAGCCCGGCCCAGCGCGTGGATCGAGCCCAAGGGAGACTGGGGTCCGGGACAGCTGCACTTGGTGCAGATCCCCTCCCCCGAGGAGATTCACGACAACATCGTCTCCTTCTGGGCGCCGGAAGTCACGCCCGAACCTGGCAAACCCCTGCGCTTCGACTACAGGGCCCGCTGGACGGCGCCGCATCGCGTGACATCGCCCGAGGGGCAGGTCATCTTCACGCGCACGGCCAAAGGCAAGGGCGAAAGGTCCAGGCTCTTCGTGCTCGAATTCGCGGGCGGCAAGCTCGACGACTTGCCCGACGACGCCGCCCTGGACGCCAACGTCTGGATCGGCGAGGGTGGCAAGCTTCTGGAAAAACGCGTCTACAAGAATCAGGTCACGGGCAACTGGCGCCTGGCCTTCGAGATCGAGCCCGACGCCTCGTCGGGCCTTTCCCTGGTCCTATCGGACAAGCGCCCCTTCATCGAGATGCGCGCCACCCTGCAACATGGCATGGCTCCGCTGACGGAGACATGGTCCTACGCCATCAAGCTGTGATGAAAAAAGAAACGGCTGACCCATCCCAGACCGGCCTTCAGGACATGTTCCGCCCCCCGGTCGAGACTCCGGCCATGCTGCTGGAGGCCCGTATGGAGGCCGCCGGCCGCCGCATGGCCGTCTACCTGCGGCACCTGCCCCTGCCGGAAAGGACACGGCACGAACTGGCTCTGGCGGCCCTGACGGAACTGGCCAAGGACCCGGGCGTCAACCCGGTCCAGGCGGAAGCCAGGGGCATGAGGATCCTGCGCGGTTTGCTGTCCGAGCAGACACCGGCAGTGCATGTCGTTCCTGGACCCGGCGTCCGGAGAAGGCACATGAGGCCGGAGGAAATGGATCGTCGCCCGTGGGTGCGGGTCTACCTGAACTTCATGCGGCCGCTGTGGATCATGGCGGCAGGCTTCTTTAACACGGCGCTGATCGACTTCCTGCTCTATGCGCTGCTCCTGGCCGGGCTGCGGATCATGGACATGCAGCTGCCCTGACCCGCAACACCCGATATTCCCGCTGCCGCGCCCACAGATACGGCGGCGGACGACTCCTTGAAGGAGAAAAATGAAACGCGAATTTCTGAATGAACCGTGGCGCAAGATCGCCTCACGCCGCAGGCTCCTGCTCCTGATCCTGGTCCTCGCTCCGGCCCTGACTGCCGCCTACGTCATGGGCGGCCTTCTGCCGCACAAGGGGCGGACGGTCCTTGAAGCCGCCATCATCGCCGTCTACTGCGTGCTCTTCATCTGGATTTCACTGGGCTTCTGGACAGCCCTGGCAGGTTTCTGGACCCTGCTGAAGAGGGATGACCGCTTCGCCGTGAGCCGGTCGCGCGGGGAGCTCGATGCGCCCATCCGCCAGAACGTCAGGACCGCCATCCTCTTTCCCGTCTGCAACGAAGACCCCGAGAGGATCATGGCCGGCATCCAGGCCGTGTGGCGTTCCCTGACACGGCTTGGCGCCGCGGACCGCTTCGACATCCACATTCTGAGCGATTCCAACGACCCCGAACGCTGGGTGCAGGAAGAGGCCGCCTGGAACCGCCTCTGCAACGACCTGTCGGCCCACGGGCACATCTTCTACCGCCGCCGGCGCATCAATCTCAAGCGCAAGAGCGGCAACGTGGCCGACTTCTGCCGCCGCTACGGCGACCACTACACCTACATGATCGTCTTCGACGCGGACTCGGTCATGTCCGGCGAGACGCTCATCCGCATGGTGCGCATCATGGAGCGCAGACGCAACGTCGGCATCCTGCAAACGGCGCCGGCCTGCACGGGCCGCGAAACCTTCATCGCCCGCGCCCAGCAGTTCGCCAACAGGGCCTACGGCCCCATGTACGCGGCGGGCCTGCACCACTGGTTCCTGGGCGACGCGCAGTTCTGGGGGCACAACGCCATCATCCGGGTCAAGCCGTTCATGAAGCACTGCGCCCTGACGCGCCTGCCCGGCAAACCGCCCCTGGGCGGGGACATCATGTCCCACGACTTCGTGGAGTCGGCCCTCATGCGCCGAGCCGGCTATTCGGTCTGGCTGGCGTATGATCTCGAGGGCAGCTACGAGGAGGTGCCGCCCAACCTGCTGAACGAGCTCAAGCGCGACCGCCGCTGGTGCCAGGGCAACCTCCAGCACCTGCGGCTGGTCTTCACCCGCGGCATCTTCCCCGGCCACCGGGCCCTGTTCCTGAACGGCGTCATGGCCTACGGCTCGGCGCTGCTGTGGTTCCTGTTCCTGGCCCTGGCCACGGCCGAAGCCGTGTCCGAGGCTCTCGTCCAGCCCGATTACTTCACTCCAACCAAATCCCTCTTCCCCGTCTGGCCGGTCTGGGACCCGATCCCGGCCCTGAGCCTTCTGGCCGGAACGGCCATCGTGCTGTTCCTGCCCAAGGTCTGCGCCCTGCTCCTGGCCCTGATCAAGGGGCGCCGCAAACAGTTCGGCGGCTTTTTCGCCCTGTGCGGCAGCATCATGACGGAAGTCGTCCTCTCGACCCTGCTCGCCCCCGTGCGCATGCTCTTCCACAGCAAGTACGTCTTCCTGACCCTCATGGGCATGGGCATCGGCTGGGGCACGCAACAGCGTGACGACGAGGGAACCAGTTTCTGGGACGCCCTGCGCTTTCACGGCGGCGGCACGCTCCTGGCCCTGGTCTGGGGCGCGGCCCTCTTTCAGATCAACCGCGTCTTCTTCTGGTGGAGTTCGCCGCTGGTCATCTCGCTGCTGCTGTCCATCCCGGTGTCCATGATCACCAGCCAGGCCAAAGTCGGCAGGTTCCTGCGCCGCCTGCGCATCTTCGTCACCCCCGAGGAAGTCCGCCTGCCACGCGAGTATGAGGACATCGACGCCTACATGCAGAGCACCTCCAACGATCGCAGCGGATTCGGCATCCCCTCCGAGGACGGGTTCGTACGCGCCGCCGTCGTCCCGGCCATCAACACGCTGCACCGCAGCCTGCTGCGCGGGCCGCGAGCCCTCGCCCCTGAAATCGCCAAGCGCCGCGACGATCTGCTGGACAGGGTCCTGCAACACGGCCCGGCTGCCCTGAACAAGAAAGAGCGCAAGGAGCTCCTCTACGACAGCGAGCGCATGGAGCGGCTGCACCACGGCATCTGGGAACTCCCGGAGGAGACGCTGGAAAAGCTGTGGAACGTGCGCCTGAGTTGACGGAACGCCTGCCCCAAAGCGGGCGATGAACGTTTGATTCCACCAGAAGTCCCGGAGGTTGCAAAAAACCTCCGGGACTTCTTTTTGCCGCAATCCGTCATTATCCTTTCGCTCTCTGTTCCAGATGCATTCCGATTCACATCGAAGATGGATCTCGCGCGTTGCCCGACTAGGCCGCGCTGCGCTCGCGGTGACGGCCGTGACAATGCGTCATTGCGAGGAGTCTTCGACGCGGCAGGTAGTGTGCGGGATCTTCAGCAAAAAGAAAGACCATGGCATGTGTGGGTTGTACCACCAATCCACAACTCCGGGAGGAGTCTGCCATGGTCAGGAAGAATTCTATTCTATCGTCGTCTGAACTGAAAGGGCTTCTTGAAGGCGAACAGGATGTTTTGAAGGAACTCGTGCGTGCGGTTGTCCAGCAAACGTTGGAGGCCGAGATGGACGCAGCCCTTGGAGCATCCAAGGGTGAGCGCACAGAGGGCCGTCTGGGCTATCGCAG